>CALMYH010000167.1 GCA_937873395.1 uncultured Burkholderiales bacterium
AGGAAGGCCCGTCAGGGCCGCAAAGCCCAGCGGCGAGGGCCACCGGCCCGGTGAGGGGTCTCCTCGTTTTCAGTGCAATAAGTGACGGTACGAAAAGCTAGCACTGGCGCGGAGGTGGTGTTGGTAGATCGTTGATTTCATTGACTTTCCTGTTCACTTTCAAATCTGCGATTCGTGGCGTCAAACCGTGGTCGGTTTCATCCATTGGTGCCAGTTATCGATGCATTTGGCCGCGAAGGCAGGATTTGGTCAGCATAGCGGTCAACCGGGAAGCGAAACACACCCCGCAAGTTGATGCTCTCCAGCCTGGTGGGCGCAATCTTCCCGATCAGTTCCGGTGGAATGACCTGGCGGCGGTTCGACCAGCGATCCAGGACCGCCTGCATCTGTGAGGTATTCCACGCCATCACGATGTTGGCCATCAGGCTCAACGCATCGGCCACAGCCTGCATTTCATCGACACGTTTGGCCTGCGCCGGGCTGATCCGGCCGGTATAAATGGCGCGCTTGAGGGCGTTAACAGCCTCGCCCCGATTGAGCACCCGGCGCAACTCGTTCCTGAAAGCGTCCTTGACAAAGTAGTCAGCCAAAAACGCCGTACGCAGCAACCGCCCCAATTGCACGCCAGCCTCATAGATTGGATCGCCCTGGGCGGCAGAACCGAACCGCGCAAGAGCTGCCACCGCACTGGCATGTCCGCTCATGACCGAGGCTGCCAGGTGCACCAGACTATCCCAATGCTTTTCGATCAAAGCGACGTCGACATTGGCTTCGCACACCGCAGCGATTTCTGCGGGCACTTTGGTGCCGCGTGGCACAAAGAGGTGGCGCTGTTTGAGTTCCTTCAACCGCGGGCAAAGATCAAAACCAAGCAAACGGGCATGTGACATGGCAAAGTCGGTGTAGCCATGGGTATCCACAGCAAGCTGGCTGGTCTCCAGCTTTTCTTGGCGGATGACACCTTCAATGGCCACGCCCGCCTGGCGCTCATTGAGCACAAAGGGCTGCGCATGGAAGATGCCCCACCGGTCTTTTACATGGGAGTAGATTCCAATGGAAGGTGTGTTGCGCCGAGGATCAAGCCGGGCTTGCAGTGCAAAAAGACTGCAGCGGCGTCCTTACCCGTCCACATGTCAGTGAGCCGAAAGCCAAGCAATTCGCGATAGAAGCGAAGCGTTTCCTGGTAGGGGAAGACTTTGAAAACCACATGGCCGAGGCCCAGCTCACCAGAGACGAACTGCACACCCTGCGGAGAGACAAAGGGTGTTTTCGGACACATCTGCCCGTAGAACAATTCCAGTTGATTTCCCGCAGGGTCTTCGCAGCACGTCATAGCAATGACGCCTCTTGCACGACAAGCTTCCTGTTGCCTGGGACCTGTGTGATGTCGGTCCGGATCTTGTTCAGCACGTTGATGACGCTGAGGGAGCAGCGGCGGTTCTCACGCTTGACGATCACTTCCAGCGGCGCGGCGAGATCCGCCGGCAGGGTACCGATCCCCTTGTGCTCGCCGTGGTGATAAATGTTCTGCACCTTGTCGCCGAAGAATCCCAGAACGACCTTGTCACCGACCAAGGGCAGGATTCGGCGAAGCAGGATGTCGACAACCGCCGCACTGGTGTCCTGGTACTCATCGACGAAGATGTAGGGATAGCGGCTCGCCACAATCCGCGCCAGCTTGTCGTACCTCGCATAGGCAATACGGGCGATCGACAGCAGGTCGTCATGAAAGATTCGACCGTCGAGGAACTTGGAGCCTCGGTCCGAATACTTCACCTCGAGCCGACCGTCCACCTTCGCCTGCAGTTCGGCCTGATCGACTCGACGCGCGCTTGTCGGCGGGAGCGCCTCGTTGAGATCGAGCAACGCTTGTCGGAGCGCTTGCTGATGGGGCTGCAGCGTGCTCCAGAGAAAGTCGTGGATGGTCGAGACCCGCACCAAGCTGTTGCCTTGAATCCGCTCGATCACTTGATCCTTGGCCACATTCGTATAGGTGATGCAGGCAATCTGCTGCCCGTCCCGTTTCAGCCTGTCCGCGAGGGTTGGTGCACACAGCTTTGAACCGCCCCGAGAATCGTGGAGGCCGGTTGGTTTAAGTCAGGCCGGTGCTGTGACCTGATTGGCGAGTTGCCGATAGTAGTTTGCCTCAGCCTCGGCGGGCGGGATGTAGCCGATGGGTTCGAGCAGGCGTTGGTGGTTGAACCATGACACCCATTCGAGGGTGGCCAGCTCCACCGATTCCTTGGTCTTCCAGGGCGCTCGCCGGTGGATCAATTCGGCCTTGTACAGCCCGTTGATCGTCTCGGCCAGCGCGTTGTCGTAGCTGTCACCTTTGCTGCCCACCGAGGGCTCGATACCGGCCTCGGCCAATCGCTCGGTGTAGCGGATGCTGACGTATTGCGACCCCCTGTCGGAGTGACAGACCAGGCTGCCGTCGCGCTCGGGCTGGCGCGCATACAGCGCCTGTTCCAGGGCATCGATCACGAAGTCCGTGCGCATCGAACTGCTCACCCGCCAGCCCACGATGCGCCGGGCGTACACGTCGATCACGAAGGCCACGTACAGCCAGCCGTGCCAGGTCGAGACGTAGGTGAAGTCCGAGACCCACAGCTGGTTAGGACGGTTGGCCCTGAACACACGGTTGACCCGGTCCAGCGGGCATGGCGCCCGAGCGTCGCTGACCGTTGTGCGCACCCCCTTGCCACGGCGCACGCCCTGCAAACCCAGGCGCCGCATCAGTCGTTCGACCGTGCTGCGCGCAATGGCGATACCTTCACGGTTGAGCTGCTTCCAGACCTTGTCGGCGCCGTAGACCTGCATGTTGGCGTGCCACACGCGCTGGATATGCGGCATCAGGACATCGTCACGTTGAGCTCTGGCGCAGCGTCGCTCGGGGTTGCGCTGTTCGTAGGCGTGGCGCCAATAGCCTGACGGGGCGATCTGCAGCACCCTGCAGATCGACTCGACCCCGTAGGCCTGTCGATGCTGGTCGATGAAGCCCTTCATGACTTCAGACGGCGGTCGAGCTCCGCCTGGGCGAAAAACGCGCTGGCCAGCTTCAAGATCTCGTTGGCCTTGCGCAGCTCTTTGTTCTCGCGTTCGAGTTCCTTGAGACGCTGCAGCTCGGAAGTGGTGACGCCCTCGCGCACACCGCTGTCGATCTCATGGCGCTTGACCCAGGTGTGCAGGGTTTGCGGCACACAACCGATCTTGGGCGCGATCGAATCGATGGCCGCCCACAACGAAGGGTACTCGCCCCGGTGCTCCAGCACCATGCGAACGGCACGCTCGCGCACTTCAGGTGAAAACTGGTTCGACTTCTTGCTCATGGCTCTATCCTCTCAGGGGAAAGAGCCTCCTCAAAACCCGGGGCGGTTCAGCTTCTTGAGACCCTCGACCAGAGAGTACGTCTTGCCCGCGCCAGCACCTGCGTCCAGCACGAAGCTTCGGCCGTTCGTGAGGCAATCGGCGATGCGCTCGAAACTCCATCGCGGCCTTCTCGGGGGCGGTCTTCGCCGAAGCCTCGAAGGACAGCAAGTCCTTGATCTCGACCCTGCCCTTGTTGCGCCGGAAGTAGCGAATCGGCGCGAAGCCGCAGTTGGCCGCCATGTGCGACGAGTGCGTGGTCAGCAACAGCTGCACGCCAGTCTCGCCGGCCGCGGGTGCAAGGAACTCGCTGACCTTCTGGACGAACACCGCCTGCATCTGGGGATGCATGTGGACCTCCGGCTCCTCGACGACCACCAGGTGCACCCGTGGACGGTGCTCAGGGTCTGACTCGACGTCCTCACGGAACGACTTCAAACACAGGACGATGTAGATCAGGTTCTTGAACCCGAGACCGTTGTAGCGTTCAGGCAGCTCGAAGGCCTGATCGATCGCCGCCGCGGCGCCGTCGGCCGGCAATCCCGCAGCGGCGATGGCGGCGTAGTAGACACGAGTTGTGTCCTTGAAAAGCCCATCGGCGCTGAGCTCGGCGCGGACGGTCAGCTTGGGTGACTCGGGGTGGCCAAACTTCGCGAGGCCCTTCATGAGGCCATCAAAGGCCTTGACGTACTGAGGGCCGAGCGCCGTGGACTGCTCTCGCAGCGTCTTCTCAAGCGCCTTGAAGTCGCTGGGCGCGTCGACCTTGTAGCGCCGCTCGTAGTGGGCGTGGAGCAAGGTCGACAAGCGCGTGGCCTTGCTGCCCTCCTCGCGATCGTCGATGTGGCGCTGCGCACTGACGACATCGATGCGAATCAGCCGCTGCAGGATGCCGCGGTCGGGCAACCTCTCGGCTTGGGTTCCGTCAGGGCTCAGCTTGAACTGATCGAGCTTGTAGTGGTCATGCAGCGTGACGGCAAGGTAGTCGGCGAAGGACTGTTCATCGTCACGATCGTTTAGGTACGCCTGCGCCAGTTGCTGGGGGTTTGCAGGCCCGAATCGGATCTCGACGGTGACCGTCGTGGACGCATCGTCCAGGTCCATCAGAAGTTCGCCTGCGAGTGCCAAATCCGGACCGGTATCGTCGTAGTCGAACTTCAGTTGCAGCGACAAGACCGGCAGCGCAGGCAACGGCGGCGGCTCAGCAGCTGGAGCTTCATCCGCGGCTGCCGCGGCTGGTGGCGTCAGGACGTGTGTCTCGAACTTCTTGAAGGCGTCACGGCAGCCAAGGGAGAAGTCGTTGATCGACAGCTGCTTGATCGGCCTTTGCAGGAATGCCAGCATGGCCTCGATGGTCGATGTCTTGCCGCTGTTGTTGGGGCCCACCAGGATCGTCGTGATGCCCGTCGTGTCCAGCCGCATGCGCGCGTCCTGCAGCAGCCGGAAATTCTTTATGACTATCTCGGACAGCTTCATGCCCGTTCTCGCTTTCTCTTATCGTCGCAGGCGCTGCACACCCCCCTGAACGACTTGGCCCCGATCGGCGGGTGGTTGACGATGAAATCAATCGCTTCGAGTGTGCTGTCGGTGATGTGCACGTAGTCGGCGAAGCCCTTTTCCGAAGCCAGGTTCTTCAACACCGAGTACACCGGAGTACACCGGACTCCGCCGGTCCGCAAGATTGCCGTAGTCGGGCTCGGTCCAGTTCCAGTACTCGGCTCAAGGACGCCTCTACTTTTGATCGCTCCATGGCCATTACATAGTCCTTGTAGTCGCGGGCGAACGGGATCAGCAACTGACGGGTGAGGCTATGCAACTCACCGGTAACGTTGCGCCCAACGGTGTAGTACGTGTGCGCGAAATTCAATAAACCTCGCGGTTCGCGTGCGAGCTTCTGAACCAATAGCCACTGCAGACCAAGTACCTCGTCCGCGTTTTCAGGCCAGGCGAGTCGGGCCGACCCCACCATGCTGCCTTGTGACCTCGAACTGGCTTCTAGGAAGCACTCTACATCTAGACTTGCCGTTAGCTTCTGGTTGAGGAGGTCCAGTGATGAGTCTGCAAAAAGTCGGGCAAAGGTCAGGAAATGCTGCTCGAAGGTTTGCGAGGTTGCCGCTTGCATGTCGAACAAGGCATTGTTAATCCGCTTAAACAGGACCTCCCTATTCGCCATCTGACTCTTCCCCTTTCAGCCGTGCCGCAGCTGCCTTCTCGATCACGGCAGTCCTGAACGAATCCTTCATCTGAACTATCAGTGGACCGACGATCGGGTTGTTGGCGTACTTGCCCAGCCGCTCATCTACCAACCGCTCGGACTCAATGATCGCCGCCTCGACGCTCTCTGGATCCTCGGGATTGAACGACAAGGTGCCGAGCTCGCCATTGACGGCCTCAAGCGCTCTCTGCGCCTCCGCCAAAGTTCTTTGCAGATCGTCCAGGCCTTTCATAAATGCCATTGCAAGTCCTCCCTATTGGTCTGTATGGGCGCACATGGATGCGACACCGCAATAACACCGTTGAGCCATATTCGGTTCATTTCATACTCCATCATGAAACTTAGGTGCAGCGTAGCGCAAGGAATGCTCGATGCCAGCTATTGTGAGCTCTGCTTGCCGAGCGATGAACCGCAACCGCTGCGTTGTCGACCGTGGCAGATCGAAGACGAAGGGCGGCAGTGGGTCGGTCTGTTGAGTTCGCTCGGGTCGAAAGCGGTCATCGGCGACACGCTGGCCAGTGAGGACCTGTCGGCCATTCCGTTTGGTTGCACAGCAGACGCTCATGGCGATCGCCGTCGAAAGGCCGGTTCTGGCGCGCGCCGACGCTCGCTCTCCCGGAACGAGTGACCGTCACCAGTCTCAACCGGTGGCCACCCCGGGCGTGGTGAGGCCGAGCGATCGCGATACTGAGGAAGCCTGGCCCGGCCATGAGCGTTCGTTCGCTTTCCGACCGCTGACTTGGCTCAAGGCGGTCATCGCGCAGGACCTTCGACCTTCGTGAGCTTTTCAAACCGCAGAATCATCAGCGGCCCCAGCAGCGCTCCCAGGCCCACGGTGGACCAGGCCAATATCCACGCATTGCCCGGCAGCGAGAAGTGCACCTGGCCCCAATCCAGGGCCAGGCCGAAGACCCAGGGGCTGATCGCCCCCGCACCGAAGCCCATCGCCGAGCGAACCGAGTAGGCGGCGCCAAGCCGGTTCGCTGGCACCACGTCTGCCAGCGCTGTGGAATAGACCGAGGAATCGGCGATGGCCCACAGGTTGTAGAGCGCGCCGAACGTCGCCAACATCCACACGGGTGCCATCCACATCCATCCGAAAGTGAAGGACGACCGCTTCGCTCGAGTCGTTGAACGATCGATCTTGGTCGAGTTGCACCTATTGCACGAGCGATCTGCAAAGACCGCACCCAGCCTCAAGCTGCCTCCGGTAGTAGGCCAAGCGCCGCCTTCATCCACGCAGATTTAGGATTTCACCGGCGAACAGCTCTCAATCGGACGGCATACGCTCACTGGCACTGGTTTCCGTCAAGTACCGCTTCGCCATTTCCATCAAGAGGTGTGCTGGCGGCAACCTGTTGCCACTGATGAACTGCGCGTGTCCCTGAATGGTTGCTGGAGTAGCCAGTCCTTTCGACTTCAGCTCCTCAATCACTGCGTTGGCCAAGGCATGCTGCTCGTTCAAGGGGAGCAATGAAACCTTGGCCTTTGCTTCGGTAAGAGGGCTGATCACGGCATCCGTGACCTCCGTGGTTGGCCCCCCTAGCAGAGAAGGAGCGCCTGCGGGTTCGCTTCGAAGCGGAGGCAGACGCCCGTGCACGTGAAGAGCAGGCGATGCGCGAGCGCGCCACTCTGCAGTACCTGGAGGACAGGCAGCGCTACCTGGAGAGTCGGCCGCGCGGCCTTCCATCTTTGGGCGTGAGAGGGCCGGCCAAATGAGCGATGCACCGATCCCACGTTTCACGCTGGAGTACCGCTTGCCCACCGGCAGCGGCGTCCTGGCCAAGGTCGGCTACAACGACCCGGAGAAGGCCTTGCAGGCCTACCGGGATGCGTCTGAGAGCTTTCGGGCTTCCAACCAACCACCAGGTGCCACCTTGAGTCTCACCGATGAAAAGATGGAGTTACATGGGGGTGCTGTGGCTGAAGGGCGAGGCAGCATCCTCCACGGATGGTTCAAGGAGTCCGCACGGGAACGCTTTGCCGGACTCAAGCCTTCGCAAGAGGCCCGGCCCGAGCTGGAGCCGATGCGCGCTGCCCTCGCTGAAAAGCGCGCGGTCGATCAGGTTCGGTCATGGCCTGAGCGGACCGGGGGTGGGGCGATGCAGGGTTTGGAGCGCAAGACTGTGGGGGACCGCGGCGCGCGTATCGGCAGATCGGCCGCAGGGGTCGAGAAGCCAGAGAACAAGGATGCCTTGCGCAAGCGGTATTTGATCACCACTCGGGGCTACCACGACAAGCAGACCACGGAGCTGGTGATCCAGGTCAAGGGAGACAAGCTGGAGACGCAACGCGAAGATACTGCAACAATTGATGCTCTGGCCACCGCTGCCGCTGATCGAGGTTGGACCACTGTGAAGTTGAGCGGGACCGATGCGTTTCGGCGTGAGGCATGGTACCAGTTGGCTGCTCGCGGGATAGAGTCGCACGGGTACCAGCCGACGCCGGCCGACAAGGCTCGCCTGGCCGACGTGGAGCAGGCTAGGGTCCAAGGCCTGAATGGCCCTGCAGGTGTGGGAGTAGCTGCTGCAACTGGCGTGACCAATGCTCGCGAGGCCGATGCCAGCAAGCATCTGGCCGCGTACAAGGCTTCGCCGGTGTCCGCAGTGAGTCGGACCGCACAGGCGGTGACATCGACTGCTCTATCTCCTGAGCAAGAGGCGGCTGACGCTGTGCGGCGTGCTGCGCCGGAAATCGCGCCAAACGGTCCCGAAATGTCCAGGGATGGGCTTACGTTGAGTGCTGCTGCCAATGCTGCTCACGGTGCCGCTGTGGCTGCGAACGAACGCAACGCGCGGGCTGCGTCCCATTTTGTTGGCAATGGGGTACTGCTCCAGACTGCGCCGGCCGCGTCTGGCCCAAAGGCTGAGCTGACGGGGGACCGCAAGGTGATGGTGGAGGCTGTGGTTCGGGTGGCGCGCGAAGGAGGTTTGAATGGTGACAAACTGGACCGCGTCCGGGATGCTGCGACAAAGGTGGCCGCGTCGGCCTACAGGGTAAAAGCTCCGCAAGTGGCGGATCGGTCGGCTATTCCGCAGCCAACCTCACCTGGGCCGAAACCTGGAGCCTATCGAGATCTCAGTCGCTGAATCGTATTGGTCGAGTCTTTTTTGGGAGGTGAGTTGTGCTTGGTGTTTACGCGGTGCCGAATGTGCCTGGACGGGTGTTCGCGGGCCGTCAAATGGATGGGTCGGTGCGGATCAAGAAGCCCGAGGGGTTCGCTCATGAAGAGCTGGTCTTCGGCGTGGCCCGGATTGTTGGCGCCCGCATTGACTTTCCGACAAAGGACTGGATTGTCCCACCCGAGCGTGTGGAGTTGTTTGAGCTGGTGATGGAACGAATTTGCGTGTGAGACAACGTCAAGGGGGGATTTGTGAGCGCAAAGATCGGAGGCCTTGCTAGGCGCTGCTGAACCTCCTTCTCGTAAACATTTGCCACCTCCAGCTCATCAAAGTCTCTACTTCTCAATACGATGGTTTTCTGGGGGGATTACCCCTGCCCCCTGCAGCCGAGGCGGCGTTAGATGGTAGCCAAGGTCATCTGCACCTGGGCGAGGTATCCGTACAGTTCTCGGTAGCGGCTCGGTGTGCTTCCACACATGCGGTTGAACAGTGTGCGAAAGTGTGGGAGATCGCTGTAGCCCACAGTCACCGCCACGCTCTCGACGCTGTTCGGTGTTGATTCCAGCAGCACGCGCGCGCGCTGCATGCGCACCTCCTGCAGGTAGGCTAGCGGCGAATAGCCTGTGGCAGCGCGAAAGCGCCGCTCGAAGGTCCTGCGAGACAGCCTCGCATAAGCCGCCGCTGCGATCAGGCAATCGGCTTCCGCGAAGTGCGAAGCGATGTGCCGTTGAGCCCGGGACACCTGAGCGTCACCATGATCCGTAGCGGGCAGAAAGGCACTGAACCCGGGGCTCGTGAGCGTTGGCCACGTGGTCGCGAAAAGCCGAGCCAACTCCACCGCATGCTCGCCGCCGGAAAACCGCGCCACCAGCAGCAACACCATGGACTGCCAAGCCGTGCCACCAGCCGTGGTGAGCAGGCGGCTGCCGGCGCCCGCGGGCTGCACCTGGGCCGTGCGCAAGAAGTTGACTCGGCGATAGTTGCCGGCCATGGCGTCCAGCATCGCCCAGTGGGTGGTTGCATCCCGCCCATCGAGCAGCCCCGTTTCGGCGAGCAGCGCGACCCCGGTGGAAATGCCCACCACCATCGCGCCGCGCTCATGCTGTCGAGCGATCCATTGGACAAAGGGCGTCCACGGCGCCGACCAACCCGAGCGACCAAAGCGCACCGATTCTTCGAACATGGCCGGTACGATCACCACGTCGGGCCGGTAGAGCGGGTCGTCAAGAGACACCTCTGGCAGCAGTCGAGCCCCCATGAAACAGCTCACCGGCTGACCGGTCCGTCCTACCACCTCGACCTCAAAATCGCCCTCAGCCCGCTCTCTGCCTTCGAGACCGGCCCACAGCGAGCCCGCGGCACGCAGCATATCCGCCGGACCCATGATGGTCCACCCCAGCGCATGTTCGGGAGCCAGGATGGCGATCTTGACCGCGCCCCTTGGTTTCATTTCACTGCCAGCGCAGCAGCCGTCTTTCGATCGCAGTCATCGACCAGGTCACACTCATGCCCAGAAGAGACAGCACCAGCAGCAAGGCCATCACGCCGTTCATGTTGAAGGTCGACCCCAAGTAAGCCAGGGTCTGACCGAGACCGTGTTCTGCCGCGATGATCTCGCCCCCCACCACACCCAGCATGGCGTAGATCAGGCCAAGGCGAAGACCGGAGAAGATCACCGGTACCGCACTGGGCAGCGTCACCTGACTGAACATTTGCCATGAGGATGCACCCAGCGTCTTCGTCAGCGTGACATGGTCCTGGTTGAGACTGCGCATGCCGGCCACGGTGCTGGAGAGCACGATGAAGAACGCCAGCGAAAAGCCAATCGCGATCTTTGAAGCGACGCCCAGACCGAACCACAAGATGAACAAAGGTGCCAGCGCGATGCGTGGCATGGCATTGAACGCCGTGAGGTACGGGTCCATAAACCGCTCTAGCCTCGGCATGGAGACAAACAGCAAGCCGGTGAGGATTGCAGCGATGCTGCCGAGCACGAAAGAAACGAAGGTGCCCAGCAGCGTCCAGCCGAGCTCGATCCACAGTTTGTGGGACAAGACCATGTTGCTCCAGAGGAACTGGCCGATGCCTGTGGGTTGGCCGACAAAGGTAGGGTCCACATAGCCGTTTCGGGCGGCCAGCTCCCACGCCAATAGCACGACCGTGACCAAGGCGATATGCGGTACCAACAAAAGAACAGGCGAAAGAACAACGCCTCTTACCGGTGGTGTGGTGCTTTCAGTGCTCATCCGAGTGCCTCCATCCTTGTTCCAGCGTGGTCCAGATGCGTGCGTACAGTTCGTGGAAGTGGGGCTCCTTCTGCAGCTCGCGCACACTGCGTGGTCGGGGGAGGTCGATCGGCAGATCGGCGACGATGCGCCCGGGCCGGGCGCTCATCACGATCACACGGTCCGATATCGCGATCGCCTCGGCCAGATCGTGGGTGATGAACAGCACCGTGCGTTGTTCCTGCTGCCACAACTCCACCAGCAGCTCTTCGAGCGTGAGCTTGGTCTGGGCATCCAGCGCACCGAACGGCTCGTCCATCATGAGATACGGTGCGTCGAGCGCGAAGGTCCGGGCCAGTGCGCAGCGCTGCCGCATCCCGTGCGACAGGTGCTTGGGGTAGCTGTCCTCAAAGCCTGCCAGGCCCACGCGCTGCAGCAAGTCTCGCGCTCGGGCCTGCCGCTCCTTCGGCGCCACGCCACGGATCTGCATCCCGTATTCGGCATTGCCGAGCGCCGTTCGCCAGGGAAGCAGGGAATCACGGGCCAGCATGTAAGCGATTCGAGAATCACCCAGCCTAGGCGCGCTGCCACCCAGGCGCAGTGTCCCACCATGCGGTGCAGAAACCAGCCCCGCCAGCAGGTTCAGCATGGTGGTCTTGCCACAGCCGCTGGGGCCGACGATGGAAACGAACTGCCCCTGGGGGATCGTCAGCGAAACCCCTCCGATGACGGTTCGGCCATCGAAGGCGAGCTCTAGATCCCGGACCTCAATGGCAATCTCTCGAGTTGCCTGTACCTTGGCAGCCGCTTCTGTGACGGCTGTGAACTTCGACAATGCGTGAACGTTGGCCATGCCCATATCCGCCTCAGAAAAGACGGCCGGCATCAAAAGCCTTGTCGATTTGGCCGGTCTGGAACAGGTAGTCGGCCGCGGCCTGAACCGCCTCTGGCTTCACGGCCACCACCATGTTGGAGCGAAACCGCTCGACCGAACTCTTGAGCACTTCATCGCCTTTTGGCATGTCGATGCGGTAGTACTTGAACGTGATCTGCATCAGCTCGTCGGTATTGGCCGGATCGGTGACAAAGCGCTCGGCGTCATGCAAGGCCCTGCGAAACGCCGCAACCGTTGATGCGTTCTTTTGCACGAAGTCGCTTCGCATCACATACAACCCACCAGCGCCATTGAGGTTGGTCAGCACCGCAGGCCCCTGGTTTTTGGCGGGAAGAACAGCCACACGGCAGGTCTTCATCACATCGCAGAATCCGTCGAAGGGCACAAAGCTCATCACCGCGTCGACCTGCTTGTTCAGCAGCGCGGGGTAGCCGGTATTGGGAGCGCCGACCGCGACAAAGGTCACGTCATCTGCTTTGAGTCCCGCATCCAGCAGCATGGATTTCACCTGGAACTCGGGAGCGGCGCCGCGTGCGGTGACGCCTATCTTCTTGCCCTTTAGGTCAGCCATGATGGCCGGGTAGGGCTTGTCGGCACTGGCCATCATCTGCGCACCCACGATCAGCATGAATGGGCTCGCATCAAACATGCCCGCCACGATCTTTAGATCGGCACCGCGTGCGGCGGACTGGATGGCCACCTCGGAGGGTGCCAGCGCGACGTGGATGCCACCTGCGAGCAACGTCTGCACGCCCAGTGGCGCGGTGGGAATGGTCTGGATGGTGCACTTCACACCGTTTTTGTCGCAGTAACCCTTCTCGAGGGCGACACGGGCGAGCGTGCCGATCACCCCAGGAGGATCCTGAATGCGAATCTCCGGGGTCTGGGCGTGGGAAAAACTGCAAGTGGCCAGCAAAGCGGCCAGGGTGGCGTAGCGCCAGTGGGAAATGGTCATGCGTTGTCTCCTGTTGTCATGCGCTGGACTGCTTTGTTCCAGCGTCGAAGCAATTGTAGACGCAGCCCATGTATTGCGTCTAATGCAAATTGCGTTGCTACTTTTTGCAATTTCTGCACAATCTCAAGCGATGAACATTCGCAAGCTTGCTCATCTGCTGGCGGTCATAGAAAGCCGCAGCCTGCGCTCGGCCGCCGACATGGTGCATCTGTCTCAACCTGCCTTGACTCGCAGCCTGCAGTCTCTGGAAGAGGAACTGGGCATTCAGTTGCTGGACCGCATGTATGGCCGTGTTGTGCCAACCGCGCACAGTGCTCCAGTCGTGGAGCACATACGCAAGCTGCTCTCCGAGGCGCGCGCGCTGCAGGAGTCCGTGCGCCGGATCAAGGGATTGGAGGAAGGCGAAATCCGTGTCGGTTTCGGCCCTTTTGCTGCAGTCGCGGCGCTTCGCGCTGTTTCCAGCGAGCTGGTGTCGCACTACCCCCGGTTGGGGCTTCGCATTGAACTTGCCAATTCGCCGTTGCTGATCGAACTGCTACTGCAAGACAGGCTCGACCTCGTGGTTTGCGATTCCAGGTACTTGGTTGACGGCGATGTCCAGGTCATCAAGCTGCCGCGCCAGCCCATGGCATTCGCCGTAGGAAAGACAAACCCGCTTCGCCGGCGCCGTGGCCGGCTGACCATGGATGACCTGCGTCAGCACCCTATCGGAGCGCCCACACTGCCTGCGGACCTTCTGGCCACCTTTCGCGAACATGGCTTCGACGACTTTCCGACGGTAGCATGCGACGAAATGCGTGTGCTGCTGGATCTGTCTGCCAACACGTCGATGGTGGCGATGCTGCCGCAGCTTGTTGTCGATGGTCTGGGTAGGGAGCAGGGTGTTGCCGCGCTTCCCGTCGACGTGCCTTTTGATCCTTTTGCCTATCCGTGCATCATGCACCCTAAGGGCCGCACCCTTGGACCAGCGGCCACCATGTTGATGGAACTGGTGCACAAGCGGTTGTCTCAGGTGCCCGATGGCGGCCCTGCCATGCTCAAACCCTTGAAGGCAGCGCGGCGGCGCGGCTCAGCCACGTCAGCGCGACAAGGCCGGTGAGCGCCAGCGTGGCAGCGCACCAGAGTGTGGTCGCGTAGGTGCCGCTGGCATCTCGCACCCATCCCCCTGCCCAGGTGCCCATGGCGCCGGCCATGAAGCCGAAGAAATAGATCTCGGCAATCCTTCGTCCAGCCTGTGCTGCAACGGTCTGCTCTCGAACGATGACCGCATAACCCGGCAGGTAGGCGCCGAAACCCACACCGACCACCGCCGCCGACACAGCTGTTCCCGCGTAATGCCCATGTGTGGCCGCCAGCAGAAGCAGCCCCGCGACATGGATCAGAGACAGCAGCAAAACGGTGAGCAGCGATCCCCAGCGCCGAAACAGCAGTGGCGCCACCAGGCGTGAAGCCAGGCTGGCGCCCAGCAGCATTGATACCAGCGCGGCAGCGCGGACCACCGGTATGCCCATCTCCTCGGCCGCTGCCGTGAGATGGCCGATCACCATGAAGGTCGCCAGATTCGACAGCGCCAGGCACAGACCAAGTGACATCAATCGAGGACTGGCCGGTCGCATGGAAGCGGCACATCCGGCACCACCTTCGGTGATGACGGGCGCTGGTCGGCGAAACGCGCAGGAACAAGCCAGCAGAACACAGCCGGAGGCGACGCCCAGCACGAACAAAGTGTTGCGCCACCCATGCTCGGCGGCAAACCAGCGCATCCAGGGCGGCACCAGCAGACCACCCAATCCCTGACCGCTCGCGGCAATCGACAGCGACAGCGCACGGTACCTGACGAACCACTGGCTGACCGCGGCCGACAACGCCGTGAAAAAAACACCCTGTCCGCAAGCTCCCACCAAAAGACCGAAGGCCAGGTACAGGCGACCTAGGTCGGTGGCCCAGGCCGCCAGACAAAGACCGGATCCGATGCAGCCGGCGGCAATCAGTGCGAGCGGAAAAAAACCAAACCGATCGTGCAGGCGTCCGATGACCAGACCGGAAATCCCGGCGCCCGCGAGCACCGATGCGTGAACCGACGCCACTGCGGCGGTGCTTTGGCCCAGATCCGCGGCAATGGGCCTGAGCAGGATGGGAACGACCGTGGCAGCCCCGAACCCAATCGACGCCATGAGGAGCGTGACCGCTGCGATCCACCAGCTGTAGGCGGAATCGACCCGAGAAGTGACAAAGGAGGACATGGCCCCAAATGTGGCATCGGGCAATGAATCGCGCGCGTTGCCTGGGTGCTCATTGGCGCAAAACCCCTCGTCCGGAGGTCGCGCGCGCGCCGCTTCGCGGTCGCCGCCCAGGGGATCAAAGTTGTCGCAATCGCCGCTCACGCGCTGAACCGGCTGAGACGAACAATGCTCACACAGTCACGGAGCAAGGAAGCGCAGAGATGAAATACCAGCACATCGACGTACAGCGGATCACACCCACCATCGGTGCCCTCGTAAGCGGCGTGGACCTCAATGCAGTAAAGAGCGCCGCGGTCTACGAAGAGATTCGTCAGGCACTGTGGGACAACAAGGTCATCTTCTTTCGCAAGCAGGCCCTTACCCCTCAGGCCCACCTCGCGCTGGGCCGCGTCTTCGGCGACATGGAAAAGCACGAGTTTTTCCCGCACGTCGAAGGCGCAGCCGAAATTCAGATCATCTCGAACACCGGTCGCAAGTCTCCCGATACGGACCGTTGGCATGCGGACTGCACGTTCCGCGAGAAGCCAAACGCGGTGTCCATCTTGCGCGCGGTAGACATTCCTCCCGAAGGTGGAGACACCATGTGGGCCTGCATGCACAGCGCGTTCGAGGCACTGGACGAGCCCATGAAAAACATGCTGCTGCAACTCGATGCAGAGCACGACATCTCGCACGCCTTCCGTCGAATGGGTTACACGGGTGAAGCGCGACAGCTCGACGCCAGCAACCCCCCTTACATCCACCCTGCGGTGATTAACCACCCCATCACCGGCAAGCTCACCCTGTTCGTCAACTCGGTCTGGACAAAGCGATTCACCAACCTGACCGACCGCTATGGTGAAAACCTGCTGCGACTGCTCAACGAATGGGTGAGCAAGCCCGAGTTCCAGGTGCGTTTTCGCTGGGAGCCCGATTCTGTGGCGATATGGGACAACCTCGCAACCCAGCACTATGCGGTGTTCGACTACGCAGGCCAAGCGCGCACGATGAACCGCGTGACCTGCGAACCCACGCGCGTTCGCCTCGACGCCCGGCCTCAGGCATCCCGCCCGGCACCGATCGAACGATTTGGCCATGCGCCCTCCATGATGGCGGCCATGCGTCCGGAGATGTCTTCGGGCATGGCGGCTTCGCCCACCGTTGCCAAAGGTGCTGGCCCCTTGCTGGATGAGGACCAACTGCGCGCGTTGCCGGAACCCGAACGCCGTGCCGTGCGGGCGGTGTTCGAAGCCATTGCCTCGCTCGACCTCGACGAGATCGCTCGCCGCGGCGCCCGGATGTAAGGAGGCGGCGTGCAACACGACATAGATGCGGACTTGTCCGCAATCCAAGAGGCTCGCAACCTGGTGCAGCGCGCCCGCAAAGCCGCCGCCGCGTTTGCGCGCATTGAGACCGCCGATGCCTGGCGCATCGCTATGGCGGTATGCCGAGCATGCGAGGCCCGCGCCGAGCACTATGCCCGGCTGGCGGTGGAGGAAACCGGCATCGGCAGGGTGCAAGACAAAGTCTTCAAGAATTTGTTGGCGAGCCGGGATCTGATGGGCTTTCATGCGCGTACCCGGCTTGGGGGGCTGCATGTCGACAAAGAAAGGTCCATGGTTCTGGTCGGTCGGCCTGCAGGCGTTGTCATGGGGCTGGTGGCATCCACCAGCCCGATCGGCACGCTGTACTTCAAAATTCTGTCGTGCCTGATGACCCGCAATGCGCTCATCCTGAGCCCGCATCCACTCGCGCAGCGGTGCTCCACCGAAGCGGTCGAGTACCTGAGACGCGTGGCTACCGATGCGGGTGCCCCTGCGGACGCGATTCAGATCCAGTTGCAGCCAACGCTCGAAGCCACCCACGCCATGATGCGCGATCCGGGTGTGGACGTTATTCTGGCCACCGGTGGCGGTCCGATGGTGCGCGCCGCCTACAGCTCCGGCAACCCGGCACTGGGCGTCGGCCCTGGCAACGTGCCCGTGTACGTCGACCGCAGCGCAGACCTCGAGCTGGCCGTGCACGAATTGATGCGATCCAAAGTGTTCGACCATGGATCGGCCTGTTCGGCACCATCGGCTGTGTTCGTTCATCAGGACGTGGAATCCGAATTCCGTTCGCAGCTGCAGCGGGCAGGCGCCTTTTTCTGCGACGAACGCCAACAGCAGCAACTCGAAGCCCATGTGTTTCCGGGCGGACGCCTGAACCCGCTGATCGTCGGCCGCAGCGCCGCCACCATTGCCGCAGGCGCAGGACTGGGCAACATTGGCAATGCCGAGGTTCTGGTCGGAACCTTGGGGAATGTGCACCCGAAAGCGGTCATGGCCAAAGAAAAGCTATCGACGGTGCTGGGCTACAAATGCGTGACCAGCCGCGAGCAGGCCATTTGCGACGCGCAGGCAATGTTGGCCATCTCTGGCGCAGGCCACACCAGCGGCATCTTCGCCGATGACGCTGAGACCATCCTTTTGTGGGGATCTGCGCTCGATGTGAATCGCACCGTGGTCAACAAAGGCTCCTCAATGGGCGTCATCGGAGACGGCACTGCCCTGGCCCCGACCTTCACCATCGGCACGGGCTTCGCCGGCCGCAGCTCCATCGGCGAAAACGTCGGTCCGGAGCACCTGATCAACTGGAAGCGTATCGCTTTCCCCCTGATGGCTTCCAAGCAGCAAGAGACCCACATGTCCGACGTGCGATCGGTGGTTCGGGCTGTGCTTGCCAACGCCTTGCAGACGAAAGACCTGATGGCATGACCACCCTGCGCTCCTTCAATTTCCTGGATCGGCTGCAGCCGCAGACCATGTGCTATCTGGGCAGCATGATGCGGGGATTTCTGCCTCGTGCCAACGACGCGGCGATGATCGTCGAGATCGCTCCCGGCCTCGATGTCGAGTGGCTCACCGATGTCGTTCTCAAGCAGGTCGATGTCAAACCCGGTGTGTTGGTCGTCGAACGCCAGTTCGGTTATCTGGAGTTTCATGCCCGCCACGCTTCTTCGGTGCGCACAGCCGGCGCTGCGGTGCTCGAGGCCATGGGGGTTGCTGAGACTGATGTGGCCAAACCACAGATCTTGGCCTCGCGCCAGATCGACCGTGTCGACAGCCTGCATTCCTTCCTGATCAATCGCAACAAGTCGGGCTCCATGCTGCTGCCTGGTGAGTCGCTTTTTCTGCTGGAAACCACGCCGGCAGCGGGCGCGCTGCTGGCCGCCAACGAAGCCGAAAAGGCCGCGGCCATCACCTTGGTGGATTGCCGATTCATGGGCGCCAGCGGGCGGCTCTATGTGAGCGGAACAGAGTCCGCCGTGCGAGCGGCCAGTGAGGCAGCCATATCGGCCTTGGGCGGGAGGGCCGCACCGTGACCGCCATGCCCGCGAGCTTGGAGCACATCGTTGGCGAAACCGTCCGCAAGCTCATGGCACCCCACTTGCCCTCACCTTGCGACAGCAGCGTGACCCAAATTCCCCTGCGTCTTCAAACGCAGGAAGACGTCGCGCAATTGCTGTCGTGGTTTGCCCGCCTCTGTGCGGACGGGGACTGGCGCCAGCGCTTTCTGTCCGGGCAACTGCAGTTGTCGATTGCAATTGGCCCCATCCCGGATGTGCGTGCCACATCGGCGGGCAGCGCACCAGTTGCTGACGAACAGGCACCCCAAGGACGTTCGGTCACCCTCAACGAAGCCGTGGTGACAGAGGCATTCCTGCGACAACGCGCCCGGCGTTACGACGTGATCACGCTCCCCATGCGCGCGGTGATCACCCCCTCGGCCAAGGACTACGCCCGCTCGGCGGGCATTCAACTGGAGCGGCGTGCATGAAAGTCGGTGTGGTCACGGGACGTGTTTGGTCAACGAAGCGGCACGAGTTGCTGCCTCCAGGGGCATTGGTACGCGTCGAGGTCGATGGCGGCGGCTCGCTGATCGCCCTCGATGGCCTGGGTGTGGGCATCGGCGACGAAGCTCTTCTGGTCTTGGGGTCGGTCGCATCGCACTACTGCGGCAGTCCAGTGGATGCCATGGTCATCGGCATCGTCGATCCGGCAGGTGAGCGATAAGCCGGTCCCATTTTTTCGTGTTCGAGGTTTTTTCAAAGGAGACTTTAAATGTCACAAGCAGTTGGATTGATCGAAACAGTCGGCTATGTCGCCGCCTACGCCGCGGCAGATGCCATGGTCAAGGCCGCCAATGTCACGATGGTGGGGCGGGAGCAGGTGGGTGCAGGCCTTGTAGCGATCACGGTAACCGGGGACGTCGGTGCAGTGAAGGCGGCTTGCGACGCGGGTGCTGAGGCCGCTCGAAACGTTGGCGAAGTCAAGTCATGCCACGTGATCCCGAGGCCTCACGCAGACGTGGTGCGCTACTTCGACGTTGTGCGCGGCGAAGCCAAGAAGTAAGGCGTTATGCAAAACGAGTTGCGTGTTTACCTGACGCTGGACAGGCTGCAACGACAGTTTGCGGCCTATCTCAGCTCACCCACTGGCGGGCGCGGATACGTCCCGCTGGAGGGCATGAGCTCCCTGATCGTGGAGATTGCGCCAGGCCTGGCCATTGAGCGTGTCACCGACACTGCGCTCAAAGCGGCACCCGAACTGGAACCCGGTCTGCTCGTGGTCGAACGCCAGTTCGGCGTTTTGGAGATCCATACCCATGAACCCGAGGAGCTCTCTGCCGCGGGACAAGCCATCCTGGATTCGTTGGGGCTGAAACCGCAAGACCAACTGAAACCCCAAATTCTGGTGATGGACCGGGTTGATGACATCACCGACCGGCATGCGGTGATTATCAACCGCAACAAGCAGGCATCGATGGTGCTGCCCGGCGAATCCGTGCTGCTCCTGGAACTGGTGCCAGCGCTCTTTGCCTCCTACGCCGCCAACGAAGCTGAGAAGGCCGTTCCAACAATCCGTCTGATCGATGTTCGCATGATCGGCGCTACTGGCCGGCTCTATTTGTCTGGTTCACACGAAGATGTGCTGCGAGCTTCGGACCACATCAAGACACAGCTGGCCAGTCTCCCTGGGCGTTCGCCGGCGCAAGTCGGGCGAAAGGGTTGAGATGCTCGCCTACGTCTGCACCGGGATCGACTGTGGTTCATGGGTGATGGCCCTGTCCCGGCTTCGCTGGCCCTCATAGCGCACGGGCATGAAGGCCTGCCATTAGCACAGGTTGCGCCGATCACTAGCGCGAGAACCAGAGAGGCGGTTGCGAATGGCCGTCACCCCCTGCTCGGGGAAGGAGGTATCGTTCTCGGAATTTCGTCACTCCCGCCGGTCCACCACTGTTGTTCCTCCGAACATCAATTGCTGCGCCATCGGACGGCCCATGAACCCCTGCGGGAAAATCGGCGCCAGAGCGCTGGCCTTGTCGAGGCGGTCGCGCTGCTCGCCAGTGAAGGCGACGGTCACAGCGCCGAAGTTGTCCTCGGCTTGCAGCGATAGTAGGTCGACGAGCCAGCGTGGCGATACCTGGGTGTCCGCATCGGTGAAGGCGAGCCAGCGAGCGCCGGCGTGCAGGAGCCAGTCAGCGCCCGCGTGGCGCGCCACGCCGACGCTGCGAGCCGAAAAGCCAATTCCGAAACGACGATGAGGTCGAAACCGCCAGGGGGCACCGGCGGCCAGTCCGAGGGGAGCGCCATGATCCGCAGGTCCAAACCCCGCTCCCAGGGCTTTTCGATGTCTCGGTGGCACAGCCAGACGGCCCGCTCGGAGCTGTCAACCGCGCACAGCTGGTCGCACCTTTCCATCAAATCGGACGTGGTTTCGCCAATGCCGCAGCCTGGCTCGAAACCGTGCCGGTAGCGCTCACGCTGCAGCGACGCAAGCAGCAGGCTGCGCTTGCGCCGTTCGTACCACCGTGTTGCGGTGCCCCAGGGGTCTGGGCTGTGCTGGTAGAGCTGTTCGAAGTGATCGAGCGACAGGGTCATCGGAAGACCACTTCAAAAGTGGCGTAACAGACGCTGCGTCGCCCATTCAGGCAAGATCGCGGCCTTGCCCGTCGTGGGGTCTGGCTTCAACTGGGTTTGGAAGCAAGCCAGTGCCTGTCGCTTCAAAGCGAGCAGGGGAGGCGCAACCGGCAAAGTGACGGACCGATGCCATGGCACGCGCCAGTCGCCAGGCCCGGCCCAATGCCAGGTCCAGACCGGCACTTCGAACAATCGACAGCCCAGGGGTCGAATGACGGTGGCGCAGACGTGCCCGGTGGCTTCGTGATCGGGATGCCCGTCCATGCGCCATGTGCAAAAAACCGCATCACCCGGCCTGAGCAAGTGCCGCAGCGCCGAGGCCAGCGCCGCAGTATGGTCTGCGACACGGCCGTCTGGCAGACCGAGCCGGTGCAGCCGGGCCTGGGGATCCAGCACCGCCAGTGCCCGAGCGCTTTCCCGCATTCGTTCACGGGCGAGCCGCTCTGGCGGCCACTGAAGCGAGCCGGGATGACTGGCTTCCCCGTCGGTGACGGCCACGACGCAGCAGGGCAGGCCGGCACGACCTGCGGACATTCACCTTGAAGCGCTCCTGCTCCAGGCTGCCAGCTCACGCCGCTTGGCAGCCTTCAGAGCTTTTTTCGGACGACCTCTTGCAGGATCTGCTTGTCCAGCGTCAGGTCGGCCACGATACGCTTCAACCTGGCGTTCTCGTCCTCTAGCATCTTCAGGCGCTTGGGAGGTTGGCAAGAAGCGGGTGTACCGCCTGTACCGGCTGGAGGGGTTGCAGCTTCGAATGAAGGTCTAGCGCCGCAAGCGCATCAGCCTGCTGCGTGGTCGGCCGACACCGGCGACGGGCCCGAACCAACAGTGGAGCATGGACTTCGTGCACGACCAGATGCTCGATGGGCGGGCATTCCGGGTGCTCAGGGTGATCGATCAATGGAGTCGCGAAAGCGTGTCTCTGGAGGCCAACTTCCGGCTCACAGGCCGGTGCGTCGGCAAGGCCCTGGACGAGGCTGCCATCGAGCGCGGATGGCCCCAGGCCATCAGGGTTGACAATGGCACGGAGTTCACCTCCAAGGCACTCGACGAATGGGCCTGGCGGCGTGGTGTGCAGCTCGACTACACGCGACCTGGAAAGCCCACGGACAACGGGTTGATCGAGTCGTTCAATGGGCGCTTGCGCGACGAGTTCCTGAACGTCAACGAGTTCATCACAATGCAGGATGCGCGCGAGAAGTTGAAGGCATGGCAGCATGACAACCAGCACCGCCCGCACAGTTCACTCGGCCACCTGACCCCGAGTGAGTTCGTCAAAAAGAGGTCGGATCAAAAGCTGGAAAGCTGCCCAACTCCAGTTTAGAAGTGACCGGATATGGGGGAGACGTCACAGCGAGTTGAGTGGCGGCACGGGCAAGTACCTCAAAGTCGGTTACCCTGACACCCACGCTGCTGCGACTTTGAGGCTCCATGTGCCTCGCGATTCTCGCGACTGTTGGTAGCCGATTGGGACACCCTCCAGATCACGAAGTCGGCGAGCGCGCGGGCGGTCGGAGAAATCGATAAGGGCGGCGCGGAATGTCCTCCGGTTACAAGTCACGTCCGCGAGCCCGCCTCGACCCCGGCGGACTATGCCCAAAGGCTGGCGCAAAAGCCGCCAAATTAACCCCCGGACTCCAAAGCCCAGTGCTACTGAATACGTTGGGACGTCGATGCCAGTCCGACGGTGGCCTCAAATCCAAAATGCGAGAGCTGCGACTACGCTGCATCCCCAAACGACAAAAGTCGAAAATGCAATCAGGGTTGCACTTGGCAGCCTGTGTTCCGCGTCATCGACCAACAAGGCCTGTCGGCTCTGCCCCACAATCACAAAGGCAATGGAAACAAGTGCTGCAAGCCCCGCAATCGTAGACAGCACCATCAGTCCAACTTCTACGGTGGAACGAACTATCAAGATCGCAGTAACAAACAGCGCAAGCGCTGTTCGCCTCCATGCGAGCACAGTCCGCTCCGGCTGTAAGCCAGGATCGCGAGAAATCACGATGCCAAAAAGAAGACTGCCGTCGCGAGCGCGGCCAGCGCAAGCCCGACGCTGATTGCTGGGATTGCGGGGCTGGACGGCAAAGGGGCGTCATGTCGCATAGCACTCTCCATGCTTTTCCACCGGGCGTAGGCAAACCCGGCAATCAATGCGGCCACGCCGATAAGGACGGTTGCCACTCCTTTCGCAGCTGTGGGATTCGCCAGGTGACCGGAGAATTGTTCTAGCAAGACACCTCCGGCGAGCACAGCCAACGCTGTCCGAATCCACGCGAGAAACGTTCTCTCATTGGCCAGGCTGAATCGGTAGTCGGGCTCGCGACCCTCCATTTGCCATTGCGGTCTCTTCATGCATGCTCCGTGAATTTCGCGTAACTCGACAGACTTCCGGCGCTGAGAAAGAAGGCGAACATTGAGGATCTCACCCCGTGCCAGAGGTCGACGCGCCAGCACCCGTCTCGACCCAATAGCACTGCCTGCAGGTCAACCCCGACGCCGAAGAAGACCTGCAGGCGTCTGTCACGGATGCATCAGGAGAGGGCGACGACCACGCGACCTTTGACTTTTCCCTCAAGCAACTCATGAGCCGTCGACTCCACCTCTTCCAGAGAGATGTCGCGCGCGATCGAGGAGATGGTGTCCAGCGCCACCTCTTTCGCCAAGGCATCCCAAGCAGCTTGACGCTTAGGGGCGGGAAGCATGACGCTGTCGACACCAATGAGCGTCACTCCACGCAAGATGAAGGGGGCAACCGATGCTGGAAAGTCCATGCCTTGTGCAAGACCACATGCGGTGACAATGCCCCCATACTTGGTACTTGCGCACACGTTGACCAGGGTGTGACTGCCGACGCAGTCGACGGCCCCGACCCAGCGCTCCTTTTGCAGTGGCTTACCTGGCTCGGAGAGCGTGCGACGGTCGATGACCTCGCCAGCACCCAGCGCCTTCAGCCTCTCGGCTTCTTCTGGGCGGCCAGTGGACGCCACGACGCGATAGCCGCGCTTAGCGAGAATGGCGATAGCGAAACTGCCCACGCCGCCATTTGCGCCAGTGACCAGGATCTCACCCGCGTCGGGTTGAACACCGTTCCTCTCAAGCGCCTGCACTGCCAGCATCGCGGTATAGCCAGCCGTTCCTATGGCCATTGCATCCCGTGGTGACAGAACATCGGGCAAGCGAATAAGGAAGCTCGCCGGCACACGTGCCTTCTGGGCAAGACCGCCCCAGCGGGTTTCACCCACACCCCAACCGTTGAGAACCACCTTGTCTCCGGCCTTGAACTGGTCGCTAGCGCTTTCAAGCACAGTGCCCGCGAAATCAATCCCAGGGACCATAGGCCATGAGCGCACCACTGGGCTACGTCCGGTGATGGCCAAACAGTCTTTGTAATTGAGGGTCGAGTACTCGACGGCTACAGTCACTTCGCCATTCGGCAACTGATCTTCCTGCAACTCAGTCAGACGAGCCGTGGTCTTCTTCCCATCGAGCTCCAGCAACAGTCCTTTAAACATTCACTACTCCAAAATAAAAACAGATAGATACTGAAACTTGCATCGCCCGCTGTTCCTAGAGCACCTTGCGCGCACGCAGCGATGCCAAGTCATCTTTGTCGAGCCCCAGCGCTTGCCATACCAAAGAGTTGTGTTCCCCGAGCCGCGGACCGGTTGCACGCACTGCGCCAGGCGTTCGGGAAAAGCGAGGAACAACCCCTTGCATTCGAACGCGTCCCAACTCCTCGTCCTCAACGGAGACGAGAGTTCCGCGAGCTTTGAAGTGAGGGTCACTGAACACATCCTGGATGTCATGAATGGGAGAAAAACCCACCTCATGCTTGTCGAGGCGCTGTCCGAGCTCCGCCAAAGTGAGTCGACCGATCGCTTCCCCTACGATCGCATCGACTTCGTCACGATGCTGCACTCGTGAGGCGTTGGTCAGAAAGCGCGGGTCGTCCAGCAGTACTTGTAAGTCAAGCGCACGACAAAGCCTCTCATAGATACTCTGAGTGGATGCGGCAATAGATGCCCAGCGACCATCGCTTGTGCGGTACATGTTTCCCGGCGAAGCGTATTGACTACGATTTCCGGAACGTTGACGAACCGTCCCGAGCTGGTCGTGCTCAATGGGCAAGAACTCCAGTACACGAAGCATCGCCTCGGTCACCTTCGCCTCGCTCAAGAGACTCATCGATGCCCACACCACTTCCGAACCTTGATCAGGCGCTTCCCACTCCACTTCCGTTCGCTTCATTTCCCGAAAGTGCGCCTTGGCGACCGTACTCAGATCTGCTGCATCGACCTTGAAAGGCACAAGGAGGTCGGCCAAGCGCGCCTCGAACAGATCCCCGGCTCTGATGACTTCTCCGGCGGCTTGCTTGGCAATGGCTTGGGCCTGGGTATCGTGCAAAAGGACGTTGTAGAGCTTTCTGGAGATGGGACTGAGCTTGCCAAGCGTGGGCACCATCACAATCAAGTGATTGGGCTTTCGAAATACGAGAGTGTTGTCGCTGGTATCCATGTGATGTGTCCGCTTTTTCGATCATAACCGGACACATCGCAAACTGGCGCACCGATATGGAGACGGAAAAACCCGGACACACGCCGATTTTTGTCCACATCCAGGCTGGACCTACGGACGTAAAAAGCCGGACAGTTGAGGGAGAGAGACCCCTCTTTTCTACTAAAAAGTCACGAAACATTGAGGTGCATCGAAGGCCAAGAGCTCTCCGTAGGGAATTTGGGACGTCCTCGGAATCTTGGACAGATCAACGGACAAGGCCGGACGTTTGCACGGAGATTTCTGGACATTTGAACGGAAAATCGCGGACAGTTCCCAGCTCTAGAGTGTTGATCCACAAGGCTTTTGAGCCGGTTCTCGGAACCTAAAGGTATTTAGAGTCTTCTTTGAAGTTTGTTTTTAGAGACAGCCGTGCCGTCCGATGCTGTGAATAAGCTCAAAGAAGACCAAGAACCGAGTTTTGTAGCGAATTCTCATCTTCCTGGGAGACTTTCTTTTTGGGGCCCTGCTTTCTTCGAATTTCCGCTGAAGCATGGTTTCACAAAGAAAACTTTGCTGTTGGATAGAATGTGCTCCAACAAGGAGTTCCCATGAAGCACGTGCAAACCATTTCACCAGGAATCGGTATCCAAGAGCTAGAGGCCGTCAGCGAGAACGCAACATCAGTGGTCGCTGCCGTGCGCACATCGATGTTGGCGCCGGAGGCTCGCAAGTCACCGCCTGTTTTCAACAGCGGTCAAATGGCTGAACTGTGTGGCATCGAAAAAGCTCGGCAGCAGTACCTGGCCAAGAAAGGGGACCTGCCTTCAGGTGACAGAGATGGTGCCACACGGCGTGAATGGTCCTTGTCGGAAGCCCGCACCTGGGTTCGCGCGCTCAAACCTGATGGTCTGCGGGATCCAAAGCTCTCACCCGGTGCTGTCATCACCGTGGCTAACTTTAAGGGCGGCGTCAGCAAGACGACCACTGCTGCAGCGCTCGCCCAGGGCCTGAGTCTGCGCGGCCACAAAGTTCTCGTCGTGGACTGCGATCCACAAGGCTCGCTCACGACGCTGTTTGGGGTTCTTCCCGATACCGATGTCGATGAAAGTCAAACCATTCTTCCGCTTTGTGCGGGCGACGTTGACTCTGTAATGCCTGCGGTTCAAAAAACCTATTGGGATGGCATCGACTTGGTAGCCGCCGCACCAGTATTGTTCAACGCAGAGTTCTTGCTGCCTTCTAGGCAAAAAACGGAAAGCGGGTTCGCGTTTTGGCGTGTATTGGATGAAGGCCTGGTTGAAGCACGCGACCTCTACGACGTGATCGTGATCGACACGCCCCCTTCCCTCTCGTACATCACGATCAATGCCCTGATCGCTGCTGATGGCGTCATCATGCCCCTGCCGCCAAATGCATTGGACTTTGCCAGTTCTGCCCAGTTCTGGAGTCTTTTCACTGAGGTGTGCGGTGGATTGTTCAAGGCCGGCGGAGACGACAAGAATTTCTCATTTGTCGATGTGGTGCTATCTCGTGTTGACCGGTCAGATGCGGTCAGCGCCGCGGTTCGCCAGTGGATCGTTTCGGCCTACGGATCCAAGGTGCTTCCCATCGAGATCCCCAAAACATCCATTGCAGCCAGTGCAAGTGCTGAGTTTGGAACGGTGTACGACCTGGACGCTTCTTCGGTGCAGGCCAAGACATTGAAGCGTGCTCGTGACGCCTACGATCAGCTGGTGGACCATATCGAAATGCAGATCCGCGGTGTCTGGGCCCACAGTGCGGAAGTGGTCCGTGAGGCGCTGAAGACATCAGGAGGCAAGGCATCATGAAAAAGCTCTCCCTAAAGGACCGCGCAATGGCGGCAATGCTTGTTCGGGATCCTGCAGAGTCGGCGAATGCTCAGCAGCCTGCAGGTGACAAGCCAGTGGCATCGAAGCCGAAGACAGGGCCAGGAGCTCTGATGGCCCACCTTGCTCGAGATTCTGACGCTCTGCGAGAAAACGAGCAGCTTCGGTCTGAGTTGTCTGCTTGGGCCGAAGCGGTCCCAGCCCGCAAGCTGGACCCGACTTCGATCGTCCCATCGAGCTGGGCAAACCGACACCAGGACAGCTATGGGGGCGCCGACTTTGTGGCACTCAAAGAAGAGATCCAGGCCGCGGGGGGCAACATTCAGCCGATCAAGGTTCGGCCTATTCCCACTGGTGCCAACGAAGGCAAGTTCGAGGTGGTTTTCGGGCATCGCCGTCATCGCGCGTGCATGGAACTTGGGATCCCTGTGCTTTCTCTTGTCGAGTCCATCGATGACCGTTCGTTGTTCATCGAAATGGACCGCGAGAACCGACAACGCGCCGATCTTCGACCGTACGAGCAGGGCCAGATGTATAGGCGCGCGTTGGAATCCGGTTTGTTTTCGAGCATGCGCAAGATGGCTGAAGAGATCGGCGTGCCCATGAGCCAGGTATCCAAAGCCCATCAGATCGCAGCCTTGCCAACTCATGTGTTGGAGGCGTTTCCCAGCCCACTGGATATCCAGTTCCGCTGGGGTCAGGTTCTGGCCGATGCTGTCAAGGCGAATCCAGACCGAGTGGCTAAGGTGGCGAACGAGCTGGTTACCCGGAAGGGGTCAGGCAAGCCGACTACAGCAATAGAGGCTTTCGAGATGCTTTCCGGAACGGCGAAGCATGAGGAGTCTCATTCCGAAGTAGTCCGCGCCTTGAGGGGCAGTTCTTCTGCCAAGATCTCCAGACGGGGCCACAAGTTGATTATCGAGATGGACGTAGAGGCGCTGCCCGGCTCATCGCTGGACCGTCTCAAGAGCGAGCTTGCAAAGCTGATGAAGTAGAGCGTTTAACCGTGAAACGCCTCGCCGCAGGGCAAGACGGCGCAGAATGGACAAGGGGTGATTCACCGTGAATCACCCCTTTTTTTGCGCTATCAGGAGCGTGTTGACTCTCTCGGTCACGGCCTAGTGGTGTCTTAAACGCGATGTCCGCCAGGAGGTAGGGTGGGGCGGAGGAAGGTGATTCACGGTGAATCACCGCAACTGATGGGAAGACAGGGTAGGGTGGCGAAGTCCCATGCCTCGTTTCTCTGATCAAGCGTCTTGACTCGTTGATGCCCACGCCTTGCGCAACTCTGTTGCGCGCCGTGAAAGGGGTGCCCGGCTGTAGAGCGACATGGTTGTATTGATGCTCACATGTCCCAGCTGGGCCTGCACGACATCGAATGGGGTCCCGAGTGCTACAGCCCGTGTGCCAAACGTGTGTCGCAACCAGTGGGCAGATGCGCCCGCCAACCGACTTTTCTCTGCCTGAGACAAATCAGAAAACATCACAGCACGCTCCAGCCACCGCCGGGTTGTTTTATACAAAGTCTGGTAGCCCACCGGCTTCATGCCATCTTCAAGGCTGGACAAAAGGGGAGCGTCCGCAGGCGCATGCTCAACACCCTCGAGCCCACGGGTGTGCAGATAGTCGTCCAGAGCCCGGACTGCCTGGTCCACCAGGAGCACGTCACGAACTTTCTCGCGCTTGCCCGTCACCCGCAGAAAGACCCCCTCTGGCTCAGCCCGAATGTTCCCCACGCTGGCGGCGAGCAACTCGGCACTGCGCAGACCCGTGCTCGACAAAAATGACAGGATGAACCGGGCCCGAGCGCGGGCAGGGGAGGGCTCCTGCCGGTCGATGAAGGCCCCAATCTCGCCCATGGCGTGGTCAGTAATTGCTTTGGTGTCGAGGGCACGGGTGTCCTCAGCGCGGACTTGCCCGGCCTTCTTGATCAGCCGCCAGGGATTGCCACGCAGGTACTCTGCGTTCACCAACCAGTCAAACCAGGCGCCCACGATGGTCATGGCTTGGGCCTGACTGGCTGCCGAGATTTGCCCCTTGAATGGGGTCCAGCCAATCGTTCCAGGAGACGCCTTTACGCGCGAAATCCACCCCTCAGGGATGAAGGCCAGAAAGGCCCGGTAGGCGAGGGCGTCATCGAGTTTGCAGTCGATCAGCTGTCGACCACCGCGCTCAATTTGCAGCCAAAGCAAGAAGCGGCGTGCCTCACGCTCATAGCTCTTTCGCGTGGCGTCACTGTTTGCGGCCGCTCGCACCCAGGCCTGCAGGGCCCGAACGTCCGAGTCGATCGCGCCCAGGTTGTCGATGCGGTAGGCGTTGCCAGAGACCAGTTCGCCGGGAGAGGAGGGCAGGGTGGCGAGCATCACCCCGGTCGATTCCGTCGGATCGAAAGGTGTCACTCTTGTTGTACTGCCCGGCAAAATGGCTTCAATCTGGTGGCGGATTTGCCCCGCCTTGGCCTTGCCCACCGCAGCAATGCCGGCGTACCAGAGTCCCCCTTGTCGGATGCGCTCGGCCAGACTGCCAATCGTGAGATAGCCGGCCTGCAGCAAACGGCGGGCAAGGTGATCGGGCAACCAGGCGTGCACCTCGTCACTCGGTCGTGGGATGACCGTCATCGAGCCGTCCAGCTCAAGGCGTCTGAGGATCTCGACCACCCGCTGGCGACTGCGTTCGCGTCTTTGCAAGGTCTCCAGTGCCGCTGTGGTGCCTGGGGTGGGCGGGAACTCCGCCTCGTACATCTCCAACTGCTCGGTCTCGCTCCAGCCATCCAGTTCACGGGCGTCGATGAACTCGGCCAGAGTAGGGCGCTCGGCCAGGGCAGGGGCCTGGCGCGCTTTTTCCCGGATGCGGATGCCGATTAGTCGGTAGTGGCGTTCGCCCGCCTGTCGCGCTGCCAGGCGCAGTCGGGCGGTGAGCTCGTTGTGGGCGGCTTCTGCTTCGCGCAGGTCCTCAATGCCGAGGTAGATCCGGGCGCAATGCCGGACCTCCAGACCATCGGCCACGGCCCGCATGTGGGCCAGATGGTGGGGACCGATGCGCTGGTAGATCGTTGAAGGCATTGGACTTTTCCCTACGGGGTGGCTGGTCGAGGCATCCTACGCAAAACCCGGATGCACGATTTACAGTATAGATTATGAAAATAATCTCACCCATATCTTCCGAAAGAATCTCCCTCAGCAGCGGCTGTGACCCTACTGACAACAGTTTTCACAACCATGGCCGATACGACATTTCGAACCACTACACACAGAACAGCCCATGAACAAGGCAGCTCTTGCACTGCTGGCCTCGTCCCTCGCGATGCCAACGTTCGCTCAATACCTTTGCCCAAACGGGCAGTATGTGTCCGCTGGTCCTTGTACGCTCTGCGCAAACGGAGCCTACGTGGGAGGTGGCCAGCCTCTACCTCTACCTCCGCATCTGCCGCCGCCGCTGACGCGACTAGGCACTTACTCGCTTCGCACGAGGCGCACCGCGCCTGACCTCCCGGCGCAAGCCGGGCCGTAGCAAGGCGCAGGCAGTCGCAGGGCGACCAGGCAGGGCGGAACGCCTTGCCTGTATTCGGGGGAGCCCTTCGGCGGGGGGATGTTGGCCAGGGCCGGCGTGGTTGTGCCCCTTGCGGGCACGTACCGCTGGCTCTGGCCAACTTGCCCCCTTGAGAAGCGATCGAACGCCATTGGCCGGTCGATGGGGAGGGCAAGCCAAGCGGCAAGGGGAGGGCCGAGCCCTTCCCGTTGAGCGTGGCTGAAAACGGGCTACGCCCGTTCTTGCTTGAGGGTCAGGGCGAGGCTCGCGTCACCTCGTTAAAAGCCGCTTCAGCGGCGAGGAAATGCCGGCGTGAGACGTATGTCGAACCTCTGGCCTCGGCGAGAACGGCCGCAACCGGTGGCCGCTGCGCCAACTCGGATTCCTTGAGCAAGGCGATGAACTCTCGTTCTTGGGCGCTGGCCGGCGTGAGGCCCACCGCCCACAGGGCGAGATAGGCCACGGCCAAGAGGCCGGCAGCCATCATCAAAGGAAAGGTGAAGTGCTTCCGGGTCATGTTGAAAGGCATGGCTTTGCCGATTCGGCGAGGATAGTCCATCGGGTGTAGTGCCCCTGCCAAGAGCCCTCCGAAGGGCTCTTGAACAGGCCAAATCAGGAGCCTACGCAACATACGCCTTCAGCGGCGCTGGAATCCGATCATGACCACCAGGCTCACCGCGACTTGCAGCAACAGCAAGTCGCAGATCAATCGCCATCGCAGCGATGATGGTCGCCAGGTCATGAACTCATCGTTTCGTTGATCAGATACCCACCCGTCGAAGTCCGGTCCCACTTGGCTCGCCGAAACATTGACGGCCAGCCGGAACGGTCGCCATGCCAGCATTCGCCAGTCACGCATCTGGCGGCAGGCTTCGCCCAGCACCCAAGCGCCGATTTCAGGCATCAGGCCGGACGATTCGACCACGGGCAGGAACTGGCCCGGTGGCAATAGTCCAAGCGTCGGATGACGCCAGCGCAACAGGGCTTCCGCGCCGACAATCCCACCACTGCGCAGATCGACGACGGGCTGGTAGTGCAGTTCAAGCTGCCCGCGCTCGACCGCTTGGGCCAGTTCCGGCGTCGTCCATCCATCCGGCCGGAAAGCGCTCATTCTCTTTCCCTGAATGCCCGCAACGCCCGCGACAGGGACAGAAGGAACACCTGAATCCGTGAGCCCAAGAGTGAAAGGGGCTCACCCTGCGGGTGCGTTCGATTTGAGGTAGTTTGGTAAACGCGAGACAGGTGTGGGGCGTTGATTGGCCTGTTGCAAACGCAGTACATGAGTTCTTCCAATGCGCCCCTTCATCGTCAAGCAGCTCGACTACGACCTCACCCCGGTAGCCGGTCTGGCGCTGGTCGGACATCACCTGAATCGACTCGCGCCAGTGTTCAAGCAACTCGATGCCGCCTTGCCCGTGAGAAATGGCGTTGCCAACAGCGACATCCTGCGCAGCTACCTGGGCCTGCTGGTGCAGGGCAAGAGCGACTTCGATGCGATTGAGAACTTCCGCGGCGATGCCTTCTTCAAGCAGGCGCTGGGCATCCAGCTGTTGCCCTCCAGCCCGACGCTGCGCCAGCGCATGGACACGCGCGCGGACGAGCTGTTTGACTTCCTGGCGACGCTGATCGAGAAGCTGCTGGACAGCACGCGGGTCGACTATGGCGTCTTGCCTTGTGGCTGGCTGCCGCTGGATGTCGACACGTTCGCCATGGACAACGGCGGCACCGCCAAGGACGGCGTAGGACGCACCTACACCGGCGTCGATGGCTACTGCCCGCTGGCCGCGTACCTGGGCTCGAACGGGTTCTGCCTGGAGTTGGCGCTGCGCCCTGGCGTGCAGCATTCGGCACGGGAGACGCAATTCAACTTCGAGCGGGTGATCCCGATGGCGCAGCGCCTGAGCGCGGCGGGTCCGAAGGCGCCGATCCTGGCACGCCTGGACTCTGGCTTCGACTCCACGGAGCTGGTGTGCGAGATGGAGTCGTATAACGCTGCAGGCGTGCCGCAACTGGACTGGCTGATCAAGTGGAACCCGCGCACGACCAACGTGGCGGCGCTGGCCGAGCGCCTTGATGGTGACACCGCCACGATCTGGGAGCATCCCCGCGCGGGCAAGCGCGTGACGCTGTGGGAAGAGGCGCTGCACATCGAAGGCATCGAGCGGCCACTGCGCCGCGTGCTGCGCCTGACTGAACGCACCATCGACGCGAAGGGCCAGTTGCTGATCGAGCCCAAGCTCACGCTGGACGGCTGGAGCACGAGCCTGAGCGCCAAACAGTTCGATGCTAAAGCCATCGTCGCGCTGTACGCCGACCACGGCACGCACGAGCAGTTCCACTCCGAGTTCAAGACCGACCTCGATCTGGAGCGGCTGCCCTCGGGCAAGTTCGATACCAATTACCTGGTGTGCGAGCTCGCGGCGCTGGCCATGAACATCCTTCGCCTGATGGGACAGGCCGGACTGCTGGGGCCCGATGCGCCGGTACGCCATGCGGCCAAGCGCCGGCGCATCAAGACCGTGATGCAGGAACTCATCTACCGCGCCGGGCGCCTCATCGAGCATGGCCGGCGCGTCATCCTCGGACTGGGCGCCAATGATCGCTCGGCCAAGGCCTTCCAGCGGCTGCACGGAGAACTCTTCGCTGCCTGCGGCTAAGCGCAGCTGGCCGATCACCGGCCTCACGAAACTCACGGATCCATAAAAATCGCCTGCCCGCGAGGTTGCGGCGTGGGGCAATTGCACGCCAACCCGAACAAGTCGCCCACCAACTCGCGATTCCGACGATCCAGTGCCATCGAGTTGGGTGATGTCATCTCCCAGGCTGTCAAATTGAACGGGCACGACGCAACAAAACAGACCAACCCGAGCATGCGTGCGCCTGGGCTCACGGATTCAGGGAACAGGCCGGTCAAACCGAGCGCCGCGATGACCCAATGCTCGCCGAGGAAAGC
>CALMYH010000168.1 GCA_937873395.1 uncultured Burkholderiales bacterium
TTGCTGAAATCGTCATACTTTCGCTTCGCCAATAACCAGGCTCACAGAGCATAACGTAATGTATCCCGCGAAGTCTGCGGGATAAGCTGGCTGCTGCCGGATATTCTGGTCACGTCTTCCTCCCCAAAACGTCTACGAAACATGGTCTTGTGGGCTTTATCTGTATTTTTATACAGGTATAAAGCCCGCATGAAAACCGGCAACCCCTCTTTTCGTTCCACCCGGCTTCTGGACCAGGTTCGGGAGCGCATCCGGTACCTGCACTATAGCCTTCAGACTGAAAAAGCGTATCTGTATTGGGTGCGCTTTTTCATACGATGGCACGGCCGCGGAGGTGTCATGCGGCATCCGCGCGACATGGGTGCCGCCGATCTTGAGGCCTTTCTGAACATGCTGGCCAACGAGCGGCAGGTTTCACCGTCCACCCACAACCAGGCGCTGAGCGCCCTGCTCTTTTTGTACCGCGAGGTGCTGGCCATCGACCTGCCGTGGCTGAATGGCCTGAACCGGCCAGCCCAGAAGAAGCGCATTCCCAGCGTGTTGACCCGCGACGAGGTGGGCGCGCTGTTCCAGTTTCTTCAGGACGAGATGGCACTGCTGGCCAAGCTGCTCTATGGCACCGGCATGCGCCTCATGGAAGGGCTGCGCCTGCGTGTCAAGGATGTGGACTTTGACCGCCGGGTCATCGTGGTGCGTGACGGCAAGGGCGGCAAGGACCGCGTGGTGATGTTGCCGCAGTCGATATCGGCCGCGCTGCGACAGCAGGTCTTGCAGGCCCGTGCCACATGGGATGCCGACCTCAGGGCCGGCCGGGGCGGGGTGGACGTGCCGCATGCCCTGGAGAACAAGTATCCCCGTGTCGGTCACAGCTGGGGCTGGTTCTGGGTGTTTCCCTCGCCCACGCTGTCGGTGGACCCGCGCACCGGGGTCGAGCGGCGTCACCACCTCTACGAAGAGCGCCTGCAGCGCGCCATGAAGAAAGCCGTCGCCCAGGCCGGCATCGCCAAACCGGTGTCGGTGCACACGCTGCGACACTCATTTGCCACCCACCTGCTCCAGGCGGGCACCGATATCCGCACCGTGCAGGAGCTGCTGGGCCATTCGGATGTGTCCACCACCATGATCTACACCCACGTGCTCAAGGTGGCGGCCGGCGGCACGGTCAGCCCGCTGGACGCGCTGGCCCCTACGGCCGCTTGAGCAGCAGGGCGCGGGCCGCTTCGATGCGCTGCGCCAGCGGTGCGCCGGGGTGGTTCATGACGGCCTTGAGGAAATCGGCCGGGTCGTCGAACGGGCCGGCCAGGTCGGTCGGTGCGGGTTCGGTGGCGGGTTCGTTTGTCGCGGGTTCAGGCAGCGCCGCAGTGGGCGCTCGCTCACTCTTCAGCAGACTCTGGCAGGCCCGCGCCCAGGCCTGGGCATTGATGCAGCGGTGGCGTGCCAGCAGCTCGGCCTGCGCGTCGTCGCCGGGGTCGATGTCGAGCGCGGGTTCGTCGTTGAAAACCGCGGCCAGGTCCGGCGCCACAAAGGCCGACCAGCGTGGCTCGGGGCCGGGCTGCCGGGCGGGCACCCGGGCGGCGTGTTGCCAGCCGCCGTCCGCCGCGCGTGGCCAGACCGACAGGCGCCGGGCCACGGCCTCGGCCGGCGCCCGCGGCAGCCAGCGTGCGGCCAGGGCGGCGGCCACTTGATGTGCAGCCTGCAAGGGCACGGGTTCGGCCAGCGGGAACCAGAGCTGAAAAGCCCCATGGCCGTCCACCGCGATCAGCGGCGCGGGCCACTCCAGCTCGGCCTGCACGGCCTGCCACAGGGCCGCCAGGGTGGACCAGTCGGCCGGGCGGCCCCAACCCACCACCAGGCTGCGGGTGCGGCCCTGCGGGTCGATCAGGTCTGTGTGGTCGCTCGGGTCGGCGGCGAACAGGCGCGCCCATTCGGAATGCAGTCGGTTCATGCCGGCATGTTAAGGCTCACTGCCCGTTCGGGCAGCCCGCCTCCAGGGCCGGGTCGAGGTAGGGCATGAGCACCGGGCCCATGGAGCGCAGAATCTGCACCGGCAGGCCGGAGGTGAAGCGGTAGCGGGCAGCGTCGGGGCCGGTGACGTAGGCCGTCAGGCTGCCGAAGTAGCGGTCACCGAGGTTGAAGACGAAGGTGGCGGTGCGGTTGAGCGAGAGCACCGGCCGGCCCTGCACGACCACGCGGTTGTCGCCGGTGCCGGTCTTGCCGCCGGGCGAAAGGTCCTGGCCGTCGCGGGTCTGGAAGCTGCCGGCCAGGCGCCGGGCCGTGCCCTGCTCCACCACCTCGGCCAGCACGCGGCGAAGGGCCCGCGCCACTTCGGGCGGCATGACCTGTTCGGGCTGGGCGGGCGGCTGGGCCAGGGCGGTTTCCCAGGGGGTGTCGCTGGCAAAGCGCAGGTCGGTCAGGCGGCGGGTGGGCAGGCGCACGCCGTCGTTGACGATGATGCCCATCAGCTCGGCCAGCGCGGCCGGGCGGTCGCCCGAGCTGCCCAGGGCGGTCGCCAGCGAGGGCACCAGCTGGCCGAAGGGGTAGCCGTGGCGCACCCAGCGCTGGTGGATGTCCAGAAAGGCCTCCACCTCCAGCATGGTCTGGATGCGGCTGTCCTGCGCGCTGCGGGCCCGGGTGTTGAACAGCCAGCCATAGACCTGCTGGCGCACGCCATGGCTGTCGGCCAGGGCCTGGGCCAGCGTGGCCTCGGGCCGCTGCAGGCGGTAACCCACCACCCAGAGCTCCAGCGGGTGCACGCCGGCCACATGGCCGCGGTCGGTCAGGTCCATGGCGCTGGGGGCCAGTTGGTCGTACAGGCGGCGCAGCGTGTCGCGGCCGGGGGCGGCGTCGCCCAGGCGTGCGCCGACGAAACCCTGCAGCACGTCCAGCGAGGCGTCCGGCTCCAGGTAGCGGAACACGGCCACCAGGCGCTGCGGCGTGGGGCGCAGGCCCTCCAGCAGCAAGGCGCGCAGCTCGTCAGGCGTGCGGCCCTCGGTCTTGCGCCAGAAGCGCCGCACGAAGACCTGGCCTTCGCGGTCGGCGAAGCGGGCCAGGTACTCCAGCCGGCGCGGGTCGCGGGCGTCGTCGAACAGGCGCGCGCTGCCGCCAGGCATCTGGACGCTGGCGTGGTTGACCACCTCGCGCATCAGCCGCACGAAGGGCAGGTTGATGGAGGCCTGCATGGACTCGCGCAGCGTGGGGTTGCGGTTGTCGTCGCTGCGGTTGAAGTTGTTGAAGCGGTGCAGGCCACCGCCGGTGAAGAAGTTCTGGTCCGGGTTGGCCGAAAAACGCCGCTCCAGCGCAGCTTCGAGCATGGGCTCCAGGCTGGGGTCGGTGGTCGTGGCCAGGTGGTCCACAGCCCAGCGGGTGAGCGTGTCGCGCGGTTCGACATCGACCGGCTGGCCCAGGCGGTCGACCGCATCACCCGCCAGCCGGGCGTGCAGGTCGGCCACCATTTCGAGGTAGGTGGCCAGCACGCGCAGCTTGGCGGTGGAGCCCAGCTCCAGCTTGCTGCCTTCGTTGATGTCCAGCGCCTGCCCGGAGGTGTCGGTCTGCACGCGCACGCGGTTGCCCTGCGGTGTGCGCTCCATCAGGGTGAAGCTGTAGCGCACCTGGTCCAGCCCGGCCTCGGTCAGCAGGCGCTCGCCCATCAGCCCCTGGGCGCGGGCAAAGTCCGGTTCGGTCAGGCGCGCCAGGTAGGCGTCGACCGCATCCTGCAGCGGGCCGTGCAGCGTGGTGCCCAGCTCGGCGTCGAAACGATCCAGCTGGTAGAGCGACACGCCGAGCCAGCCGGCCAGGCGGGTGCGCGCGGCGGTGGTGCCCTTGCCGGGAGCGGCCTCGGGCCGGGGCGGGTTGGCGCGCATGTCCCGAAAGCGCAGGCGCTCGGCCAGCGCGGCGTCGCGCCACTCGCGCGAGATGATGCCGGCGCCGCGCAGCAGGCGCAGGTGGGCATCGGTGGCCTGGTCCAGGTCGTCGCGGCCCTGGAACAGGTACCAGGCCGGGCGCCGGTGGGCCACCATCAGGGCCACCGCCTGGCGCAGGACCTGCGCCTGACCGGGTTCGGGCGGCTGCGGGTCTCGCGCGCGCAGCAGCGCCTGCCAGGCATCGGTGAAGTCGGTGCCGAACCAGACCCACAGACCGTCGCCCAGGCCATGTACCTCGCCATGGCGCGGCGCCGCGGCCAGCGGCACGGAGTTGAGGTAATCGAGCACGATCTGCCGGCGCACCGGCAGGTTGTGCTCGCCCTGGCGGTAGGCGCGGATGGCGGCCGAGACCATCTGGCGCAGCTTCTCGCGCGGCTCGTGGGTGACGCCTCCCGGGGAATGGCGGTACTTCTCGATCTGGGTCGCCAGGGTGCTGCCGCCGGGGGTGTCCAGGTCCAGGTCGAGCCGGTTGCCCAGTTGCCCCAGGACGGCACGTGTGAAGCGCACCCAGTCGACCGCGGGGTTGAGCATGGGGCGCTCGGCATCGAGCAGGTCGCGGTTTTCGATGAACAGCAGGGCCTGCACCACCACCGGCGGAATGTCTTCAAAGCGCTGGAACTGCCGGTGCGGGTAGCGGAAGGCATAAACCGTCTCGCGCCGGCAGTCGTACACCGTCAGGCCGCTGTGCACTTTCTCCGGGAAGGGGTTGGACAGCCCGCGCTCGAAGTGGCGCCGCAGGGCCGGCTCGGGCGCGGCCTGCCGGGTGATCTCCAGCCCGCGGGCCTGCAGCCGCTCGGTGAACAGGGGCAGCTGGGTGTAGCCCAGGCGCTGGTTGAACGGCCCGTGGGTCGGCACCACAAAACCTTCGGCCGGTCCCGGGTGCAGGTTGTAGGTGAGGCTGCGGGCGTGCTGGGTGAGCCACCGGGCCTGCAGCTGCGAGCTGCGCAGCTCCCAGGCCAGCCAGGCGGCCAGGCCCAGCAGCAGAACCAGCGACAGCAACAACCGGCGCAGCCAGCGCGCCGACCGCCCGGTTCGCTGCGCAGGAAGCCGATCTTCTGCAATCCCGCCCTGCTGGCGGCCTGGGTCCATCGAGGTCAACGCAATCACTCCCTGCTTTTGCCGATCATATGCGCTGGCCTTGACCGTCCGGTTTTGCGGGTTGTTGGTCGAACAATCGGTTACCGGGCCTTCACCGGGGCCACATGCTCGGACCCGATAATGCGCGCCATGTTCCTGTTCACCCCGCGTCGCCGCGACCTGCTGGCGGGCCTGCTCGTGTTCGGCGCCTGCCTTGGGGCGACGCCGGGAGCCGCTGCGTCACCCTTCGAGCTGCCTCCCATCGACCGCATCGTGCAGTACCAGCCCAAGCTGCCGCTGCAGGTGTTCACCGCCGACGGGGTGGAGATTGCCCAGTTCGGCAGCGAGCGGCGCGAATATGTGCCGCTGGAGCGCATGCCGCGCCTGTTGCAGCAGGCGGTGCTGGCGGTCGAGGACACGCGCTTTCACGAACACGGCGGCGTGGACCCCAAGGGCATGGCGCGGGCCGCGCTGTCCATGCTGACCGGCGGCCGGCGCCAGGGGGCCTCGACCATCACGCAACAGCTGGTGCGCACCATGCTGCTGACGCACGAGTTCAGCGTCGAGCGCAAGGCCAAGGAGATCGTGCTGGCGCTCAGGGTCGAGGACGCCCTGCCCAAGGAACGCATCCTGGAGATCTACCTCAACGAGATCTACCTGGGCCAGCGGGCTTACGGCTTTGCCGCGGCCTCACGCATCTACTTCGGCAAGCCACTGGACGGGCTGAGCCTGGCCGAGACCGCCATGCTCGCCGGCCTGCCGCAGAACCCGCATTACGCCAACCCGGTCACCAACCTGGAGCGCGCCACGCGCCGCCAGCACATCGTGCTTGAGCGCATGCGCGCCACCGGGCTGATCGACGAGGCGCAGGTGAAGAAGGCCAAGGCCGAGAAGCTGGCCATTCGCCCGCCCGGCCAGCGCCCGGTGCAGGCCGCGCATGTGGCCGAGATGGCCCGGCGTGTGGTGGTCGAGCGTTTCGGCACCGAGGCCTACTCCAGCGGCATCCGGGTCATCACCTCGCTGCAGGCGGCGCAGCAGCAGGCGGCCCACGAGGCCTTGCAACGCGGCGTGCTGGCCCAGGACCGGCGCGGTCCCTGGCGCGGACCGGAGGCCCGGGTGGCGTTGCCGGCGGGCGATGGCCCCGCCGTGCAGGAAGCGGTGCTCGACGCCCTCAAGGGCCAGCGCGACGACGAGCAGTTGCGGCTGGCGGTGGTGCTGGAGGCAAACCCCAAAGGCGTCCGGGCCCAACTGGCCGGCGGTGAGAGCATCACCCTCCAGGGCGAAGGCCTGCGCTGGGCCCGCGCCGCGCTGGAGCCCAAGGCCCGCGCAGGGCTGAAGATCGAGCGGGGCTCGGTCATCCGCGTGGCCCGCCAGGGCCAGACCTGGGTCATCAGCCAGTGGCCTGAGGCCGAGGCGGCCCTGGTGGCGCTGGACCCTTCGACCGGCCGGGTTCGGGCGCTGGTGGGCAGTTTCGATTTCACGCGCCAGCCTTTCAACCACGCGACCCAGGCCTGGCGGCAGCCCGGCTCGGCCATCAAGCCGCTGCTTTACTCGGCGGCCCTTGAATCACGCATCATGCCCGGCACCCGGGTGGATGACCGGCCCTTCACCGCGGCCAACGGCTGGAGCCCCGGCAACAGCGGCGGCCAGATGCAGGATGCCCCCATCAGTGTGCGCGAGGCGCTGGCGCGCTCGAGCAATCTGGTGAGCGTTCGCCTGCTGCAGGAGTCGGGCACGGGGCGCGGCCGCGAATGGCTGACCCGCTTCGGGCTGGAACCCCAGCGCCAGCCGGACAACCTGACGCTGGCCCTGGGCACTGGCCAGGTGACGCCGATGCAGATGGCACGCGCCTACGCCACCCTGTCCAACGGCGGCTGGCTGCCCGAGGTGGTGGTGGTGGAGAAGATCATCGGCGCGCAGGGCAAGGTCCTGTTCGAGGCCCCGCCGCCGGCCGAGCGGACCGAGGACAACCGCGCCATTCCGGCACGCAACGCCTGGCTGAGCACCGACCTGCTGGCCGAGGTCACGCGCAGCGGCACCGCGGCCAGCGTGCAGCAGCGGCTGGGCCGGTCCGACCTGTACGGCAAGACCGGCACCACCGACAAGGCCTTCGACGCCTGGTTTGCGGGTTTCCATCCCTCGCTGGCCGCGGTGGTGTGGGTCGGCCATGGCTCGCCGCGCAGCCTGGGACCGCAGGAATCGGGCAGCCGCACCGCCCTGCCGATCTGGACCGACTTCATGGGCCGCGCGCTGCGGGGTGTGCCGGTGGCAGCGCCCGCCGCGGCTCCGCCAGGCCTGGGCCGCAGCGGCGACGACTGGATCTACAGCGAGTGGCAGGACGGCGGCTGGATCACCGAAATCACGGACGAAAAAGGCGTCCAGCTGGCCGGTCCCCCGACCCTGCTGGACGCCCTGAAAGAGCTGTTCAGGCCCTGAATCCCTGAACGCCGGTGCTCAGCGGCGCAGCTTCGCCAGTTCGGCCTGAACCTCGTTCCACAGGTCCATGCCCACGTTGGTGGCGATGCTGGCATTCACGCGCGTGAGCCTGGACCGCATGGCGTCGGTGTCGGCCGGGCTGAAGGTGGTGACCTGCATGCCCTTGGCCTTGAGCTGCGCCAGGGCCTTGGCACCTTCTTCGCGGGTGTCCTTGCGCTCGAAATCGCGGCTCTTGACGGCGGCATCCGTCAGTATTTTCTTTTCGGCGGCCGACAGGCGATCCCAGTAGCGCTTGCTGACCAGCATGATCCAGGGGCTGTAGACGTGGTTGGTCACGGCCAGGTGAGGCTGGACCTCATAGAACTTGGACGACAGAATGGTGTTGAACGGGTTCTCCTGGCCATCGACCGCCTTGGTTTCGAGGGCGGTGAACAGTTCGGAGAAGGCCATCGGTACGGCGTCGGCACCCAGGGTACGGAAGGTCTCGATGAACACCGGGTTCTGCATCACGCGCAGCTTGATGCCAGAGAAGTCGTCGACGCTGCGCACCGGCTTGCGGCTGTTGGTCAGGTTGCGGAAGCCGTTCTCCCAGTACACCAGCCCCACCAGGCCTTTTTCCTGCAGCTTGTCCATCACCTTCTGGCCGACCGGGCCGTCCAGAATGGCGTCGGCCTCCTTCTCGTTGTTGAACAGGAAGGGGGTGTCCCAGATGGCCATTTCCTTGGTGATGCCCACCAGCGTGGCGGTGGAGCCCACCATCATTTCCTGGGCGCCACCGATCAGTGCCTGCTGCATCTGAACGTCCGAGCCCAGTGCGGCCGCTCCGATGGCCCGAATCCGCATCTTGCCACCCGAGAGCCTCTCGACCTCGTCGGCAAATACCTTGGCGGCGCGCCCCTGGTTCGACTGTTCGTTCAGGCCGTAGCCGAATCGGATGAGGCGGTTCTGGACATCTTGCTGCGCGTGGGCAAAACCGCCCACCAGCGTGGCAGCACCGACGCTCAGCGCGACCGCGAGGTGTTTGAGTTTCATGGCTATCTCCTTGGGTTGTTGGCGGCCTGTGCCGCGCGGGTGGAAAGAACGCGCTAGAACATGAGCTTGAGCGGCCCCAGCACGATGGACGGGAACAGGATGAGCAGGACGAGCATGGAGAAGTAGATGGCCAGGAAGGGCAGGACCCCCTTGATGACCGGCTCCATGCGAAGCCGACCGACACCAGCCACCACGTTCAGCACCGTGCCGACCGGGGGCGTGAGCAGCCCCAGGCAACCGGTGAAGATGAAGACAAAGCCGAAATAGACGGGATCGAGCCCGGCCTTGGCGGCCAGCGGTGCCAGCACGGGCGCCAGGATCAGGATGGTGGGCGTCAGGTCCATCACCATGCCCACGGCCAGCAGGAAAACGCAGACCACGGCCATGAACAGCACCGGGTTGCTCAGCAGCGGACCCATCACGTCGGCGAGCTGATTTGGCAGGTCCGCCAGCGTGATCATGTAGGAGGCCGCCATGGCCCCGCCACAGAGGAACATGACCACACCGGTCGTGCGGCTGGCGTCCACCAGCACCCGGTACAAGCCTTTCGGGGTCAGCTCGCGGTAGATGAACACGGCCACGAACAGGGCGTACACCGCCGCCACCGCAGCGGCCTCGGTCGGCGTGAAGAAGCCGAAGCGCAGCCCGCCGATGATGATGACCGGCATCATCAGGGCCCACAGGCTGCGCGCCAGCACCCGGCGCCGCTCGGGCCAGCCGACCTTCTCGGCGACCGGCAGGGTGTTGCTTCCGGCAATGCGTCGCCACACGAGCACCAGTGCCGTGGCCATCATGACGCCGGGCACGATGCCGGCCATGAACAGCTTGCTGATCGAGGTGTTGGTGGTGACGCCATAGATCACCATGGGCAATGAGGGCGGGATGATGGGAGCGATGATGCCGCCGGCGCCGATCAGGCCGGCGCTGTAGCCGTCCGGGTAGTTCTGCTTGCGCATCATGGGCAGCAGCAGGGTGGCGAGCGCGGCGGTGTCGGCAATGGCCGAACCGCTCATGGACGCCAGCAGCAGGGCCGCCGCAATCGCCACATAACCCAGCCCGCCCTGGACATGGCCCACAAAGGCACGTGCCAAGTCAATGATGCGCCGGCTGAGGCCGCCAGCATTCATCAGCTCACCGGCCAGCACGAAGAAGGGTACGGCCAGCAGCGGGAAGTTGTCGAAGCCGGCCTGCACGTTCATGGCCAGCAACTGGGCATCGAAGAAGTCCAGCTGCACCATCAGGGCCAGCGCGGTCAGCATGAGGGCAAACGCAATCGGCACCCCCAGGGTCATGGCGGCGAACAACACCGCCAGGAACAGAGCGATCGTCATGTCCGCTCCTCCTGCGCCGCGTCGTGCAAGGGTGCTTCTGGTTTGGGCAAAGCTCCCCAACGCAGGGCGGACCAGGCCTGGCACGCCAGCAGCAAGGCCATGGAAACGCCCATGACAAAAATGCCACCGGCGGTCAGCGCCAGCGGATAACCCATGACCGGGCTTCGGCTGTTCAGCCCCATCAGCACCTGTTCCCAGGCGCCGGTGATCAGGTGGTACAGAACCAGGGCCGTCAGCCCCCGCGAGATCCACCACAGTGCCACGGCAGGGCGTCCCTGAAGGCGACTGGTGACCATGTCGAAACCCAGGTGCTTGCCCTCGTGAAACGCAATGGCCGCCGAAAGGCTGACCAGCCAGACAAAGAGCAGTCGCGCCAGCTCTTCGGAAATCAGGATGCCCGTGCCCCAGCCATAACGCAGCACCACGTTGACGAAGATGACGACCAGCATCACCGACATGCACAGGGCCATGGCCAGCTCTGCGACACGCTTGAGAATACGTCCCGACAACTTCACGGGCTGACCTCCCCGAATTGCGACTGGCCCTGCAGCCAGCGCGTGGTCGCCGCGGTCAGCTCATCAAGAGGGCCGGTGGCATCCAGCCTGAGCACTCCCGGCTCGGCACTGGGGTCTTCCAGCGCCTTGAACTGGCTGTCGACCAGGCTGACCGGGAACAGGTGGGCCGGGCGCGCAGCCACGCGCACCCGTGCCTGCTCGGGCGTCAGAGAAAGGAAGACAAAACGCAGGTTGGGGATGACCTCCCTCAGGCGATCACGGTAGCGCTGTCTGAGTGCGGAGCAGGTCAGCACTGCCCCCGTCTTCGCATGCAAATAGAGTTGCCCGGCGAGCATGTCGAGCCAGACAGCCCGGTCTTGGTCGGTCAGCGGAATCCCGTTTTGCATCTTGATGCGGTTCGATGTCGAGTGGAAATCGTCCCCTTCGATCAAGGGAAGACCGAGGGCCTGGGCGCAGGCCTGACCAAGGCTGGACTTGCCGCAACCGGCAACCCCCATGATCACCACGCAGCCCGGGCTGTTCAAAGGCGAGACACTGAACATATGGTAGCGCTATCCAAAACAATCAAAAAAAACGGGTCGAGTGCGGATCGATAAACCCTGGGCATCGGCTGAGTATGCCGTCTGTGCCAAACTTGCCTCAGTCAACCGGTAGCGCTATCCTACGCCACCTCGAAACGGAAATCGTCAGGATTAACCCTTGTCCATTCCAGAACGACGACGACGCCCCAGCGGGCGCATCACCTTGCAGGATGTCGCCCGCCAGGCCGGGGTCAGCCCGATCACGGCGTCCCGGGCGCTGCGCGGCGAACGTGGCGTGGCACCGGAACTGGCCGAGCGGGTCAAACAGGCCTCCGCTGACCTGGGCTATGTGCCCGATCCTGCTGCCCGCGCGCTGGCGTCGCAGCGCGGCACCCAGGTGCCGGTGCTCATCCCCTCGCTGACCAACGCACTCTTTGTGGATCTGGTGGAGGCGGCCCATTCTGCCCTGGAACCCCACGGCTACCAGTTGCTGATCGGCGTCACCCATTACGACCCGCTGGAAGAAGAGCAACTGATCAAGGGCTTTCTGGCCCACCGGCCTGCCGGTCTGCTGGTGACCGGATTCGACCGGACGGAGGTCGCGCGGCGGCTGATCGAAACCAACCGGGTGCCCGTGGTGTACCTGATGGAGCTCAGCAGCGTGCCCGGCACTTACAGCGTGGGTTTCTCGCAGCGCGATGCCGGACAGGCCATCACGGCGCACCTGCTGTCCCGGGGCCGGCGCCGAATCGCCTTTGTGGCGGCCCAGCTGGATCCCCGAACCCTGCAGCGCGCCGAAGGCTATCGCCGTTGCCTGCGCCAGGCGGGCCTGTACGACCCCAAGCTGGAAGTGCTCAGTGCCCAGCCTTCATCGATGCGACTGGGGGGAGAGCTGCTGAAGGAACTGCTGGGACGTCACCCGGACGTGGATGCGGTCTTCTTCTGCAACGACGACCTGGCCCAGGGGGGCCTGCTGGAAGCCCTGCGCCTGGGCGTGGACGTGCCGGGACGGGTCGCGGTGGTCGGCTTCAACGATCTGGCGGGCAGCGACCAGATGCTGCCGCCCTTGACGACGGTGCGAACGCCCCGGCGAGAAATCGGCGCCGAGGCAGCCCAGATGCTGCTGGGTGTGATGCGCGGCGAGGCCATTGCCGACCCCTGCCGCGATCTTGGCTTCGAGCTGGTGCTGCGCGGCAGCACCTGAGGAGCCCGAAGGCCGGCCGCTCAGCCGCCGCAGATGCGGGCTTTGGCCTCGGCGTATTCGCGCTTGAAGCGTGCCACCAGTTCGGCCGCCGGCACCACCTCACGGATGGCGCCGATGCCCTGGCCACAGCCCCAGATGTCCTTCCAGGCCTTGGCGGCATTGGCGCCTTCGCCGGTGGAGAAGTTCATCTTGCTCGGGTCGCTGACCGGCAGGTTTTCCGGGTCCATGCCGGCGTTGCGGATGCTGCCCTTGAGGTAGTTGCCGTGCACGCCGGTGTAGAAGTTGCTGTAGACGATGTCGTCCGAATTGGACTCGGTGATCATCTGCTTGTAACCGTCTACCGCGCGCGCCTCGTCGGTGGCGATGAAGGCCGAGCCGATGTAGGCGAAGTCCGCGCCCATGGCCTGGGCGGCCAGGATGGCACCGCCCGAGGAGATGGAACCCGACAGCGCCACCGGGCCGTCGAACCACTCGCGGATTTCCTGGATCATGGCAAACGGGCTCTTGACGCTGGCATGACCGCCCGCACCGGCAGCCACCGGGATCAGGCCGTCGGCGCCCTTCTCGATCGCCTTGTGCGCGAAGACGTTGTTGATCACGTCGTGCATCACCACGCCGCCCCAGCCGTGCACCGCCTGGTTCACGTCTTCACGCGCACCGAGGCTGGTGATGATGATCGGCACCTTGTACTTGGCGCACAGCTGCAGGTCGTGCTCCAGCCGGTCGTTGCTCTTGTGCACGATCTGGTTGATGGCAAAGGGCGCAGCCTTGTTGTCCGGGTGGGCCTTGTCATGCGCCGCCAGCGCCTCGGTGATCTCGGCCAGCCATTCGTCCAGCTGCGAGGCCGGGCGGGCGTTGAGCGCCGGCATCGACCCGACCACCCCCGCCTTGCACTGGGCAATGACCAGCTTGGGGTTGCTGATGATGAACAGGGGCGAGCCGATCACCGGGAACGGCAGGTTCTGCAGCACCGGAGGCAGGGTGCGTTGGCGTGGGGTCATGGGGTCTCCAGGGTCGGTCTTGTGGTGTGAAGCTCAGAACGCTTCAGCGGGCAGCGCGGTCACGGCCTCGGCACCCTCCACGATCGCATCGCGCACGCCCGGTGCGCGGCTGAGGAGGTGGTCGGCGTAGAAGCGCGCGGTCGTGATCTTGGCCTGCATGAAGGGCAGATCCTGTCCCTTGGCGGACAGCACCTCGGCCACCAGCAGGGCGCGCGCCATCTGCCAGCCGGCCATCAGGTTGCCGGCCAGCATCAGGTAGGGCACGCTGCCGGCGAAGGCGGCGTTCGGGTTGCTCTTGGTGTTGGCGGCGATGAAGTCCACCACGTCGACAAAGGCCTGGCGAGCGGCGCCCAGGCGCTTGGCCACGGCCAGCGCGTTGACACTGCCCCGTGCCTGGAGTTCGGCCTCGGTCTTCTCGATCTGGGCCGCAATGGCCTTGGCACTCTGACCACCGTCCCGGGCAGTCTTGCGGCCCACCAGGTCGTTGGCCTGGATGGCGGTCGTGCCTTCGTAGATGGTCAGGATCTTGGCGTCGCGGTAGTACTGGGCCGCGCCGGTCTCTTCGATGAAGCCCATGCCGCCGTGCACCTGCACGCCCAGCGAGGTGACTTCGAGACTCATCTCGGTGCTGTAGCCCTTGACCAGCGGCACCAGGAATTCGTAGAACAGAGCGTTCTGTTTGCGAATCTCAGAATCCGGGTGGTGGTGGGCGGCGTCATACGCGGCGGCGGCCACGCTGGCCATGGCGCGGCAGCCTTCGGTGGCCGCGCGCATGGTCATGAGCATGCGTTTGACGTCGGCGTGGTGGATGATGGGCGCAGCCGTGGTGAAACTGCCGTCCACCGGGCGGCTCTGCACGCGGTCCTTGGCATAGGTCACCGCCTTCTGGTAGGCGCGCTCGGAGATCGCAATGCCCTGCACACCCACGGCATAGCGGGCCGCGTTCATCATGATGAACATGTACTCCAGGCCGCGGTTTTCCTCGCCCACCAGGTAGCCCACCGCGCCGCCGTGGTCACCATACTGCAGCACGGCGGTCGGGCTGGCCTTGATGCCCATCTTGTGCTCGATGCTCACGCAGTGCACGTCGTTGCGCGCGCCTGGCGAGCCGTCGGCATTGACCATGAACTTGGGCACCACGAACAGGCTGATGCCCTTGACGCCCTCGGGCGCACCGGTCACACGGGCCAGCACCAGGTGGACGATGTTCTCGGCCATGTCGTGCTCACCGTAGGTGATGAAGATCTTGGTGCCGAACACCTTGTAGGTGCCGTCGGGCTGAGGCTCGGCACGGCTGCGCACGGCGGCCAGGTCGGAGCCCGCCTGCGGCTCGGTCAGGTTCATGGTGCCGGTCCACTCGCCGCTGATGAGCTTTTCCAGGTAGGTGGCCTTGAGCTCGTCGCTGGCTGCGGTCAGCAGCGCTTCGATGGCGCCGTCGGTCAGCAGTGGGCACAGCGCAAAACTCATGTTGGCGCTGTTGAGCATTTCGCCGCAGGCCGCACCGATGGTCTTGGGCAGGCCCTGGCCGCCGAAGTCGGCCGGGTGCTGCAGCCCCTGCCAGCCGCCCTCGGCGTATTGCTTGTAGGCGGCCTTGAAGCCGGGCGTGGTGGTGACCTTGCCATCGTGGAACGAGGACGGGTACTTGTCCCCCTCCCAGTTCAGCGGAGCGATCACGCCTTCATTGAGTTTGGCGCACTCCTCCAGCACCGCCTGGGCGGTTTCAAGACCCGCGTCTTCGAAGCCGGGCAGCTGCGCCACCTGGTCGATGCGCGCGATGTGCTCGATGTTGAACAGCATGTCCTTCAGGGGGGCGGTGTAGCTCATGCGTGAGTCTCCGGAAGCGTCTTGGTGAGGTACAGATACAAGAAGGGCATCGCGAACGATGCCCTTGTGGTCAGAATCGGCTTAAAGCTTGGAAACCAGCTCGGGCACGGCCGCGAACAGGTCGGCCTCCAGCCCGTAGTCGGCCACGGAGAAGATCGGGGCCTCGGGGTCCTTGTTGATCGCCACGATCACCTTCGAATCCTTCATGCCCGCCAGGTGCTGGATGGCCCCCGAGATGCCGGCGGCGATGTACAGCTGCGGGGCCACGATCTTGCCGGTCTGGCCGACCTGCAGGTCGTTCGGGGCGTAGCCGGCATCCACCGCGGCGCGGCTGGCGCCGATGGCGGCACCCAGCTTGTCCGCCAGCGGGGTCATGACTTCGTTGAATTTCTCGCTGCTGCCCAGCGCGCGGCCACCACTGACGATGACCTTGGCCGCCGTCAGCTCGGGGCGGTCGCTCTTGGCGATTTCGCTGCCGACGTAGCTGCTCTTGCCGTTGCCGCTGGCCGCAGCCACGGTCTCGACCACGGCACCGCCACCCTGCCCGGCCGCATCGAAGCCAGTGGTGCGCACGGTCAGCACCTTGATGACGTCAGCGCTCTGCACAGTGGCCATGGCGTTGCCGGCGTAGATGGGGCGCTCGAAGGTGTCGGCGCTGATCACCTGGGTGACGTCGCTGATCTGTGCCACGTCCAGTTTCGCGGCCACGCGCGGGGCCACGTTCTTGCCTCCGGCGGTGGCCGGGAACAGGATGTGGCTGTAGTTGCCGGCGATGGCCAGCACCTGGGCGGCCACATTCTCGGCCAAGCCGTGGGCAAGGCCCTCGCCGTCGGCGTGGATCACCTTGGACACACCGGCGATCTGGGCGGCAGCGGCCGCGGCGGCGCCGGCGTGGTGACCGGCCACCAGGACGTGCACATCACCACCACACTGGGCGGCGGCGGTCACGGTGTTGAGGGTGGCGCCCTTGACGGAGGCGTTGTCGTGTTCGGCAATGACGAGTGCGGTCATGACGTGAATTCCTTGATCGGTGTTCGGGGCGCGGTGATCAGATCACCTTGGCTTCGTTCTTGAGCTTCTCGACCAGCGCCGCGACATCGGGCACCTTGATGCCGGCGCCGCGCTTGGGCGGTTCGCTGACCTTCAGGGTCTTCAGGCGGGGCGTCACATCGACACCCAGGTCCTCGGGCTTGACGGTCTCCAGCGGCTTTTTCTTGGCCTTCATGATGTTGGGCAGCGTCACATAGCGTGGCTCGTTCAGGCGCAGGTCGGTGGTGACCACGGCCGGCAGGCTCACTTCCAGTGTCTCCAGGCCGCCGTCCACCTCGCGGGTCACCTTGGCCTTGTCGCCGCTCACTTCCACCTTGCTGGCGAAGGTGGCCTGCGGCAGGTCGGCCAGGGCCGCGAGCATCTGGCCGGTCTGGTTGGCGTCGTCGTCGATGGCCTGCTTGCCCAGGATCACCAGGCCGGGCTGCTCCTTGTCAACCAGCGCCTTGAGCAGCTTGGCCACGGCCAGGGGCTGCAGCTCGGCGTCGGTCTCGACCAGGATGGCGCGGTCGGCACCGATGGCCATGGCCGTGCGCAGGGTCTCCTGGCACTGGGCCACGCCGCAGGAGACGGCAATGACTTCGGTGGCCACGCCTTTTTCCTTCAGGCGCACGGCCTCTTCGACGGCGATCTCGTCGAACGGGTTCATGCTCATCTTGACGTTGGCGATGTCCACGCCCGTGCCGTCGCTCTTGACGCGCACCTTGACGTTGTAGTCCACCACACGTTTGACGGGGACGATGACCTTCATGCTGACTGGCTCCTGATGGTTGTGAAACGGTGTGCAATTGACGTGCACGTCAACTCGGGCATTGTATGCCCGGGCGCGACAGGCAGGTCTGAAACTTGGGTGGTGTGGCCGGAAATGGATCGCAAGAAAACGAACGATCGTGCTTTTTTCAGATTATAGGCGCATTGCGAAGACCCGCCAAACCGGGCCGGCCAATGTCCTCATGGCGACAATTAACCAACCGATCGGTCGGCGAATTCGGGTAAGTCTGGAGACGGCAAACCGGGGGAATCACCTGTAGTGGGGATAAGGGTTTTGATTATTAAATGTAACGACCCTTTGATCCACCCACCCCGGAGACCCCGACCATGAAACTTCGTCACGCAGTTGCCGCCGCCCTGTCCACCACCTTTCTGGCTGCCGGCGCAGCGTCGGCCCAGACGGTGTTCAACACCTCCAGCTGGCTGCCGCCCACCCACGTCCTGTCCACGACCCAGGCCGCCTGGTGCGACCTGCTGGAGAAGGAGAGCAGCGGCCGCATGAAGTGCAACGCCTTGCCCCGCGCGGTGGTGGCCGCCCCAGGCACCTTCGATGCAGTGCGCGACGGCCTGGCCGACATCTCCTTCACCGTGGACGGCTACACCCCGGGCCGCTTCATCAACACCCAGGTGGCCGAGTTCCCCTTCCTGGGCGACAGCGCGGTGGCCACTTCGGTCGCTTACCAGCGCATCTACAACAAGTATTTCGCTCCGCTGAACGAGCACCGCGGCGTCAAGGTGCTGGGCGTGTTCACGCACGGCCCCGGCATCATTTTCAACACCAAGCAGCCCGTGGCGTCCGCCGCAGATGCCGCACGCCTGAAGTTCCGCATCGGCGGCGGCAACATCAACGAGCTGTCCAAGGCCATGGGCTGGAACACCACGCTCAAGCCGGCTCCCGAGTCGTTTGAGCTGCTGTCGACCGGCGTGATGGATGGCGTCTTCTTTCCGGACGAGTCCATCGCTTCGTTCCGCCTGAGCATGATCAAACACGCCACGACCTTCCCGGGCGGCCTGTACAACACCAGCTTCGTGTTCATGATGAACCCGGCCAAGTACAACGCCCTGTCGGCACAGGACAAGGCCGTGGTCGACAAGATCTCCGGCGAGACCGCGGCCCGCATGTTCGGCGAAGGCTGGGATCGGGTGGATGCGGCCTCGCGCGAGGGTGCCCAGCGGACCCAGGGCGTGGCCCGCATCCAGGCCGACAAGGCCTTTGTGAAGGCCGTGGCTGACAAGCAGGACTACCTGGAAACCAAGTGGGCAGCCTCCGCGATGGTGAGGGGCTTGAAGGATCCGAAGAAGGTGCTGGCCGAGTTCCGGGCCGAAATCGCCAAGCTCAAGTGATCGCCTGAATCCCTCCCTGGGCTGGCGGGGCAGCCACCGGTGCCTGAGCCGGGATCCGCGTGCGGCGCGGATCTTGCTCATGAACACCGGTGCGTTGCTGCCCCCCGGCCCTTTTTTTGCCCCCTCCCTTCATGCACAAGATTCTGGATCGCCTGCTGTTCTGGTCCACCGGCCTGATGGCCGCCATGGCCTTGTTCGGCATCATGTGGCTGACCGTGGTCGATGTGACCGGCCGCAAGTTCTTCAACAACTCCGTGCCTGGCGGCCTGGAGATCACCGAGGTGCTGATGGTGGTGGTCATCTTCGGTGCGTTGCCCCTCGTGTCCTGGCGCAACGAGCACGTGGTATTCGACTCGCTGGACGCCCTCATCCCGGACTGGTTCAAGGGCATCCAGGCACGCCTGATTCACCTGGTCTGCGCGGGCGTCTTTGCCTACCTGGCCCGGCTGCTGGTGCAGCGTGCCGAGCGCTTCGCCGAGTACGGTGACATCACCGCCTACCTGATGATGCCGGTGGCACCGGTGGCCTACCTGATGGCGGTGCTGCTGGGCGTGACGGCGCTGGCCCACCTGGTGCAGGTCCTGATCGGGCAGACCAACCCCAGGGAGCTGGCGCCATGACCGAAGCGATGCTGGGTTTTCTGGCCGTCTTCGGGCTGGCCTTTTTGCGCCTGCCGCTGGCGGTGTCCATGACCATCGTCGGCTTTGGTGGCCTGGCGCTGATGCGGGGCTGGCCTGCCGCCATGGCCAGCACCAGCCAGGTGGTGTTCGAAACCGGCTTTCACTACGTGCTGTCGGTCATTCCCCTGTTCGTGCTGATGGGCAACTTCGTGGCCCGCGCCGGCCTGGCACGCGAGCTGTTCACCGCCGCCAACGCCTTTGTCGGCCACCGGCGCGGCGGACTGGCCATGGCCAGCATCATTGCCTCGGGTGGCTTCGGATCCATCTGCGGCTCGTCGATTGCCACGGCGGCCACCATGTCGCGCGTGGCCTACCCGCAGATGAAGGCGCACGGCTACAAGGACACCCTGGCCACCGGCTCGATCGCCTCGGGGGGTACGCTGGGCATCCTGATTCCGCCGTCGACCATTCTGGTGGTCTACGGCATCATCACCGAAACGGACATCGGCAAGCTCTTTGTCGCCGGCATCCTGCCCGGGCTGGTGGCCATCATCTGCCTGTGCCTGGCGGTGGTGTTCATCACCTGGCGCGACCCCGAGGCCGGGCCGCCGGCCGAGCGTTTCACCTGGGCCGAACGTCTGCGGGCCCTGCGGGGCATCTGGGGTGTCGGTGTGCTGTTCCTGCTGGTGATCGGCGGCATTTACGGTGGCGTCTTCACCGCCACCGAGGGAGCCGGTGTCGGCGCGGCGGGCGCCTTCATGTTCGCCTTGCTGCGTCGGGCGCTGACGCCGCGGGTGCTGCTGGACATCCTGGTCGAGAGCGCACGCACAACCGCCATGCTGTTCGCCATCCTGATCGCGGCCATGGTGTTCACGAACTTCATCAACTTCACCAGCATGCCGGGCGATCTCAAGGAATTCATCCTTGAAGTGAGCCCCAGCCCGATCATGGTCGTGGTGGTGATGATGGGCATCTACCTGGCGCTGGGCATGGTGATGGAGGAGCTGGCCATCGTGCTGCTGACCATTCCGGTGTTCTTCCCGATCATCGTCGGCCTGGGCTTCGACCCGGTGTGGTTCGGCATCCTGATCGTGACCATCGTCGAGATCGGCCTGATTTCACCGCCAGTCGGACTGAACCTGTTCGTGCTCAACTCCCTGCTGCCCGACGTACGCCTGGGCACGATCTACCGCGGCATCTGGCCCTTCGTGGTGGCCGACATCGTGCGCCTGGGCATCCTGATTGCGGTGCCCGCCATCGCGCTCTGGCTGCCCGGGATGATGGGACGCTGAGCACTGCCCCGATGCCTCACGCGGCGGGTGGTTTCATGTGCACCACCCGCTGCGGGTACGGGATCTCGATGCCGTGCTCGCGCAGCGAGCGCAGGATGGCCAGGTTGATGTCCGAGCGCAGGCCCAGCTGTCCATTCTGGGGGTCGGCAATCCAGAAGCCCACCGTGAACTCGAGACCATCGGCACCGAAGGCCGACAGCGAGGCCGAGGGCCCGGGGTCCTTGAGCACGCGGGGCTGGGCCAGCGCAGCCTCGACCAGCAGGCCCCGCACCAGATCGACATCGCTGTCGTAGGCGACGGACACCACGGTGGACAGCCAGATCCGGGGATCGGCCAGCGACAGGTTCTCCACCCGGCTGGTCATCATGGTCTCGTTGGGCACGATGGACTCGCGTCCGGCCGGTGAACGGATCAGGGTGTAGCGCGCGGTGATGTCGGTGATGCGCCCCTCGAAGTTGTCGACCCGCACGTTGTCGCCGATGCGCATGCTGCGCTCGGCCAGGATGACAAAACCGCTGACATAGTTGGCCGCCAGCTTCTGCAGGCCGAAACCAATGCCCACACCGATCGCGCCGCCGAGCACCGAGAACGCGGTCAGGTCGATGCCGACCGCCGTCATGGCCATCATGAGGCCGACGAACATCAGCAAGGCCCGGGCGGCGTTGCTGACGGCCTTGCGCAAGGACAGCTCACCGCCTTCGACCGAGCGCAGCAGCCGCGCCTCAATGGCCGACGACACCCACAGCGCCAGGATGAGCACCGCCCCGGCGGTGATGACCCCTTCGATGAGTGTTCGCAGGGACAGCTGGGCGTTGCCCACCTTCCAGCTGATCTGGTCCATCTCGTGCAGCACAACGGGCAGCAGCCCGCTGACCCACAGCACCATGGCTCCCCAGGCCACCCAGGATATGCTGCGCTCCAGCGGTCGCACCCAGGCGGCTCCCGGGAAGGTCACATCGAGCACCTTGACCCCGATGCGGATCACGACCAGCGCAATCAGCACCGGAATGGCTACCCGGAACACGGCCAAGGGAACATGGTTGAGCAGGATGGTGCGGGCCAGATAGGCCAGAGCCAGCAGCAGGACCGGGAACAGCACACCGTCCAGAAGCCGCTGACCGAACATCACCGACTGCCCGCCCTGGGGACCGGCCAGTGCCCGCCGCAAGGCGCCGGAGATGCCCCAAGCCAGCGCCACGCAGGCCACGAGCGCACCCAACTCGGCAAGCACCCCCGGCTGCTGAAAGGCGGCCAGCCAGAGTCCGAAGTCATCGATGGGTTTGGGTTGGGCCATGTCTGGGCAAAAAAGGAGAATGAACGGTGGGGCAAGCGCCGGCGCCTGACCGGGACCTCAGGGGTGGTCCGACGCACGCCAGGTGGGCGGCCGCTTCTCGATGAAGGCCTGCACACCTTCCTGGGCCACCTCGTGCGCCATGTTGCAGGCCATGCTCTGGCCGGCGAGCTGGTAAGCCGCTTCCATGCCGGTTTCAAGCTGGCGGTAGAACAGCTGCTTGCCCATGGCCAGCGCCTCGCGCGGCTTGGCCAGCAGGCGTTGCAGCAGACGCTCGACTTCGGCGTCCAGCACATCGGCGGGCACCACCCGGTTGACCAGCCCGCGCTCGCACGCCTGTTGCGCCGAGATGAACTCCCCGGTCAGCAACATTTCCATCGCCTGCTTGGGCAGGATGTTGCGCGAGAGCGCCACACCGGGCGTGGCACAGAACAGGCCGACGTCGATGCCGTTGACACCAAAACTCGCCTCGTCCGAGGCCACCGCCAGGTCGCACTGGGCCACCAGCTGGCAACCGGCCGCCGTGGCCAGCCCTTGGACGCGGGCAATCACAGGCACCTCCAGGCGCCGCAGCGCCATCATCACGCGGGTACAGCGGGCGAACAGGCCACGGTAGTAGTCGATGTCGGGGTGGGCGCGCATCTGCTTGAGGTCGTGACCGGCGCAAAACGCCTTGCCCTCGGCTGCGATGACCACCGCCCGCGCCTGCGGATCGGCAGCCACCGCGTCGATGGCCGACTGCAATGCGGTCAGCATCTCTTCGCTCAGCGCATTGAAGCTGCGCGGCGCATGGAGGGTGAGGCGGTGCACACCGCGCTCGTCGCGGGCGTGCAGAAGCAGGTCGGCCGGGGGGATGGTGGTCATGGCAGCGGCTCGCAATGAATTCAGCCGCCATTGTCGGGCATGTGCGACCGCCGCGCTGCCCATGAAAAAACCCGTCCAGGCCAGGCCAGGACGGGTCCCTTCAGGCGGTGCGTCCGACTCAGCGACCGGCGCGCTTGGCCTGGCCTTTGGCGTTGGCCGAGCGGGCGTGGGCGCCGATGTTCTTGCCACGCACCGACACGACCTTGGACACGGCCGTGGCGGGGCGCTGGCTGCGCGCCACCGGAGCCTTGGCGACCGGCTTGACAGCGGCTTTTTTGGCCGCTGGCGCCTTGGCTACGGCTTTGGGCGCTGCCGCCTTGGCAACGGCCTTCCTGGCAACCGGTGCCGGCTTCTCGGCCCGAGCTGCGGCCTTGACGGCGGCTTTGCGGGCCACCGACTTCTTGGGCGCCGCAGGCTGGGCAGGGGCCTTGGCCACGGCGGCCTTGGTGGGGGATTTGCGAGCCACCGTGGCTTTGGCGACCGGCTTCGATTCGGCCTTGGCTGCCGCAGCCTCGACCTTGGCCAGGCGGGCTTCCAGGCGCTTGAGGGTCTCGTCAAACAGGCGGGCCTTCTGTTCGGTGCGCTGGTTGGCCACACCGGTGTTGCCACGCTTGGTGGTGGTGGCACTGCGGGTAGCCGTGGTCTGACGACGGAACAGATCGGTGTTCTTGTCACGCAGGGTACGGGCACGCGTGATCTTGCTGCGCAGCTGCGCCGCGGTGAGCTTGGTCACCTCGTCGGCCATCGAGGCCAACACGAGTTGCAGTTCCGATTCGTTGCACAGCTTCTGCGCCTGGGCCCGGTTGTATGCCATGGGTAAGAGTCCTTTCAGGAGAGTCGTCAGAACTGCCGAGTGTAGCGGCCGTGCTGAGTGCGAGGCGAAGTCAGCACTTGCACGGCATCGGCTGTGTGAACGTGGCGATGAATTTGTGGCGCACCTGCCACGTCCGGCACAACGGGTGCGGCGATGAGTGAAGCGTGACTCAGACGCCCGCCAGCACCCGCAGATGGGCCTCGACACTGCGCGCCAGGGCACTGAGGTGGTAACCGCCTTCGAGGCAACTGACGATGCGGCCCTGCGCATGTCGTCGTGCCACCTCGACCAGGCGCTCGGTCATCCAGGCATAGTCGTTCTCGACCAGTCCGAGCTGGCCCATGTCGTCCTCGCGGTGACCGTCGAAACCCGCGCTGATGAAAATCATCTCGGGTCGGTGAGCCTCCAGGCGGGGCAGCCACATCATGTCGACCAGTTCGCGGATGTCCATGCCTCGCGTGTAGGCGGGCACGGGCAGATTGACCAGATTGGGGGCCTCGGCGTGGTTCCACGCCGGGTAGAACGGGTGCTGGTAGAAACTGCACATCAGGATGCGCTCGTCACCGGCCACGATGTCCTCGGTGCCGTTGCCATGGTGCACGTCAAAGTCGATGATGGCCACCCGCTTGAGACCATGGCGCTCCAGGGCGTACTTCGCCGCCACCGCCACGTTGTTGACAAAACAGAAACCCATGGCCTGATGGCGGGTGGCGTGGTGACCCGGCGGGCGCACCGCGCAGAAGGCGTTCTCCAGTTCGCCGGCCATGACGGCATCGGTGGCATCGATGGCCGCGCCAGCGGCCATGAGGATGGCCTCCCAGGAATGCACGTTGATCGAGGTGTCCGGATCGATCTGCGCGTGGGTGGGCCCACCGGCTGCGATCTCGTCGCGCAGGCCGTCGCTGAGACCGCGCAGGGCCGCCAGGTGCATGCGGCCATGCCCCAGCTCCAGGTCGGCCATGGAGGCCGGCGTGGCCTCGCGGCGCTGCAAGGCCACGTCCAGGCCGGTGATGAGGAGGCGGTCCTCGATGGCGTCCAGCCGTTGCGGACACTCGGGGTGCCCCGCGCCCATTTCGTGCTTCCAGCAATCCCTGTGGGTGAAATATCCGGTGCCTTGGCTCATGGTCGTTTTACGGTATGGTTCGCGGGATGATGCAAACGGATACACAGCTTCAGCGTCTCCTCGATCAGCTTAACACGGTGATCGTCGGCAAGACCGCCCAGGTGGCCGACTGCGTGGCCTGCCTGCTGGCCGGCGGACACCTGCTCATCGAGGATGTGCCCGGCGTGGGCAAGACCACACTGGCCCATGCCCTGGCGCGCAGCTTCGGCCTGCAGTTCTCGCGCGTGCAGTTCACCGCCGACCTGATGCCCAGCGACCTGATCGGGGTGTCGATCTATGAGCGCGGGCGCGAGGGCTTCGTGTTCCACCCCGGGCCGGTGTTCGCCCAGGTGCTGCTGGCCGATGAAATCAACCGCGCCAGCCCCAAGACCCAGAGTGCCCTGCTTGAAGCGATGGAAGAAAAGCAGGTCACTGTGGAAAGCGCCACACGCCCCCTGCCCGAGCCCTTCTTTGTCATTGCCACCCAGAACCCGATGGACCAGTTGGGCACCTACGCGCTGCCGGAATCCCAGCTCGACCGCTTCCACATGCGGCTGTCGCTCGGTTATCCCGACCGCGCGGCCGAACGCGAGCTGCTGCGCGGCGAAGACCGGCGCGACATGCTGGAGAAGCTGCAGCCGGTGCTCAGCCCGGGCGATCTGGCGCGACTGCAGCAGGCGGTGGCCGCGGTGCACACGGCCGACCCGCTGCTGGACTACCTGCAGGACCTGGTGCGGGCCACCCGCAGCGGTCGCTGGTTCGTGCAAGGCCTCTCCCCCCGCGCCGCCCTGGCCGTGGTGCGAGCGGCCAAGGCGCAGGCCTATCTCAGCGGACGCGACTATGTGGCACCCGACGATGTGGCGGCCATCCTGCCGCAGACCATTGCCCACCGCCTGGTGCCGGTGAGCGACGCGGGGCGCGGCAGTGCCGAGCAGGTGCGCGCCATGCTCGAGGCCACTCCCCTGCCCTGACGTCCGGCTGCATGTCCGCTCTGTCTGGAACCCCTTCGCCGACGACCGCACCGTCCATCCCGGACCGTTGGCGACCGGTCTCCCGTCTGCGCCAGCGTGCCAGGCGCTGGATCCAGTCGCGGCAGCCGCGCACCGACACCCTGCTGCTGACGCAGCGCAACGTCTACATCCTGCCGACGCGGCCCGGACTCATGCTGGCCCTGACCCTGATGCTGCTGCTGGTGGCCAGCATCAACTACCAGCTCAACCTGGGCTACCTGCTGACCTTTCTGCTGGCCGGCAGCGCGCTGGTGGGCATGCACAAGTGTCATGGCAATCTGCGGGGACTCAGCCTGCACCTGAGTCCGCCGGCCCCGGTGCATGCGGGCCAGGCGGTGTCGCTGGAGGTGCGCCTGAGCAACCCGGGACGACAGGAGCGATACGGCATCGCCATGCTGGTCGACGACGCACCACAGTCGGCCCCGGCCTGGACCGATGTGCCCGCGCAGGGCGATGCCCTCCTGCATCTGGCCTGGCGGGCGAGCCGGCGAGGCCGCCAGACCTTGCCGACCCTGCGCGCCCAGACCCTGTTTCCCCTCGGGGTTTTCCGCGTCTGGGCGCTGTGGCAACCCCGTGCCGATGTGCTGGTGTACCCGGCGCCTGAAAGCCACCCGCCGCCGCTGCCGCCGGGCGAACCCATGCCTGGCCATGGTGGCCATGCCCGGGCCAACAACAGCGGTGAGTTCGATGGCGTGCGCGCCTACCGCCGCGGTGATCCGATCCGAACCGTGGTGTGGCGCAAGGCAGCCAAGGCATTTGCCGCCGGGCGGGACGACCTGGTCAGCCGCGACCTGATGATCACCCAGCGCCAGCAGCTCTGGCTGGACCATGCCCGTTGTGGCGCCCCCGACCTCGAGTCGCGCCTTTCACGCCTGTGCGCCTGGGTGCTGCTGTGCGAGCGCCTGGGACTCGAATACGGCTTGCGTCTGCCAGGCACCGAAATCGCCCCCGACATCGGCCCGGCGCACCGCATGCGCTGCCTGGAGGCGATGGCACTGGCATGAAACACCCCCTGCGTCGCTTCGCGCCTACCCCCTTTCCTGCGGGAGGGGACGCAGCCTGTGGCCGGGCAGAGCCCGTTCCACGGCTGCCTTGGCCTGCGCGCGCACTTGCACTTGCGCCACAGCTGCCTTGGCAGGTGTACCCTCGCTCCACCATCGCCTCTGATCCGATATGGCTGCGATGTCTCTGACCACCCTGCCTCGTGACACCCGCGACACGCTGTTCCTGCTGGCGGTGATCGCCTGGGTGGTCATGATGCAGATCGGACACATTCCATGGTGGTGCACGGCACTGGCCTTTGGCATCCTGGGCTGGCGCACCGTGCTGAGCTGGCGGGGCGCCGCCTTGCCTGGCTGGTTCCCCAGACTGGTGCTGCTGGCCCTGACCCTGGGCGCGACCTGGATGACCCACCGCACCATCCTGGGGCGAGATGCCGGGGTGACCCTGATTGTGGTGCTGCTGGCCCTCAAGACACTGGAGATGCGCGCGCGCCGCGACGCCTTTGTGGTGTTCTTCCTGGCCTTCTTCACGCTGCTGACCCATTTCTTCTACTCCCAGTCGCTGCTGACCGCCGTGGGGATTCTGCTGGCCCTGCTGGGCCTGCTGACGGCCCTGGTGAATGCCCACATGCCGGTGGGGCGCCCGCCCCTGCGGCGGGTGGCCGGCATCGCCACCGGCATGGCGGCCCTGGGCCTGCCGGTGATGCTGGTGCTGTTCCTCCTGTTCCCGCGCATGGCACCGCTGTGGGGCGTGCCGGGCAGCGAAACCCTGGGGCGCAGCGGCCTGTCCGAGGAGATGCGGGTCGGGGAGATCGCCGAGCTGGTGCTCAACGAGGACATCGCTTTCCGGGTGAAATTCGATGGTGAGGTGCCGCCGCAGGGAGCGATGTATTTCCGCGGGCCGGTGCTGGGTGACTTCGACGGCGTGCGCTGGCGCCCGCAGCGATCGGCCTTCCCGCCCGCCATGGCCCTGCCTGTCGACCTGCGACTGGAAGGTGAGCCGGTGCGTTACGAAGTCACGCTCGAGCCCCAGCGACGACCCTGGCTGTTCGTGCTGGAGGCCACGGCGCAGGCACCCGATCTGCCGGGGCTGCAGCCGACGATGACGCGCGACCTGCAATGGAAGACGACCCGCCCGATCTTCGAGATGGTGCGCTACCGGGCCGAGAGCCACCCCCGCTTCAGCCATGGGCCGCGCGAGTCCATGCTGGGCCTGCAGGACTACCTGGAGCTGCCGCCGGGCTTCAACCCGCGCACCCTGGCGCTGGCGCAAGAGCTGCGACGCCAGACCGGCGCCGGCCCGGACGCCGCGCCGGCGGCGCTGGCGGCTGTGATCGAGCGACTGCGCACCGGCGGCTACGCCTACACGCTGGAGCCGGGGGTGTTCGGTCAGCACGCGGCCGACGAATTCTGGTTCGACCGCCGCGAGGGCTTCTGCGAACACATCGCCTCCAGCTTCGTCATCCTGATGCGGGCCATGGACATCCCGGCCCGGGTGGTCACCGGCTACCAGGGGGGCGAGATCAACGCCATCGACGGCTACTGGGTGGTGCGCCAGCGCGATGCCCATGCCTGGGCCGAGATCTGGCTGAGCGGTCAGGGCTGGGTGCGTGTCGATCCGACGGCTGCGGTGGCGCAGTGGCGCATCGGCTCGCTGGACCGACTGCGCCCGGCTCCGGGTGCACTGGCCGGCCTGGTCGGCACCCTGGACCCGACCCTGCTGGCGCAGATGCGCGCGGTGTGGGACGCGGTCAACAACCGCTGGAATCAGTGGGTGCTCAATTACACCCAGGGCCAGCAGCTGGACCTGCTGCGGCGGCTGGGACTCTCGTCCCCGCAATGGACCGACCTGCTGTACGCGCTGCTGGCGGTGCTGGTGCTGGCCAGCCTGACCGGCGCCGCCTGGCAACTCTGGGAGCGGCAACAGCATGACCCGTGGCTGCGCCTGCTCGACAAGGCGCGCCGCGAACTGGCCAGGCAGGGGCTGCAGGACAACGCGCAACTGCCTCCCCGGGCGCTGGCCGAAAAAGTATTGCGGCATTTTGGCGACACCCCCTTCGCCCGGGACGTGAAACAGTGGCTGTTGCGGCTCGAAAGGTGGCGCTACGGCAAGGAGCGCGAGAGCTCGCTCGCTACACTGCGGGAGGACTTCAGACGGCTGCCCTGGCGGGCCAAGGACCCCCGGTGATGACGACCACTCCCACCTCGCTGCATGCCTTGCGCAAATTGACCACCCTGGGGCTGTGCCTGGTGGCCGGTGCCGCGCTGGCCACCACCACACCGCGACCGACCGCGGGCAAACAGCGCCCTCCCCCGGTGAACGAGGTACGCTACGACCAGCACGTCGAGGCCACGGCCTTTGCCCAGGAGGTGGCACAGCGCAACGGCTGGGACCCGGTGTGGGTTCGCGAGCAGATCGGACAGGCGCGGCACCTGCCCAGCGTGGTCAGGCTGGTTCTGCCGGCCCCTGCCGGCACGCCCAAGAACTGGGGCGCCTACCGGGCCCGCTTCATCGAGCCCCGTCGCATCCAGGCGGGACTGCGCTACTGGCAAGCCCACCGCGACACGCTGGCGCGTGCCGAAGCCGAATTCGGCGTGCCGGCCAGCCTGATCGTCGGTGTCATCGGCGTCGAGACCCTGTACGGCCAGCATCTGGGACAGTTTCGCGTGCTCGATGCCCTGTCCACGCTGGCCTTCGACTTCCCGTCGGCCCACCCGCGCGCGCAGGCACGCCAGGCCCTGTTTCGCGACGAACTGGAACAGCTCCTGAAGCTTGCCCGGCAATTGGGGCGCGATCCGGCAACGCTGCGCGGCAGCTTTGCCGGCGCCATGGGCTGGCCCCAGTTCCTGCCCAGCAGCTGGCTGCGTTACGCCATCGATTTCGACGACGACGGCCGGGTCGACCTGTTCGACAGCCAGGCCGATGTGATCGGGTCGGTGGCCAACTACTTCAAGGCCTTCGGCTGGCAGACCGGCATGCCCACCCATTACCCGGTGCAGTTTGACCGCGCACGCCTTGACCTGCCCACCTTGCTGGCGCCCGACATCCGGCCCACGTTCGACGCCGACACCTTCGAAGCCCTGGGTGTCCGGCTGGAGGGTCAGGCCCGCCAGCACTCCGGACCGATGGCGCTGGTCGAACTGGAGAACGGCGAGGCGCCGCGCAGCTATGTCGCCGGCACGCAGAATTTCTACGTCGTCACCCGCTACAACTGGAGCAGCTACTACGCCCTGGCGGTGATCGAACTGGGCGAGACCATCGAAGTCCTGCTTGAACCCGGACGATGAGACCCCTGTCCATACCGGTCAGGCAGACAAGGGTTCGATCCTGATCTCCACCTCGAGGCGCTCCCGACCACCGCCGCGCCGCAGCCCCTTGACCGGCAGGCAGGCCGCGTAATCGGTGGCCGCGGCGACCCGGATGTGGCGCTCGTCGGTCGGGCACCGATGGGTGACGTCCAGGCTGAGCCAACGCCGCTCGGCCACATCGATGCAGACATCGACCCAGGCGTGGCTGGCCAGTTCGGGTTCGTTGGCGGCGTAGAAATAGCCGCTGACGTAACGCGCTGGCCAGCCGATGCTGCGGCACACGGCCACCATCACATGGGCCTGGTCCTGGCACACGCCAAGCCCCCAGTCAAAGGCCTCCAGGGCCGTGGTCTCGACGCTGGTACTGCCCTTGCGATAGGCCACCTTGTCGGCCACTGCCGAAGCCAGCGCCACCAGTGAGGCGAGCGACGGCCCCTCGCCACCCTCCGGTTCCTCGGCCAGGCCGGGCACGTTCGCCCGGGCCCAGACGGCCATGCGCGGGTGTGGCTCGGCCAGGGGGGTCGAGCGCAGGTAGAACGCCGGTGGCGGTGTGCGCCCGGTGTCGGTGACCACAGCAACACCGAGCGTCTGCACCACGCCCCGCGCATCGATGACCTGCTCGCGCAAATCCTGTTCCGGACGGGCCACCAGGCTGTAGCTATGGACCCGGTTGCCCTGGCCGTCCGGCTGGGCATGGAGCGGCGCGGGCGTGCGCACATCCCATCCCTGCACGGTCTGCGCAGCACCGCTGACCGGCCACAGGTGCAGGGTCTGCACCGAATAGAGCAGCGGTTCGGTGTAGGTGTAGCGGGTGGTGTGGCGAACAGACAGTCTCATCGGCAGGCAGGCTCCGGGACGTGCCGGACCCCTGCATTGTGCCTGCTGCCGGCGCGGTGGCCAGTCAGTGGACCGAGGGCACCAGGAAGTCCTGGCTGATCCGGCCACCGAGCTCGTTGACCCGGTCCAGGAACTGCGTCAGGAAGGCGTGCAGTCCGGTGGACAGGATTTCGTCGATGCGCGCGTACTGCAGGTCCGCCCGCAACTTGCCGGCCCGGCGCAGGGTCTCCTGCGAATGGTCGTTGGCCACCACATTGAGGTTGTTCACCACCTCGTTGAGGCTGGCGGCCAGGCTGCGCGGCATGTCGGCGCGCAGGATCAGCAGTTCGGCCACCCGCTCGGGCGTGATCACGTCGCGGTACACCTTGCGGTAGACCTCGAAGGCGGAGACCGAGCGCAGGATGGCGCTCCAGTGGTAGAAGTCGTACTCCTGGTCAAGCTCGCTGGCGGCGCCGAAGAAATCGCTCTGCACGGCGTGGAACTTCACATCCAGCAGACGCGCGGTGTTGTCGGCCCGCTCCAGGAAGGTGCCCATGCGGTAGAAATGGAAAGCTTCGTCCTGCAGCATGGTGCCGATGGCCACGCCCCGCGAGAGGTGTGAACGGTGCTTGACCCACTCGAAGAAGGCCCCCGGATCGCGCTCGAAGTCGCGCGTCTTGAGGTAGCCCATCAGCTTGAGCCAGGTGGCGTTCTGGGTTTCCCAGAATTCGGTCGTCAGCGTGCCCCGCACCGCGCGCGCGTTCTCCCGGGCCGCCCGCAGGCAGGAGACGATGCTGGACGGGTTGTTCTCGTCGCGCACCATGAAGTCCAGCACGTTGCGCTGCACGATGGCCCCGTCGCCATAGCGGGCCCGGAAGGTGGGCAGCAGTTCGCTGATGGACAACAGTCCCTCCCAGCCGAACTGGGCCACGGCGGCGGACTGCGGCAACAGCGCGGTCTGGTAATTGACATCGAGCATGCGCGCGGTGTTCTCGGCCCGCTCGGTATAGCGGGACATCCAGAAAAGGTGGTCGGCGGTACGGGATAGCATGCTGTCAGTTCTCCAGAATCCAGGTGTCCTTGGTGCCACCGCCCTGTGACGAGTTCACGACCAGGGAGCCTTCCTTCAGCGCCACCCGGGTCAGGCCACCAGGCACCATCTGCACCTCGGTGCCGCTGAGCACGAAGGGCCGCAGGTCGATGTGGCGCGGCGCAATGCCGCTGTCGACAAAGGTCGGGCAGGTGGACAGGCTCAGGGTCGGCTGGGCGATGTAGCCATCGGGCCGTGCAACAACGGCCTTGCGGAAATCTTCGATCTCCTGCGCCGTCGATGCCGGGCCGACCAGCATGCCGTAGCCGCCGGCACCATGCACCTCCTTGACCACCAGGTCCTTGAGGTTCGCCAGGATGTACTTCAGGTCTTCCGGGTCGCGTCCCATGAAGGTCGGCACGTTGCTCAGGATCGGTTTCTGTCCCAGGTAGAAGTCGATCATCTTGGGCACGTAGGGGTAGATCGACTTGTCGTCCGCCACGCCGGTGCCGACCGCATTGCAGATGGCCACGTTGCCGCTGCGGTAGACCCCCAGCAGACCGGCACAGCCCAGGGAGGAGTCGGGCCGGAACACCAGCGGGTCCAGGAAGTCGTCGTCCACGCGGCGGTAGATCACGTCCACGCGCCTGGGCCCCTTGGTGGTGCGCATGTAGACGAAGTTGTCCTTGACGAAGAGGTCCTGGCCTTCGACCAGCTCCACGCCCATCTGCTGGGCCAGGAAGGCATGCTCGAAGTAGGCGCTGTTGTACATGCCAGGTGTCAGCACCACCACGGTGGGCTCGGCCGTGGTGGCCGGGCTGACCGCACGCAGGGTTTCCAGCAGCAGGTCGGGGTAATGGGCCACCGGCGCCACCCGGTTTTCGCTGAACAGGTCCGGGAACAGCCGCATCATCATCTTGCGGTCTTCCAGCATGTAGCTCACGCCACTGGGCACGCGCAGGTTGTCTTCCAGCACGTAGTACTCGCCCACCCCGTCGCTGTTGGGCGCGCGCACGATGTCGATGCCGGCGATGTGCGAGTAGACCCCGCAAGGCACGTCCACGCCCATCATCTCGGGGCGGAACTGGGCATTCTGGAAGATCTGGTCGGCCGGGACGATGCCGGCCTTGATGATCTCCTGGTCATGGTAGACGTCGTGAATGAAGCGGTTGAGGGCCGTCACCCGCTGCACCAGCCCCTCTTCCATGCGGTCCCATTCGGCGGCCGGAATGATGCGCGGGATCAGGTCGAAGGGAATCAGGCGCTCGGTGCCGGCACCGTCTTCGTCCTTGGCGCCATAGACGGCGAAGGTGATGCCGACCCGCCGGAAGATCATCTCCGCCTCTTCGCGCCGGGCCGCCATGACCTCCGGGGGCTGCTGGGAAAGCCAGCGCGCATAGCTTTCATAGTGGGCCCGCACCTCCCCTTCGGAGGCGTTCATCTCGTCAAACATCGGTCGGGTCATGATCGGTTCTCTCCTCACGACAGCATAGCAAGGACTGGGCCAGACAAACACGAGATGGCCCGAATCCGGCCGATTTTGGCGTTCCTGTGGGCCGCTCAGGGCGCCATCAGGTCCGTCGGCGGCCCGTCCGATCCGCCCGGGTGGTGCCAGTAGCGACGCCGCTCCTGCCGATGGCAGCGCATGTGCCCCGGCTCGTCGCTGCGCCACACGGCGGCGCCACAAGCGCCGCTGGCCACCCAGGGAATGCCCCGTTGCCGATAGCGCTCCAGCACACGGGGTGACGGATGATTGAAGCGGTTGAGGTGTCCGGCCTGGACGACCACCCAGGTCGGCTGCAGGGTGTTGAGCAGGACCGGACTGGACGAAGTGTGGCTGCCGTGGTGGGGCGCCAGCAGCACCGTGGCGCGCATCTGCGGCCGGTCCAGCGCCAGACGCACCTCGTTCGCCGCATCGATGTCGCCTCCCAGCCAGGCGCTGTGCTCGCCGGCCACCACGTGCAGGACACAGGACATGGCGTTGCTGGAGAGCATGCCCCGGCCGTCCGGCCCGTAATGGGCAGGCTGCGGATGCAGCACTTCAAAACGGACGCCATCCCACTCCCAGCGCTGGCCGGCCACGCAGCGCCTGTCCGCCCGTTCGTCAAAAGACGAGAGCCAGTGCGCCTGCGGGTGCGCCCGACGGACCGCTTCCATGCCACCCGAATGGTCGCTGTCGCTGTGACTGACGACCACCTTGTCCAGCCGTACCCCCAGCGCATGCAGCAGGGGCACCACCACCCGGTCGCCGGCATCGCTGTGGGCCGAGTAGCGTGGCCCCGTGTCGTACAGCAGACTGTGACGGGCGGTGCGCACCAGCACCGCGCTGCCCTGGCCGACATCGATGGCCATCATTTCGAACTGGCCGGAAGGTGGCCGCTCGGGCGTCCAGAACAGGACCGGCCAGACCATGAGACAGCCGGCGACCCTGAACACCGGTGGCAAGCGCAGCACCAGGACGATGCCACCCAGCATGGCCAGCACCGCCATGACCCAGGGCGTGATGGGCCGGTAGACCGCCGACCAGGGCCAGCCGGCCAGCCACTGCAGCCAAAGGCCCAACACCTGCACGGCCCAGGCGGCCAGATCCCACAGCGGGGACCAAATCACGCCCAGCATGGCCAGCGGCGTCACCAGCAGGGTCACCCAGGGAATCGCCACCAGGTTGGCCACCAGACCGACCACCGAGAACTGCCCGAACAGCATCAGGGTCAGCGGGGCCAGGGCCACCGTCACCACTCCCTGCTCACGCAGCAGGCCCAACCCGCGCGCCACGGCCTGGCGCCAGCGCGGGGGCGCAGCCGTGCCATCGGCAGGAGCCCCGGGCAAGGACCGGCCCGGGTCGCTCGCAAACAGGATGCCCACGGCGACGAAGCTGAGCCAGAAACCCGGGTGCATGAGCGCCCACGGGTCCAGCCACAGGACCACCACCATGGCCATCAGCCAGACCATGGGCCAGGGCCACTGGCGGGCGTGCAGCCGCAGGCCGACGACCACGGCCAGCATGACCACCGTCCGCTGCGACGGCACCGCCCAGCCGGAGAACAGCGCGTACAACGTCGCCAGTGCAATCCCGCCCACACCCGCGGCCCAAGGGGTGGGCACCGCCAGCAAAGCGCCCGGCCAGAAGCGTGCCAGACGGCGCCAGAGCCAACCGACCACCGCCACCGCCAGCCAGGCGAACATGGTCACATGCAGGCCCGAAATCGCCATCAGGTGCGCCACCCCGGTGATGCGAAAGATGTCCCAGTCCTCGCGCTCGATGGCGCTCTGGTTGCCCACCACCAGGGCCGACAGCACCCCGGCGTTCCGGCTGTTGGCCACCCGATCCGCAATGGCCTGGTCGACCCGCTGTCGGGCCCGCTCCAGCGGAAACCCGGCGGTGCTGGCCAGGTGACGGGGTGGCGGGTCGCGCTGGCCATGGCGCACGCTGCCGGTGGCGCCCACACCCTGCTCCCAAAGCCAGCGCTCGCGGTCGAAGCCGTGCGGATTGGCCAGCCCGTGCGGGCGTTTCAGCCGCACCGTGAGCTGCCAGCGGTCACCGGCCACCAGGGCCGGCGGCCCGGCGCCGGCCTGTGCGGACGGTTCTCGGGCCGGGGACGGGAACCGGTACCAGCCGAGCAGCAGGCGGGGCGGCACCGGCACCACTCGCCCCTCGTGCTCAGCCCGCTCGACCTCGAACTCGAAACGCACGCCTTGGGCGGTCCGGACCGGCAACGCCGCCACCCGTCCGGTCACCTGCAGGTTCACGTTCTCCAGCTCGGTGTCCAGAGACTGTCCGGCGTGCAGGGCGGCCCGCCAGCCGGTCGATCCCCCGCCCGCGAGCAGGGCGGCCAGCAACCAGACCAGCGTCCGAGCCCTGCCATGGCGGCGGCCGCTGAGCGCCAGCAAGGTCAGGGAGGCGGACAGCAAAAGGCAGGCGGCATAGGCCGACCCGGTCCACAGCACCGTCTGCTGCAGTTGAAGCGCCACGCCGACCACCCACGCCAGCAAAACCCGCACCAGCGGCAATCCGGGCCGCCCCGCAGCCGACCGGGTCAAGCCGTCACCACAAATGGCGCGAGTCTTGCTAGTCTTGTGTGCCGGCACACTTGGGCTGCCAGGTCGTTCATCCAAAAACTCCCTCCCCTCGAAAGTCGTTCGCATGGCCATTCACGTCGCACTGAGCCACATCACCCATTACCGGTATGACCGCCCGGTCCGGCTCGGACCCCAGGTGGTGCGTCTTCGACCGGCGCCGCACAGCCGCACACGGGTGCTGGCCTACTCGCAGAAAATCGAACCGGCCACCCACTTCATCAACTGGCAGCAGGACCCGTTCGCCAACTACCAGGCCAGGCTGGTGTTTCCGGAGCCGACCACCGAATTCAAGCTGACCATCGACCTGGTGGTCGAAATGGCGGTATACAACCCGTTCGACTTCTTTCTCGAGCCACGGGCCGAGAACTTCCCCTTTCTTTATGAAGAAGCGCAGCGCCAGGAGCTCTCGCCCTACCTGGCGACCGAGCCGCTGACGCCGCTGCTGCGCCACTACCTCGGGCAGGTGGACCGCAGCGAGCGTCGCACCATCGACTTCCTGGTCGACATCAACCAGCGCCTGCACAAGGACATCGCCTACACCATCCGCATGGAGCCGGGTGTGCAGACACCCGAGGAGACCCTCAAGCTCAAAAGCGGCTCCTGCCGCGACTCCGGCTGGCTGCTGGTGCAGCTGTTGCGCCACCTGGGCCTGGCGGCGCGTTTCGTCTCCGGCTACCTCATCCAGCTCACGCCCGACGTCAAGTCGGTCGACGGCCCCAGCGGCCCGGAAGCCGATTTCACCGATCTGCACGCCTGGTGCGAGGTCTTCCTGCCGGGCGCCGGCTGGATCGGCCTGGATCCGACCTCGGGTCTGCTGGCCGGCGAGGGACACATCCCCCTGGCCTGCACCCCGCAACCCTCCAGCGCCGCGCCGGTGGAAGGCGCCGTCGACGAGTGTGAGGTCGAGTTCAGCCACCACATGCAGGTGACGCGTGTCCACGAGTCACCGCGGGTGACCAAACCCTATACCGATGACCAGTGGGCCGGCATCCTCGCCCTGGGTGAACAGGTCGATGCCGACCTGGAGCGCAACGACGTGCGCCTGACCATGGGGGGCGAGCCCACCTTCGTCGGCATCGGCGACCGCGATGCGGCGGAGTGGAACACCGACGCCCTCGGGCCGACCAAACGGGGCTACGCCACCGAACTGCTGGGCCGGCTGCGCGAGCAATACGGCAGCGGCGGCTTTGTCCACATGGGACAGGGCAAGTGGTATCCGGGCGAACAGTTGCCGCGCTGGGCCCTGTCGGTGTTCTGGCGCGCCGACGGGCAGCCCTGCTGGCACGACGCCTCCCTGCTGGCCGACGAGAGGGACGCCGCCCACTACACCCACGAAGACGCCCACCGCTTCACCGTGGCCCTGGCACGCCAGCTGGGCCTGAGTCCGAAGTTCATCACCCCGGGTCACGAGGACACCTGGTATTACCTGTGGCGCGAGCGCAAGCTGCCGGTCAATGTCGACCCGTTCGACAGCAAGCTGGACGACGAACTCGAGCGCGCCCGCCTGCGGCGCGTGTTCAGCCAGGGCCTGGATGCCACCGTGGGCTATGTGCTGCCCTTGCAGGCCTCGGTGCACGGCAGCCTGGACGCACACCGGGTCGCCGGTACCGTCTGGTCCACCGGCCCCTGGTTCTTCCGCGACGAGCGCATGTACCTGATCCCGGGCGACTCCCCCATGGGCTACCGTCTGCCGCTGGACTCGCTGCCCTGGGTCTCGGCCGGCGATTACCCCTACCACATCGAGCAGGACCCGCACAGCCCGCGCGCGCCCTTGCCCGGCAGCACCCCGCTGCGGCACCAGGTCCATCCGCACACGGTGGGCGGCGGTTTTGCCGAAGGTGGTACGGTGTCCATGCAGGGCAGCGACTACGAGGCCGTGGAGGGGGATGACGGCACGGCCAGCGGTGGCGAAAGCGGAGCCCAGGCAGTCCCGCATCCGCTCAGCGCACGTCTGCCCCAGCGCGGCGAATCGGCGGCCTGGCTGACCCGCACCGCGCTGTGCGTGGAAGCGCGCGACCCGCAGCGCGCCAACGGACCGAAAGCCGAGAAGGAAAAAGGCGGGCGCAGCCAGCACCTGTACGTGTTCATGCCGCCCTTGCAGCAGCTGGAAGACTATCTCGACCTGCTGTCCGCGGTGGAAGCCACGGCGGCGGCCCTGGGCATGAAGATCGTGCTGGAAGGTTACCCGCCCCCGCGCGACCCGCGCCTGAAGACGCTGCAGGTCACCCCCGACCCCGGTGTCATCGAGGTCAACATCCACCCGGCGCACAACTGGGCCGAACTGGTCGAGCACACCGAGTTTCTCTACGAGGCCGCGCACCAGACGCGCCTGTGCGCCGAGAAGTTCATGACCGACGGGCGGCACACCGGCACCGGGGGGGGCAACCACTTCGTGCTCGGCGGCGCCACCCCTGCGGATTCCCCCTTCCTGCGCCGCCCCGAACTGCTGGGCAGCCTGGTGGCCTACTGGCACAACCACCCGTCGCTGTCCTACCTGTTCTCCGGCCTGTTCATCGGACCGACCAGCCAGGCGCCGCGGGTCGACGAGGCCCGCAACGACCAGCTCTACGAGCTGGAAATCGCGCTTCAGCAGATCGAGAAAAACCGCCGGACCCATGGTCAACAGATGCCGCCCTGGCTGGTCGACCGAACGCTGCGCAACATCCTGATCGACGTCACCGGCAACACCCACCGCAGCGAGTTCTGCATCGACAAGCTTTACTCGCCCGACGGTCCCACCGGCCGTCTGGGGCTGCTGGAGCTGCGTGCCTTCGAGATGCCGCCACATGCCCGCATGAGCGTGGCCCAGCAGCTGCTGCTGCGTGCTCTGGTGGCGCGTTTCTGGCAGCAACCCTACACCGCCCGCCTGACCCGCTGGGGCACCGAGCTGCACGACCGCTTCCTCCTGCCCACTTTCGTGCGCATGGACTTCGAAGACGTCATCGCCGACCTCAAGCGCTGCGGTTATGCCTTCGACATGGCCTGGTTCGAGCCCCACTTCGAGTTCCGCTTCCCGCTCGTGGGCGAAGTGGCGGCGCGCGGCATCGAGCTGACGCTGCGCAACGCGCTGGAGCCCTGGCACGTGATGGGCGAGGAAGGCGCGCCGGGAGGCACGGTGCGATATGTCGATTCGTCGCTGGAGCGGCTGGAGGTCAAGGTCAGCGGCTACAACGACAGCCGCTACGTCATCACCTGCAACGGCCATGCCTTGCCCCTGCAAAGCACCGGTCGCGCCGGCGAGTACGTGGCCAGCGTGCGCTACAAGGCCTGGAGCCCGCCATCGGCGCTGCACCCCTCGATACCCGCACACGCCCCCCTGACGTTCGACATCGTCGACAACTGGATGGAGCGCTCGCTCGGCGGCTGCCAGTACCACGTCTCGCACCCGGGCGGCCGCAACTACGACAGCTTCCCGGTCAATGCCTACGAAGCCGAGAGCCGCCGTCTGTCGCGCTTCTTCCAGATGGGCCACAGCACCGGCCGCCTGGTGGCCAGGCCGGCGCGGCCCAGCCGCGAATTCCCGTTCACGCTGGATCTGCGGCAGGCGGAATGAGCGGCGGTGATGTGACAGATGACGCGCAGACCCGAGGCCGGGCCCGACCGGGCTGAGCTGCAACAGGCATACTCAGGTCCGGTGAACACCCCGTTTTCCGATTCGCTGTTTGATCTGGGCCCCGACTCGGCCTCGCCGGGCGACTGCGCACTGTCCCTGTCGATACCGGCGGACGCCGGCCACCTGGACGAACTGAGAGACGCCCAGGGCACGGGACTGGCACCGGCCTGGAACCGATTCTTCGATCACATCGGTCACGACGGCCTGGCCGACCTCGACCGCCGCCACCGCAACCTGCAGCGGCAGATCCGCGACAACGGCGTCACCTACAACGTCTATGCCGACGCTGCGGCCGGGCTGCAGCGCCCCTGGGCGCTGGATCTGTTCCCCATGATCGTCGACACCGACGACTGGGCACACATCGAAGCCGGCGTGCTGCAGCGGGCACGGCTGCTCAACGCCATGATGGCCGACCTCTACGGTCCCGGCGAGCTGCTGCGGCGCGCATTGCTGCCGGCCGCGCTGGTGCAGGGACATCCGGGCTATCTGCGGGGCATGCAGGGTGTTCGACCGGCCGAAGATCACTGGCTGCACATCATGGCCTTCGACCTGGCCCACGGGCCCGACGGCCGCTGGTCGGTGGTCGGTCAACGCACCGAAGCCCCGTCCGGCCTGGGCTACCTGCTGGAGAACCGCATCGCGGTCTCGCGCCAGTTCCCCAAAGCCTTTGCCGGGCTGCGGGTGCAGCGCCTGGCCGCCAGCTACCGCGCCCTGGTGGACAGCATCCGGCGCCTGGCCCCGCAAGGCGAACAGGCCCGCATCGCCCTGCTCACCCCGGGCCCCTACAACGAGACCTATTTCGAGCACGCCTACCTGGCGCGCTACCTGGGCATCGCCCTGGTCGAGGGCAACGACCTGACGGTACGCGACGAGCGGCTGTACCTCAAGACCTTGCGCGGGCTGGAACCGGTCCACGCGCTGATCAAACGCCTGGACGACGAATGGCTCGACCCGCTGGAGCTGCGTCCCGACTCCACCCTGGGCGTGCCCGGCCTGCTGCAGGTCATCCGGGCCGGCAACGTCCTGCTGGCCAACACGCCCGGCTCGGCTCCTCTGGAATCCAGCGCCTTGCTCGGTTTTCTGCCGGCCATTGCCCAACACCTGCTCGGCGAGGCACTGACGCTGCCGTCGCTGCCCACCTGGTGGTGCGGCGAAGACGCGGCCCTGCGCGATGCCCTGCCCCTGCTGGGGCAAAGCGTGATCCGCCCGACCTACCCGCGCTCGGGCACCCGAACCGTCATCGGCCAGGGCCTGCACGACCAGGCCATCGACGAATGGTCGGGCCGCCTGGTGCGCCACCCCGAGGAACACACCGTCCAGGCCTGGCAGCCCCTGTCCCAGACCCCAACCTGGGATGGCCAGCGCCTGCTGCCGCGTTCGGCCATGTTGCGCGTTTTCGCGCTGGCCGACGGGCCCCGCAGCTGGCGTGTGCTGCCGGGCGGACTGGTGCGCCTGGCACCACGCGGCCAGCTGGTGGCGGCGATGCAGCGCGGTGGCAGCAGCGCCGACTGCTGGGTGCTGACCCGGGGCGAGGTCGACAGTACCACCCTGCTGCAATCCCAGCCCAGTTCGCTCGCCATTGCCCAGCAGAAACAACCGGTCACCAGCCGCGCCGCCGAAAACCTGTTCTGGCTCGGCCGCTACACCGAACGCGCCGAAAACAGCGTGCGTCTGGCCCAGATCGCGCTCGACCACCTGGGCGGCGAAGAGCCCGGCTCCGGGCCGCTGCTGCAATGGCTCTCGGCCGTGTCGCGCGAGAACGCCCTGGTGCTGCCCGACGTGCCCGATGCCCAGGTGGCCGCGCGCGTCTTCGCCCGCAGCCTGATCGCCAATCTCTGCCCGCGCCCGGACGACCCCATGGCCAGCCAGTCCTGCAGCGTGGGGTTCAACCTGCGGGCCATCAAATCGGCCGCCTCGCAGGTGCGCGAGCGCCTGTCGCAGGAACACTGGAACCTCATCGAACGCACCGAGGCCCAGTTCCGGCACGACTGCGACCGGCTGGCCAGCGGCGCCGAGTACGCCCAGGCGGAGGCCCTGACCGCCCTGCTGAACGCCAGCGAAATGCTGGCGGCCATCACCGGCTCCCAGACCGACCGCATGGTGCGCGACGACGGCTGGCGCATGCTGTCGGTGGGCCGGCACATCGAGCGCCTGGTCACCCTCGGCCGCGCGCTCGCGCTGGCGCTGGAACACGAGGCGGTGCACGACCCGGCTGGCTTTGAAGGCGTCATCGCCCTGTTCGACAGCACCATCACCTTCCATGCCCAGTACCAGCAGCGCCGCGACATGGTGGCGCTGGCCGATCTTCTGGTGATGGACCGGGACAACCCGCGCTCGATGGCCTGGGTGGTCCGGACCCTGCGATCGCGGCTGGCCAGGTTGTCGCAAAGCGCCACACCGCAGGATGCCGTGCTGGCCATGGGCCTGCCCGACCCCGACACCTGGGTGCTGACCGAGCTGAGCCACTGGCAGCGCGACCCACAGGGTCAGCGCCGCTGGTCCGCCTTGGCAGACCTGCTGGACGAATGCGAAGCCAGCGCAGTCGAGCTGTCCGACGAGATCACGCGGCTGCATTTCAGCCACGCCGACCAGCGCAAGCAGAGCATCTGAGCCCGCTCCGATACCCCCCAAATCCCATGCTGCTGCGCGTCGTCCACCAGACCCTCTACCGCTACCACGGCGCGGTTGACCTGGCCCAGCACATGACCTGCCTGTCGCCACGGGACATGCCCGGCCAGACCGTGCGGTCGCACCGGCTGACCGTGTCCCCCGAACCGGCCACCCGGCGGGGGCGCACCGATGCCTTCGGCAACCCCAGGGCTTTTTTTGCGCTGCAGGCGCCCCACGAACAGCTGGCGGTCCTGGCCGACTCGCTGATCGAGACGCGGCCCACGGCACCGCCTCCGGGGCCGCCCGGCTGGCACGACACGCCCTGGGAGGAGGTGCGCGAGCATTTCCGCTACCGGGTGCAGGCCCCCTACGACGCCGCTGGCGAGTTCCTGTTTCCTTCGCCCATGGCCCCCCGCGACGACGCCTTCGCCAGCTTCGCCCGCCGCTGTTTCACGCCGGGGCTGTCCCTGATCGCCGCCGCCCGGAACCTGTCGGGCCACATTCACCGCACGCTGCGTTACCAGGCGGCCAGCACCGAAGTGCACACCCCGCCCCTGCAGGCGTTGCGCCAGGGCAGCGGGGTCTGCCAGGACTTCGCCCACATCCTGATCGCCAGCCTGCGCAGCCTGGGCCTGCCGGCCCGCTACGTGAGCGGCTACCTGCTGACCCGACCACCGCCGGGTCAGGCACGCCTGATCGGCGCCGATGCATCCCACGCCTGGGCCTCCGTCTACCTGCCGCGCGTGGGGACGGACGCCGACGGGCCCTCGGGGGCCTGGTTCGACCTGGACCCCACCAACGACCGCAGCGGCTGGGACAGCCCCGGCGAAGACTACGTGACCCTGGCCATCGGCCGCGACTACACCGACGTCTCTCCCATGCGCGGCGTCATCCAGGGCAGCGCCCAGCACCGGCTGGAGGTGGCGGTGACCGTCGCGCCCCCCAGCGACCTGGACGAAGCCGCCTGGTACCCGCATGGCGCGCCGCTGCCCCCTCATGAAAACGCCTGAACGACTGCCGGCCGAGGCAACACTCATCGATAGAATGGCCGGATTCGTTCCACGAGCCCGCCTTCAGGAGACCCCATGAGTGCCTACGACCAGCTTGCCCGCCTCGGCATCACCCTGCCGCCCATCGCCGTCCCCGCCGCCGCCTACGTTCCCTTCGTGCAGACCGGCAAGCTGGTGTTCCTCAGCGGTCACATCGCCCGCCAGGACGGCAAACCCTGGGTCGGCCAGCTGGGTCTGACCATGGGCACCGAAGACGGCAAGGCCGCGGCACGCGCCATCGCCATCGACCTCATGGGCACGCTGGACGCCGCCTGCAAGGCCGCCGGCACCGACCTCAACGGCGTCAAGCGCATCGTCAAGCTCATGAGCCTGGTCAACAGCACGCCCACCTTCACTGAACAGCACCTGGTCACCAACGGGGCCAGCGAGCTGTTCGGCGAAGTCTTCGGCCCGCAGGTGGGCGCCCATGCCCGCAGCGCTTTTGGCGTCGCCCAGATTCCGCTGGGCGCCTGCGTCGAGATCGAACTGATCGCCGAGCTGGCGTAAATCACCACCTCAGGGAGGAGCGAGGACATGGCCACGATGCAAGCCGTCCCGCTCGACAAGGCCAGCCGCCTGCTGAATCACGGTCCCACCGTGCTGGTGGGCAGCGCGCATGGCGGGCGTGTCAACGTGATGGCGGCAGCCTGGGCCATGCCGCTGGACTTCACCCCGCCCAAGGTGGCGGTGGTCATCGACAAGGGCACCCTCACGCGCAAACTCGTGGACGCCAGCGGCGTGCTCAGCGTCTGCGTGCCCTGCGTGGCCCAGGCCGGCCTCACCCGAGCGGTCGGCAGCGAAAGCGGCAAGGACCACCCCGACAAGCTGCAACGCTGCGGTGTCTCCTGCGAGCCCGGGCCCCTGACCGGCAGTCCGATGGTGCAAGGCGCCATCGCCTGGATGGAATGCCGTGTGCTGCCGGCCACCGCCCATGTGGCGGGCCCGCACGACCTGATCCTGGCCGAGGTGGTCAGCGCCTGGGCGGATGGGCGGGTTTTTTCAGGGGGACGCTGGCACTTCGAAGACGCACCCGACGAGCTGCGCAGCCTGCACCATGTCGCGGGGGGCATGTTCTATGCCGTGGGCTCGGCCATCATGTCCGGGTGACAAGAATACGAGAGGCTCCCGAAGGAGCCTCTGTCGAACCGTGTGTGCGGCGACCCGAAGGCCGCCCGCATCAGCGAAGACTCAGACCTTGGCGGCCTTCTTGGCCAGTTCGGTGGCCTGCTTGGACGCAGCAGCGAAGTTGGCCTGTGCCTGCTCGGTGGCCTTCTTGATGGCGGCCTGGGTCTGCTCGACGGCTTTCTGGCCGTTGCTCAGGGCGCTCTGGAAGGCGGCCACGGCGGCTTCGGAGCCGGCGGGGGCGTTCTTGACCATCTGGTCAACGGAAGCGCCCATGGCCTTCTGGGCGCCGGCCAGGGTGGCTTCCATCTGCTTGACGAATTCGGCGTTGCCTTCGGTGGCGATGCTCTGCACGTGCTGGAAGTAGGCGGCGGACTTTTCGGCCATGGGCTGGAAGAAGCCGGTCTGCACGGTCAGCAGTTCCTGCGGGCTCTTGGCGGCCATCACGGCCTGAGCAAAACCAAAGGACTCGCCCAGCGCGGCCTTGGAGGCGGCCAGGTTGAGCTCGACCAGCTTCTCCACACCGGCAAAGGCCTTGGTGGTGGCGACTTCGAGGGCGTCCAGGTTGGCCTTGTTGGCGGCGAAGATTTGTTCGGCGGCGTTGTTCATGTCGGGTTCCTTTCGGGTGGTGGAGTGGGAAGGGCTACCCCATGAACATGCCTCGGATCGCGAGAAATGTTGCAGTGCAGCAAAATCAATTGTAGGGGAACCAAGCCCGGATGCAAGCCTTTTTTGCTGCATCGCAACATGATTAGGGTGAACTCTCCAGTTCTGGCCCCGGCCGGACCGTTCAGAACCAGGTCGTGATGGCGTCGACGACGCGATAGTCGTCGTCGACCACCGGCATCCAGCGCCACTTGTCGAAAGTGGTGCAGGGGTGGGATATGCCCACACCAACGGTCTGGCCGACCCGGGGACGCTCTGCCTCGGGTGCCTGCGGATCGTGCCTCAGGTAGGCATGCTGGTCGTTGAGGGCATCGACGTGCCAGTGTGCGGGCACAGGCACGGGGATACCGCCCACATCGGCCTGCCAGATGGGCACCGGCAGGTCCATGTCCTGCCCGACGTCGCGCTTGCCCAGGGTCAGCAGCGCCAGCCCGGGCTCGGGGCAGGACTGCACACAGGCCAGCAGTTCCAATGCGGGCTTCAGCGTCTCACGCAGGTTCAGGCGCTCACCGACGCAGCACAGGTAGCGCTGGTAACGCCTGTGGTCATGGGTGATGTAGCAACCGGATCGCAGCACCCCGCGCACCGGCACCCCCAGATCGGGCAACAGGCGCTCGGCCACCAGGTCGAAGATGGCCGATCCGCCGGCGCTCAGGATCAGGGCACCGCCATCGGCAGCGGTCACGTCGAACAAGGATTCGGCCACGGCCGCGCGGGCCAGACCCTCGACGCGATCCATCAATTCGCGGACCCCGGCACGGTCCTTGTCGTGGTCGCAGCTGGCCAGCGGTCCTTCATAGCACTCGACGCCCACCAGCCGCAGGCTGGAGCTGGCGTGGATACGCCGAGCCAGAGCCAGGGCCTGATCGGCCGACCGGCAACCGGTGCGCTGCCCGGGAATGCCGATTTCCAGCAACACCGGCCAGCGTCCCGGCCACTGCCGATCCCGGACCCAGGCCTCGATCTGCGTCACCTGGGCTTCCGAGTCAACGAGGAAACAGACCCACCAACCGGGCGCCTCGTCCTGCAGATGCACCAGGGCGTCCAGCTCGGCCCATTGCAGCACCTGGTTGGGAATGAGCACCCGGCGTACCCCATGCCGCGCGGCCACCGAGGCCTGGAACACGGTGGCCAGGCTGATGGCCCAGG
>CALMYH010000169.1 GCA_937873395.1 uncultured Burkholderiales bacterium
GGTACGGCGGCCGCTCACTCCATTGCGGCGACCGCAGCGCCTCCAGTGCCTGTTCCACATGCAGGCGAATGGCCGCCGACGTGCTTGGCACCAGCGGGTTGAGGTAGATCTCCAGCAGGCCATGACCCAGAACGTCACGCTGGCCGTTCAAGCCGGGCGGGCGGTGGGCATAGGGCAAGATGGTTTGTGAGTTCGGCAGCACGAACCCGGTGGCGCGCAAGGCGTTGATCACCACATCCAGATTGGCCAGGGTGTAGTTGCCTATCTGGCGTGGAGACGGAGGAGCCACATGCACCACCCGCACCGAGTCAGCGCCCACCCGGGTCAGCGCATGGTCGTAGGCCTGGTTGGCAAACAGATTGCCTTGGGAGTGGGCAAACAGCAGCAGGCCTTTGTCCATGGCCACGGCGTGGTCGATCTGCTCCCGGTGCCGCTGCGAGACCGCGGCAGTACTCGGGTCGCCCGTGCCCTCTACCAGGCGGTTGGTCAGAAAGGCCTGAAAGGTTTGCACGATGCCAGTGAGCACGTCACCCAAGGCCGGCACGGCTTCGGTGATGCGGCTCCACCAGCTGCCCCCGCCTTGCAAGGACGAGAAAAACAGCTCGAAGCGCTGGCTCAGCACCCCGTTGTGCTCTTGCAGGCGCTGCTCGAAGGTTTCCACAAAATCCGCCCAGCCTTCGGTGTCGTTGTAGTACAGCGTGTAGCTGATGGGCTGGCCGTCGGGGGTGGTACGGCCGTATTGTTCGGGGAGGAACTCCTCCACAACGTCACGCGCCTGGAAGCGAGTGGTTTTCACCCCATTGAAGAATCCAAATTCGATGCCGGTGCGCTCGCAGGTTTCCTGGGCGTTTGCGTGCGTCCACGACAGGCTCAGGAGCAAGCTGATCGCCATTGCCGCGACATTCCGGAGAGTGATGTATGTCAGATCATTCACAGACGCTACCCTCCGGCCCAACAGATACCGACCCACTCATTGCCTTGTTGTAGGCCAAGTAAGCCTGCAGGCGCTCTTTGGTGTTGGTGGTCAAGGACTCCAGTTCTTGAAGCAGTCGACTGCCTTCGAGCCGATGGGCAGCTCCGACAAAAGCAACTCTGCGAACGCAAGCTATTGCTCGATCACCTGCGTCTGAAACCTCTCGCAGGGCCAAGTGGTCATGCGTATCCACCAGCAGCGTGGCTTGCAGGGCCCGAGCCACCTGCATCGCCGCCCGGTACTGCACCGGGTCGGTGTAGGTCTTGCGGATGTGGTCGGCGATGTCGTCGCGCACGCCGTCGTTGTCGGCGTCCACGCCACCGATCAGCGGCAGCCGTTCGAGCTGCGGCAACTGGCCGCTGGCTTCGAGCTGGCTGATGCGCTCCTGTGGTGTCGGCCCCGGTGCCGGTGGTGGTGTTGGCGCGCTGCCTCCTGCGCTCTTGCCGCCTCCGCAACCGGCCAGCGCCAGGCCGGTGACCAGTGCCAGCAGCGCCAGGCCCTGGCGCCAGCGCCACCCTGCGCCGCTCATGCCTGCGGCGGGTGGTGACCTGTCAATCGTGTGTTCATCAGGCATGTTGCCCTCCCTGTGGTTGTTGTCATGCGGTTTATATCGGTGGCCGAAAATGTCAGCAAGCGGTCACTTTGTGATCCATTGCCAAAGACGATGGCGGCCGATGGGTGGTCGGACCGGCTGTCCGGGGCCCGTCCTGTCTCGGTGATGTGACTCCACCAGCTGCCTCCACCGTTCATGGCTTAGAAAAACAACTCGAAGCGCCCGGCCAGCAGGCCGTCCTGCTCCTGCAGCCTCTG
>CALMYH010000170.1 GCA_937873395.1 uncultured Burkholderiales bacterium
GCCGGCGGCGGCCGCCCCGCGGCCCGCCGTGCCAAGCGCCGATGCGGCCGATGCGAGCAAGCCGGGGCCGGTGCTGCCTGGTGCGGCCTGCTGGCCGCCTTGCTGGGCTTTCTTGCTGCCGGCTTCGTCGCTACCCTTCGAGCTGGAACCTCCACCCGATTTACCGGACTGCTGCCCATTGCCGCCGCCCGAGCCGCTGGCACCGCTGCCCGAGCTGCTGCCGAAACCGGCGGCCTGTGCAAGTGGTGTAGTGGTGCCCGCACCTGAGCTTGACCCGCCACCAAAGCCAGCAGCTTGCGCAAACGAGCCTGCATCGCTGCCGGAGTCGGAGCCACCGCCGAGCATGGGCATTCCGCCCGATTCACCGCCGGCGCTAGACCCTGCTTTCTCGAACGCTGCCTTGATGGCCGACATGCCGCCGGCGGCCGAGGTTGCACCACCCATCACGGCCGCACCGGCCACGCTTGCCGCACCAGCGGCCATGCTCGCCGCGCCCATAGCCGCACCGATGGCAGCGCCCGCGCCGAAATTACCGATGCCGCCAGCGTTCCCCACGCCCGTACCGGAAATGACGCCCGCGACCAGCGGCGGCACGCGATTGACCAGCATGAGCAACGCCACGCAGAAAACCAGCATCACGCCCAGCTCTTCAAAGTTCAGCGTGCCGGTGTTCATCCTGGCGTAGAAGCTGGAAAGCAGGTCGTTCCCGATGCCGACCAGGAGCACCATCGTCATGATCTGCACGGCCACGCCCAGCACGGTCTTGTAGTAGTTGATCGCCATGTCGGACGTCCAACGGCTTCCGCCGAAGCCGAGGAAGAAGATGCCGGCGTACATCAGCAGCCAGCCCGAGACGAGCAGCAACAGCATGTTTATGGCAACGACAGCCAGCAAGATCAGGATGCCGAGGCTCAAGGCCACGCCGATGAAGCTATCCACGGGCGACCAGATCGACGAGTTGCTAAATGCCTGCTTCAAGATCATGAATCCGATATCCACGATGCCCGAGGGTGTCACCGATGCCACCCCGGACGCCTGCTCACCGATCCGGGCCAATGACTGGATGATCGAGTTGGCGAAGGCCGGGCCGTTGCGCAGCAGCCAGAGGAAGAAGCCAAAGAACAGGATGAAGCGGATGAACTCGGCGAAGAACTCGCCAATGTCGGCCTTGCGCAGCGCCATGAAGCCGAACGTGAAAACCAGCGAGATCGTGCCCAGCGTCCAGAACAGGAACATCGCGGCATTCATCACCACCGTCTGCCAGGACGTGGCCCGCGTGGCGAACTCCGTCACCACCTGGTCAAGCATCCCTTGGTTGGTGAGCTGGGCCGATGCGGCGGTGGAGTAAAGCGCGAGGGTGACGCCGATCAGCGCCGCCTTGTGCAGTGCTTTCATGGCTTCGCCTCCTGGTCTTTCGGGTCGGCCAGTTCGAGCCAGTTCATGGGCTTCTCGGTCGGCGCGATGCCGCCGGCGGCCGGCGACCGACGCGAGCACAGCCCGGCGAATTTCTCGCGCGTGGCCCTGTCCTCGATCTTCTTGATCGCCTCGATCTGGCAATTGGTGTCATTGACCTCGGGCATGGGCGGGATGGCCGGCTTGTTGTCGCAGCCAGCCACCAGCACCACCACGAGGCCGGCAAGCAGCATCGTTTTCTTCATGGTGCAGGGCCTCCGTCAGCGGGTCAGTTCGAGCCAGTTTCTCGGGCTGGCCGTGCGCTCGATCCTGGATTCCCTGGAAGTCGCGCCGGCGGCCTGCTGCTGCGCCTCAAGGTCGGCCTGCGCCTGCATCCTGGCGGTCGCGGCGTTCTGCTGCGCGATCAGCAGGCCACGGATTTGCAGAAGCTGGTTTGCTTGGTTGGCAGCGAGCTGATTGGCGAAGCCGATGGCCTGCATCTGCCCGGTCGCTCCCTGCGCAGCGGACTGGAGCCGTTCGAGCTGGCGAGCGTCGGCGGTAAGGTTGCGCTGCTGCTGCTCCAGACCCTTGAACAGCGCGTCGTTCGCCTTCTTCTGGCTCTCGCTCGCCAGGTTGCGGTTCTGCTCCATCGCGGCGCGCTCGGCATCCGAGCACCCGGCGGCCGAGAAGCACGGCGAGCCACGGTAATAGGCCACGTCCTGGAATTTGCCCAGGTAGCTATCGAGACTGCCGAGCTGGTTCCTGTAGTAGTCCAGCGTGTTGACGGCGTTCATCAGCCCGTTGATCGTGGACTGCGCCTGATCCCAGATATACGCCGCCGGGGCCAGCGTGTTCTGGAGCTGGTTTTCGTACTGCTGGAGCTGGGTGCGGTATTCCTCGATTTGCTTGAGCGTCTGCGCCACCGACTCGATGGCGGTCATCAGGTTCTGGCCCAAGTTCGCGCCGTCGATGACGGGAATGCCGGCCTGCGCCGGGGTGATGATGATGCTGCCAGCCAGGGCAGCGGCGAGCGCGGTTTTAGCCGCTAAAAGGCGGACGTGTTTCATGGTCGAGTTCCTCGATGTGATGAGCGGCTGCGCTGCGCCGGCCTAGCTGCCTTTTCGGCAAACTGGCGGCGTTGGGCCATCACAGAGACAACACGCCGAATCGTTGTCCCGGTACCCGACCTGAGCGACACCGTTGCGCCCGGCCATTTTTGTTGAACATCGGTGTAAGCTAACTAGCTGCTATATAGCTTCTAGCTGCTAACTCGGATGCTAATCGAACATCCGAGAATTCGCAAGCGTCATCGCCCGCGCTTCTTGCCCTCCTGGCGTTTCGCCTTCTTGGCTTCCATCTGCGCCCGTAGCCGCGCCTCGCGCTGTTCAAGCTCGGACGGCGCGGGCCTGGCCGGCTGCTGCACTTTGGCCGCCGGCGGCGTCGGGGTGGCCTGGGTCGGCGCTTGCGCCGGCCGCTGGGCTTCGCCCTCGATGTGCAGGCCGTCGAGCTGGCCCAACGTGCGCAGGCCGTGCCGGCGATGCGGCGGCGGCTCCTGGCCGACAGGGGGCACACCTGGCCGGCGCTTGGCCTGGGCCTTGGTGGCCTCGGCCTGCCGCCGGCTTTCCAGTGCCGGATCGGCGAAGGTGATGGGGAGCTGGGCATCGACGGCCGCCCGGATCACGGCGGCCTTGAACTCCACGCTGCCGCTGACGGTGATGCGTTCGCCGTAGCGTTCCATTGCCAGGCGCAGCGCCGCCGCCACTCCGGCGCGGTCGGCCTGGCTGGACACGGCCAGGCGCTCGCCGTCATCGCGCACGGCCGAGCTGCCGGCCCGGAAGATGATCGTGCCCTTCTTCGTGATGTTGTCGATCACCGGGGCGTGGCCGGGCTTCGCCTGGCCGTCGCCCTGGATGGTGTCGCCCTTGAGGCCCTGGGCCGCCTCGCGGGCGCGCAGCGCATCGAGCGCCTGGCCGTCGCCGGCCATTGCCTGCTGCTTGAGCCAGTCGGCCCACGGCCGCCGGCGGTGCTCGTTGTAGATAGCCGCCCGCTCCTGGTCGTGGCGCTTGTGGATCGCCTCCAGGTCGGCCCGCAGCGCGGCGCTGGCCTGGGCATACAGCAGCTTCTTGGTCAGCCGGCCATCGGTCAGGTGCTTGATGGCCGCCCGCCGGGTGGCCGCCGCCTTCTTGGCGTGCTCGATGGCCCGATCTTTCCGGCGCTTCGCCTCGGCCAGCACGCCGGCCCTGGCGGCCGTGAGGGTCTGCTGCGCGCCCTTGTACCGGGCGTAAAGCTCGGTCGTGTCCAGGCCGCCGCGCAAGCGCATCGGCCGTCCCTTCTGGTAGCTGCGCCGTGCCGGCGTGGCCTGGCGCTCGGGCGACGCCTCGAACGTGCCAAGCCGCTTTTCCAGGGCGGGCTTGGACAGGTCGCGGGCCAAGGTGCTGGCCTTGATGATCGTGCCGTCGCCGGCCTCGATGACCAGGCCGTTACCGCGTGCGCGCAGCGCCAGGCCGTTGTCGCGCATGACCTGGTGCAGCTCGGCCCAGCTCGCCGCGCCCTTGATCTCGTCCAGGCACTCGCGCTTGATCCAGCCGACCAGGCTTTCCACGCCGGCGTGCTGTTCTAGGTCGCCGGCCCTGGCGGCCGCGCCGCGCTGGCGTGGTTCGTGGTTGTCCCGCTCCAGGCCGTAGTCGCGTTCCAGGGTCGCGCAAAGGTCGGCCAGCGCCCGATGCGAGTAGTACGGCTCCTGCATCGTGCCCCTGGTCGGGTGAATCTTGTTGATGGCGATGTGGATGTGCAGGTTGTCGGTGTCGGTATGCACGGCGCTGACGCGCTGATGCTCGGCAAAGCCCAGCCCGGCGCAGATTCGGGCCTCGATCTGCCGCAGGGTGTCGGCGCTCGGCTGCTCGCCGGCGCGAAAGCTGACGATCAGGTGATAGGTCTTGTCGCCCTTGGCCCGCGTGTTGGCCTGCTGGGTCGCCAGCACCTCGGTGATGGCATCGCGCACGGTGTCGGCGGCGCAGTTCGTGACCTGCACCTGGCCCAGCCGGTGGTCTTTGCTCTGCGCGTCGGTGACATACCGCACCAGGCCGGCGAAGTCGGACTTGCCCAGCGAGCGCATGGGCACGTGCTTGGCGATCACGATCGTCCGCCTCGCGGCCGCACCACGCTTTCCGCGATGGTGCTGATCTTGTCCTGGGTCGCCTCGATCCGGGCCAGCAGCGCCCGGATGGTGTCATCGCCGAAGCGGGCCGTGCGCGGGTCGTCGGTCAGCCAGAGCTTGAGCAGGCCGCCCAGCCGGCCGAGGTCGCCATTCACGCGCACCAGGTCGCGCACGTTCTCGAAGTCGGTCACGCCTTTGACCTGGTAGCCCTGGCCGACCGCCAGCAGGTAGGCGGACGTGCTCATGCCGGCGGCCTGGGCGTTGGCCTCGATGGCGGCCCGTTCATCCGGCAGGCAATAGACCTTGATGGGCGTGCTGCCCTTCCTCGTTACCTTGTTCTCGTTGGCCTCCATCTTGGCGTCCTCTGTCGTTGCCGGCGGCCGCCGGCTGGCCCCGCAGGGCAGGATGCCCCGTTGAGCGCCGCAGGCGCGAATAAGGGGAAGTGAAGAGGATCACCATGCTTGAATGGTGGGCCTACTTCACACATCCTGCCCTCTATTCAGCATTGCATTCAATGCGGAAACTATACACGCGCCATTGTGGATTTGCATGGTATCTAGCAAGGAAACCTAGCGTCTATGGATGCAACACGGCAAAATGCAGGGGAATCCGCTTGCTTGCAGGACTTCACGCGCCGTTTCAGCGCATATTCCATGTGCTTTCCACTAGCTTTACACACATGAACCCGCGTGCATTACACAAACAGGAATGAAGCCGATGGGAACCCGATACACCGATGAACTTGCCGCCTGGGCCGATCAGAAGGCCGAGAAGAAGCGCCGCCAGGACGCGGCGGCAGTAGCGTTTCTGGCGGTGCGCGGGGATGTGGTCGAGGCAATGGAAGCCGGCTACGCGCTGACGACGATCTACGATCACATGCACGAAACCGGCCGGGTGAAAACCAGCTATGAGACGTTCCGCCGGCACGTCCAGCGGTTCATCAAGGCAGCGCCGGCCGACACCGCGCCGCCGACACCGAAGGCCGCCACCAGGTCGGCCAGCAACTCGCCGACCACCGTTCCAGCCGTCACGCCAAAGCCGGCCGTACCAGCTCCGGCCAGCCCTGCCAGCGAGCAAGCCGGGAAGATTCCCAGCTTCAATTTCAACCCGACGCCGAACAAAGAGGACTTGCTGTAAGCGCCCCAAGGGGCAAGTCGGACGCCAAGGGGAATATGCGTGCTGTTTGCCTTGCGTGCTTTTTAGCGGCTAAAGCGTGCCCCTCAAGTGTCAATGTGCTGCCTGGGCTTTATTGACACTTGAGGGGCGGTCGATCACTCGCCGCCGGGCTTTTTCCTGGTCGGCTTCGCCTCGGCCGCCGGCGGCGTGATGCGAGCCAGCAGCGCGGCCGATTGTTCCTTGAGCGTGTCGAGCTGCCCGGCCAGGCGGGCGGCTTCCTCGCGGGCCTGTGCGGCCGCCTTCGTGGCCTGGTCGCGCTCGGCCTGGGCGGCGGTGAGGCGTTCGGCCATGCGATGTGCCTCGCCCGCTGTGGCCTTGCGCTGTTCCTGGTGAGCTTCCTCGCTGGCCTCGGCCTTGGCCTGTACCTTCACCAGTTCGGCGCGCACCTGGTCGAGTTGAGCGGCGGCCGCCTGGCTGGCCTTCTGCTGTTCAGCCAGTGCCCCGCGTGCCTGGTCGGCGTCCTGGTGCGCCCTGTCCAGTTCCGTGCGCAGCTCGCCGGCCCGGCGCTCGATCTCTTGGGCGCGTGCCTCTGCCGTGTGCGCCTGTTCCTGGGCGGTGGCCAGTTGGCCGCGCAGCTCGTCGGCTTCGCCGCGTGCGGCCGCTTCGGCGGCCTCGATGGACGCCAAGCGGGATTGCAGGGCTTCCACGTCGCCGGCCAGTTTGTCGGCCAGCTCGGTTGCCTCGTTGCGGTCGGCTTCTAGCTCGGCGCGGGCCTTCTCCAGCCCTTCCCGCTCAACGGCAAGGCGGGCGTTCGCCAGGTCGAGGGCGATCGTCCATAGGTCGCTGCCGGGGTCTCCTCGTTTTCAGTGCAATAAGTGACGGTACGAAAAGCTAGCACTGGCG
>CALMYH010000171.1 GCA_937873395.1 uncultured Burkholderiales bacterium
TGCCGTCCGCCATGAACACGCTTGCCATTCCCTTGCCACCGCCGGCCAAAGCCTCGCACGCCAGGCGGCCCGTCGACCCCTACGCCAGCGACGCCCAGACCGCGGCGCTGCTGCGTTCGGGCGCGGCCTACCGGCGTGAGCGCATCCAGGCGGCCGACATGATCACCACCGACGAAGCCGCCGACCTGGCCGGCACCTCGCGCGTGACCATCAACGCCTGGATCAAGGCGGGCCGCTGCATCGGTGTGTCGCACCTGCGCCGCGGCCACAAACTGCCACGCTGGCAGTTCGAGCCCTTCGTGTTTCCGCACCTCCAGCCGCTGTCGCAGGCGCTGGGCTCCACCGACGGCTGGCAGCTGCTGGCCTTTCTGGAAAGTCCGCACCCGGCGCTGGACGGCCAGACGCCACGTGTGGCGCTGGAGCAGGGCGTGGACGCCCCGCGGGTGCTGGGCCTGGCCACCGCAGCGGGTCACTGACGACCCCTGCCCCCTGCTGCAAAGCCTGCGCATCGGCCAGACCCAGGCCCTGGCGCTGGAGAGCTTCAAGGCCGGTCACCAGGGTCTGGTCTACGCCTCGGCGCAGCACCCCCAGCATGCCTGTGTCTGCCTGTTCCCCGAAGGCATGGCCACCCTCAGGCGTCTGCAGTCGCAGCCCCTGGTCCAACCCGGCAGCCGGCGGCTGCTGCATGAGGTGGTGGACGCGGCGCGCCGCTCGGGCGTGCCGCTGATCGACAGTGACTGAAACGGCGCAGGCAGCGGCCAGCAGCCCCGCACCGCTGGCGCCACAATCGGCCCATGTCGCATCATCTCTTCCTCATTGCTTCCACCCGTGAGCCCGGCCACATGGGCAACACCGAATGGCTGGCGCGCCAGGCCGCGGCCCGGCTGCCGGCCGGCGCCACCCAGACCTGGCTGCGCCTGGCCGACGAACCCCTGCCGCCCTTTGTGGACCTGCGCCACACCGCCGGCAGCTACCCCATGCCCGAGGGCCGCGCCCGCCAGCTGCTGGACGCCACCCTGGCCTGCACCGACCTGGTGCTGGTGGCCCCGGTCTACTGGTACAGCTTTCCGTCCACGCTCAAGACCTACCTGGACCACTGGAGCGCCTGGATGCGCGTGCCCGGGCTGGACTTCAAGGCCCAGATGGCCACCAAGCGCCTGTGGCTGGTCACCACCAGCGGCGAACGCCGCAAGGCCCAGCCCCTGATCGACTCCACCCAGCTGTGCGCCGACTTCCTGTCCATGCCCCTGGCCGGCGTGCTCTGGGGCAAGGGCGGCCCGCCCGATGCGGTGCAGGCGGATGAGACGGCGGTGGCCGGGGCGGCGACGTTCTTTCAGCCGCGCTGACCCGGCCTCAGCGGCGCAGGGCAGGGCGCCCCGCCGACAGCATCTCCACCGTCAACCCGCAGTCGCTGATGTGCGCCGGCAGAGGCTGCCCGCGCACCAGCGCCGCGCAGGCCTCGCCCATGGCGGCGCTGGTCTGTATGCCGTAGCCGCCCTGGGCCGCGCACCAGAAAAAGTCCGGTGCCACCGGGTCGAAGCCGCCCACCAGGTCACCGTCGGCCACAAACGAGCGCAACCCCGCCCAGGTGTGGGTGGGGCGGGGCGTGAGCGTGGTCCAGGTTTCGATGGCGTGCATGCCCAGCGCAATGTCCAGCTCTTCGGGCTGCACGTCCTGCGGGTGGGTTGCGTCCTCGTTGACGGGTGAGGCCAGCAGCGCGCCAGCGTCCGGCTTCATGTAGAAGCTGTGGTCGGCCGCCAGCAGCAGCGGCCAGGCCGCCGTGTCGGTGCCCGCCGGCGGCAAGAAGGTGAAGGCCGAGCGGCGCTTGGGCACCAGGCCAATGGGCGCCACCCCGGCCAGCTGCGCCAGCGCGTCGCACCAGGCGCCGGCCGCGTTCACCAGCACGGGGGCCGCCCACTCGCCACCGGCCGCCGTGCGCACCCGCCACAGCCCTTCGCCCCCGCGCGTGGCCGACACCACCTCGGCACCGGTCACCAGTTGCCCGCCCGCCTGCCTGAAGCCGCGCAGAAAGCCCTGGTGAATGGCGTGCACGTCCATGTCGAAACTGTCGGGCTCATAAATGCCGGCCGTCACCTTCTCGGGCCGCAGCGCCGGCATCAGCGCCAGCGCCTCGGCCGCCGACAGCCGCCGCCCGTTCGGGCTGGTCTGCGCCAGCGTGCTCCAGGCCTCGTCCAGGCTGGCCATTTCATCGGGCCCGGCCACCGTCAGCAGGCCGCGTGGCGTGAGCAGAGGCGCTTGGGTAAAACCGGGTGGCGGCTGAAAGAAGAACGGCTCACTGGCCCGCGACAGCGCCCGCACCTGCGGCGGCCCGTAGCTGGCAATGAACTGCGCCGCCGAGCGGCCGGTGCTGTGGTAACCCGGCTGGCTCTCGCGCTCCAGCATGACGCAGCGCGCCTGCGGCGCCAGAAAAAAGCCCAGAGACGCCCCGGCAATGCCGCCGCCGACGATGAGGACATCCACAGTTTGGGGGATGGATTGCTCGGTTTGTTGCATGCCGTCATCGTACGACAGCAGGAATTGACAGGGCCTGGCTACACAAGGCCGGCAGGGCTCGGCAGAATGGCCGCGTGAATACAAAAAGTTTCAACCCGATGGCGGGCCGGGAGGGGGACAGGGTTGGCAACGGGTGGGCCAGCCCCCGGCCCCGTGCGCGCCCGACCGGCCGGGCCGTGTCGGGCTGGAAAGTCATCAAGAAGCACGCGCCCGACAAACCCGGCGCCCTCAAACTGGCCACCCAGTGGGGCGACGCCCTGGTCTGCGTGCGCCACCGGCTGGACGAAAGCGGACAGACCCGCGTCACCACGGTGGAGCTGGTGGTGGAGCAAGCCCCCGTGCGCGCCCGTGGGGCGCAGGTGGTGGGCGTGCAGATAAGCTATGCCGAGAAAGACCTGCAGGCCGCCGCCCGCGCGGCCGGCGCCACCTGGGACGCGGCGGCGCGCCTGTGGCGCATGCCCGAGAAAGTGGCCCGCGCGCTGCGGTTGGCGGACCGGATCAGGGATGGGAAATAGGCAGATGTGGAATCTGTATATGGACAGAAAAGGCGATCAGCGGATGGAAATGTCCAGATGTGGATGTTTGGCTGGTCGGATACATTAAAGTTATGCCCCACCAGTGCCAGCGTGAAGCGCCATTTTGAAACCCGTGGCTTTCTCACCACCACGGCATCCTGCGGCATGTTCCCGCGCCGCCCATACTTCTTGCCAGTCCTCTCGTCGTAGTAATCGCATCTCGGCGTTTTCCTTTCGTCGTCTGTCTTGCCGTCAAGCCGCCAGTTCGCGGCCTTGTAGATTGTTCCGGAATGCCCTGCCGATGGGTCTGCGTAGCTCAGTAGGAAAGCAACCTCCTTGTGGTGCCTCTTGATAAACCGCACGCTCTGGCCTATCAACCACGTCTCAGCGTTGCGCGGTATCTCGTCCAACAGATACACGCGGGCCAATTCCCATACCTTTCCTCCATATCGCTTGTCAGCCTCACGCGGCGGCGCTGAATACACAATGCAGCCTATCGGCTCCCCATCCCGTTCTGCTATAAGGCACAGCATCACAATCGCCGGACGCTTTGCCAGATAGTGCGCCTGAATGAAGGAGTCCACCTCAGTAATCGAGCACTTACGAACCGTGCACGACTTGCGCCAAACCGAGTCGAAAACCGGCATAACAGGTCGGTCAAGCGGACATGCCGCCTGCGCCGCTTCGCTCCTAGTCGTCATTCCGCTTACCTACAGCGTTAGAGCCCTATGACAACTGACCTGTCTCGTTATGTGCCTGACGGGGTGACTTGGATACGCGCCGCGGTTTCCTGCATTCCGATGGTTGGCGGCGCACTGGATCACCTCATCTTTGACAAGGCCGATGCCATTCGGCTTAAGAATCTTGAGGCTGCCATTCAGGCGATCTCGGACCAGGTCAAAGCCGCAGGTGAGGATTCGATTGACAAGTCATGGTTTGAGAGTACGGAGGCTCTCGCCACATTCAAGATCATGTCGGATAAAGTCTCTTACGAATCAGATCCGGCCAAGGTGGATGCAATCGGGCGAATAGTCGCTGCGTGCGGCAATAAGGCACATTCAGAGGACCGAGAAAAGATATCTGTTGTAGAGCATCTCTCTAGACTCTCCGCAGTTCAGATCAAATTGCTTTCTGTCATTGCTAATATTCCTCCTACCCAAAAGAAGATCAGCACTGGCAGTTTGGAGCAGACAGCTGTCGCGATCTGGCTGAGCGATATCATAGCTGCCTTGCGTGCCGGGCCTCAGTTCTGGAGTGGAACTCTTACCGTCGATCAAGAGCTAGAGGTACTGGAGTCCTTCAACACGATCCGGAGGGTTCAACTCATGGGGCCATCCGAGGCAGCGTATGTAGTAACAGCCATCGGCAAACGGGCTGCTAGTTATGCACACACAGCAGGGCTCTAACAATTCATATATGGACTCCCCCTCAACGGCAAGAGCCTGACCGATTGGGGACCTTGGGGTAG
>CALMYH010000172.1 GCA_937873395.1 uncultured Burkholderiales bacterium
CCAGAGCCCCACACCCGGTCGATGGCCGCCTTGATCTTGGCTTCCATGCGGCGGACGAGCTCGCGGTTGGCGTTGACCAGCGCTTGCTCGGCTTCGATCTCGGCGACGATGGCGCGTTGGGTGGCGAGGTCGGGGAGGGGGATTTCCCAAGCTGCGACGAATTCACGGGGCACTCGTTGCAAGCCACCAGTGCCGGTCATTTGTGCCGCACCCAGCTCTCTGAAGCGGTCTGCCGTCACATGGAAATACAACCATTCTGGCAATGTTGTATCGGCTTTTGCGCGCAAAACGTAGAACTCGCTGGAGCCGAAACCAATGCCTCCGACAAGCTGCCTTGCAATACCAGATTTCCCATTTTCAAAGCATGGCGTCACCTTTGCCAGCAAAACATCTTCATCTTGAAAATAGGTGTACTGCTTGAATACCTCACCAATCGGTCGCTGCGACTTCGCTTCAAAAAGCATCTCGCACTCGGATAGATCAGCCATTGGCACGAATGAAACTGGTAGGTCTGGGTCTGTGATTTCAACCTGCGACTTCTTGGGATTTACCTCACAAACACTGTCCAGTCGAACCATCATCCAAGTCGGATCAATCGCAATCTGAGGTTTGTAGTTGTCAAGTACCTGTCTGGCACCGTCGATGACCTTCTGGTAGCCCTCGATTTCGGCCACGATCTGCTGCTGGACTTCGAGGGGCGGGAGGGGAATTTTCAGTGCTTGGTATGCCGGGTTGTCGAGGTTTCGAATGCCACTCGTTTGCTTCTGCAAGCCTTCAGTGCCGCCTCGCTGATAGATGGCGTTGAGCATCAACCAAACGAATAGTGGGTTGGCCTTGTTATTCACAACACGCACTCGGGCCGTGAAGTTGCTGTAGGAGTATTCACCTTCGCTTAACCCAAAAAGCGCCACCCGGCCTACAGGCTGTGTCGGACCGCCACCAGACTTTTCCAAGAGGATGTCTCCGTACTGAAGTCTTCGCGTCTCCAGTTGCCTTTCCTCTACGGGGTGTTCTGCAACATCGGACAGGTCCAAGAAGCCGCCCTTTGCGAAGTTGGTGTTCCGCAGAATTTTCACCGTACGCAGTGGTTCCTTTTCTCCCTTCCACAGCCCGCTCCGAAACTCGGCGATCTCTGAAAGAGCGAGTAGGGGCCAGTCTGTGTTGTGAATCGCGGTTGCGACGTACCGCTCCGCACTCAAATTGAAATCCCCGCTTTCACCAATCCGCCCACGCGCCACCGCTTGCGCCATCACCCCGTCGCCCTCGAACGCCAACGGCGCCGTGATCCAACTGCGCAGCAATCTCGTCGCCTCCGGCAAGTCGTTGCCCGCGACCGCCCTTCGCTGTGCGCCCAGGTTGAATCCGTCGTTCTGCACCTTCACAAACAGCACGCTGTCGGTCTGCTTGTGCACGCGCTTGTCGAGAATCAGGATGCTGGTTTTGACGCCGCTGTAGGGGTTGAACACACCGGCCGGCAGGCTTACTACAGCCACCAGGCAGCTTTCCACCAGCATCTTGCGCAGGGCTTTGTACGCGGTGCCGCTCTGGAAGATGATGCCCTCGGGCACCACGATGGCGGCGCGGCCCGTGGCTGTGAGGTGCTCGGCCATGTAGTCCACGAACAGCACCTCGCTGCGCGTGGCCTGTACCGAAAAGCGCTTGTGTGGCTTGATGCCGCCCTTGGGCGACATGAACGGCGGGTTGGCCAGGATCACGTCGGCCAGCTCGTTCCACTTGTCGT
>CALMYH010000173.1 GCA_937873395.1 uncultured Burkholderiales bacterium
TCCCCCTGCCAACGAGAAGGAAGAAGCAAGTGTCTAAAGACCTGAGTGAAGTCATTGGGCGCGTACTGCCCGCACCCGAAAATCACCTGAGCGCCGAGAAGCTTGAAGAGGCGCGCAAGGCGCGCCGTGGCTTCATGGGCAAGGCCCTGGCCATGGGTGCCGGGGTGGCCGCGTCGGCCGCCGGCGCCACGCGGGCCATCGCCGCCGAGGGCGAGGATGCCATCCTCAAGCTGCCCGAGCACAGCACCGGGCTGGGGCTCCCGGTGGCCCACGACGGGTATGGCAAGCCCAGCAAATGGGAAGCCAACCTGCAGCGCCGCGAGAGTCCGGGGCTGACCCGGGTGTCGGCGGCCTCGGTGAGCTTCACGCCCTTGCAGGGCCTGTTCGGCATCATCACGCCCAGCGGCTTGCACTTTGAGCGCCACCACCAGGGCTGGTGGGATATCGACCCGTCCAAGCACCGCTTGATGATCAATGGCCTGGTCAAGCGCGAGCGTGTGTTCACCATGGACGACCTGATGCGCCTGCCCAGCGTTTCGCGCATCCACTTCATCGAATGTGGCGCCAACTCGGCGCCCGAATGGGGCAATGTGGCCCTGCCGTCCGTGCAGTACACCCATGGCATGCTCAGCTGCTCGGAGTTCACCGGGGTGCTGCTGTCGACGCTGCTGGAGATGTGCGGCTACGACAAGAAGAAGGGCAAGTACGTGCTGGCCGAAGGCGCCGACGGCTCGTCCATGACCCGCACCATCGCCATCGATCAGGCCATGGACGACTGCATCGTGGCCTGGGCCATGAACGGCGAAATGCTGCGGCCCGAGAACGGCTACCCGCTGCGCCTGGTGGTGCCGGGAGTGCAGGGGGTGAGCTGGGTGAAGTACCTGCGCCGCATCGAGGTGGGTGACATGAAGTGGGCCACCAAGGACGAGGCCATCCACTATGTCGACCACATGCCCGATGGCACGCACCGCCAGTACACCGGCATCCAGGAATGCAAGAGCGTCATCACCACGCCCTCGGGCAGCCAGACCCTGCTGGACAAGGGCTACTACAACATCACCGGACTGGCCTGGTCGGGCCGGGGCAGCATCAAGCGCGTCGATGTGTCGGTTGACGGGGGACGCAACTGGCGCACCGCGCGCCTGGAGGGGCCGATCCTGCCCAAGGCCTGCACGCGCTTCAACATCGACTGGGTCTGGGACGGCAAGCCCGCCATCCTGCAAAGCCGCGCCATCGACAGCACCGGCTATGTGCAGCCCAAGATCAACCAGTTGCGAGCCGTTCGCGGCACCCGCTCCATCTACCACCAGAACGCCATCCAGAGCTGGCTGGTGTCCGAAAACGGTGAAGTCTCCAACGTGCAGGTGTACTGATGAAAACCATGTTCCGCATTTCTGCTCGCGCTGCCGCTGCGGCGTTCGTCCTGGCGGCCCTGGTGACCGGCCCCGCGCTGGCCCAGAAGAAGGCGCCCTGGCATGACATCGGGCGCGACGCCACCAAGGCCGAAGTCGCTGCCTGGGACATCGACGTGCGTCCCGACTTCAAGGGCTTGCCCAAGGGTTCCGGGTCGGTCAGCAAGGGCGAAGAAGTCTGGGAAGCCAAGTGTGCCTCCTGCCACGGGGTGTTCGGTGAGTCCAACGAGGTCTTCACGCCCATCGTTGGCGGCACCACCAAGGAGGACATCGCCCGTGGCCGCGTGAAGAATCTGGAGGAGGGCTCCAGCTACCCCCAGAAGACCACCATGATGAAGGTGCCCACGGTGTCTACCCTGTGGGACTACATCAACCGGGCCATGCCCTGGAACGCGCCCAAGACCCTGACCACCGAAGAGGTGTACGCCACCGTGGCCTACATCCTCAACCTGGCCGAGGTGGTGCCCGACGATTTTGTGCTGTCGGACCAGAACATCGCCGAGGTGCAAAAGCGCATGCCCAACCGCAACGGCATGGTGTTCTACGAGCCGCTGTGGCGCGTGGATGGCAAGGGCGACGTGAAGAACGTGGCCTGCATGAAGAATTGCCCGGTCGACCCGCAGATCCGCAGCTCGCTGCCGGGTTTCGCGCGCGATGCCCATGGCAACATCGCCGAACAGAACCGGGTCATCGGCCCGGTGCGAGGCGCCGATACCACCCAGCCGCCACCGACAGGTCCGGTCGGCAGCCAGCCCAGGCCCGCCCCTGTGGTGGTCGCTGCAGCGGCCTCGGGCGGCAGCGACGTCAGGGCGCTGCTCGCGTCAAACAGCTGCACCGCCTGCCATGGCTTCACCAACAAGATCGTCGGACCCGGCTTCAACGAAATCGCGGCGAAGACCAAGGACCGTGCCGACGCCGAAGCCTATCTGGTCGGGCGCATCAAGAACGGAGGCTCTGGCGTCTATGGACCGGTGCCCATGCCGGCCCAGCCCCAGGTGAGCGACGCCGATGCCCAGGCCATGGCCAGGTGGATCATCGGCGGAGCCCGGTGAGTCCGAGCGCCGGGAAGGTCTCTTGACCGATCTTGCCGGTGCTTACTGATATTCGGATTTAATCGTAAACCCCAACACATTCCCAACCCCGGAGAACTTAAGCTATGCGCATGAAATCCGCTTCCCTGGTCATGGCCGTCGCCGTCACCCTGTTGAGCAGCCCGAGCTGGGCCGTTGACGCTGCCGCCGCCAAGGCGCTTGCCACCAAGAGCGCCTGCATGGCGTGTCATGCGGTGGACAGGAAGATGGTCGGTCCGTCCTACAAGGACGTGGCCGCCAAGCACAAGGGCCAGGCCGATGCCCTGGAGAAAGTGGCCGCCCGGATCAAGTCGGGCGGTTCGGGCATGTACGGTCCGGTGCCCATGCCGGCCCAGCCCAACCTGAAGGACGACGAGCTCAAGCTGCTCGCCGCCTGGATCCTCGCCGGTGCGCCGGACAAATGAGACCTTCTGTTTTTTCGCAAGGAGCATGACATGAAAGCAACCCGCCGCACCGCCCTCAAAACCACCGGTGCCTTCGCCACCCTGGTTTCGCTGGGCATTGTCACCCAGCAACAGGCCATGGCCGCCATGGACCGCGCCGGATTCGACGCCAAGTCCCTGGCCGACGCCCTCAAGGCCGTCGGTGGTGAAGCTGCGACCAACGACCAGGTGTCGGTCGTCTCGCCCGACATCGCTGAGAACGGCGCCGTGGTGCCGGTCGGAGCGGTCAGCCGCATTCCCAACACCTCCGAAATCTACCTGCTGGTGGAGAAGAACCCGTCGCCCCTGGCCGCCAAGTTCATGATCCCGGCTGGCACCGCTGCCGATGTGCAGACCCGCCTGCGCATGGGCCAGAGCACCAACGTGGTGGCGGTGGTCAAGGCCGACGGCAAGCTTTTCTCGGCCGTCAAGGAAACCAAGGTCACCCTGGGTGGCTGCGGCGGCTGATGCCCCGCCCCTGACCGGACCCGTTTCTTTCCCCGTTTCCCATTCAGATTTTCAGGAGTTCCATCATGGCAGATCCGATGCGCATCCGTGCCAACCTGGCCGGCGACGAAACCACCGTGCGTGTCCTCATGGCCCACGTCATGGAGACCGGCCAGCGCAGGACACCGGCTGGCGAGACCATTCCGGCCCACTACATCACCGACGTGCAGGCCACCCACAACGGCAAGACCGTGCTGCAGGCGGCCTGGAGCGCCGCAGTGTCCCAGAATCCCTTCCTGTCCTTCAAGTTCAAGGGCGCGGCCAAAGGCGACAAGGTCGTGGTGAAGTGGACCGACAGCAAGGGCGAGTCCCGCACCGACGAGGCGACGGTGGCCTGACCGAGATCAGGGCACAACGGCCAGCCACAGCGGACTGGCCGTTTTTTTGGTTTTTTCACACAAGAAGGAGACGACCCGATGAGAAAAAAACTGTTCGCTGGCGCTGCTGCGGCTACCCTGCTGGGCATGGTTTCCGGCTGGGCTCACGCACAGCAGGATGCCACCGCCGCCGGAATTCAGCAGTACCGCGAGATGCTGCAGGATGGCAACCCGGCTGAGCTGTTTGAAGCCAAGGGAGAAGATCTCTGGAAGAAGCCCCGCGGCCCGAAGAACGCGTCGCTTGAAAAATGCGACCTGGGCAAGGGCCCTGGCGTGATCAAAGGCGCCTTTGTGGAACTGCCGCGCTTCTTCAAGGACACCGGGCGTGTTCAGGACCTCGAGTCACGCCTGCTGACCTGCATGGAAACCCTGCAGGGCTTCAATGCTGCCGAAATCGCCAAGACGCCCTTTGGCCGAGGTGAAATGGCCAACCTGACGGCGCTGGCCACCTTTGTGGCCGCAGAGTCCAAGGGCATGCGATTCAACCTGCCCAACAACACGCCCCAGGAAAAAGCCATGTACGAGGTGGGCAAGCGCCTGTTCTTCATGCGCGGCGGCACCCATGACTTCTCTTGTGCGTCGTGTCACGGTGAAGAAGGCAAGCGTATCCGCCTGCAGGATCTGCCCATCCTGACCAAGAATCCGGGCGACGGGGTCGGCTTTGCCGCCTGGCCGGCGTACCGTGTGTCCAACGCCCAGATGTGGGGCATGCAACTTCGCCTGAACGACTGCTACCGCCAGCAGCGCTTCCCTGAGCCCAAGTTCGGCAGCGATGCGACCATTGCGCTGAGCCAGTACATGGGCGTCAATGCCAAGGGTGCCGAGTCCGTCGTGCCCGCCATCAAGCGCTGAACAGGAGAAGAACCCATGTTGAAGACCATTGCCCGTTTTTCCCTGCTGCCCGCCGTGGCGCTGAGCCTGGCTGCCTGCTCGTCCTCGCCTTCGTCGGCCGACTACGACAAGCTCACTGCCGAGGTGATCAAGGCCTCCTTCCAGGCGCGTGGCATCGCCACACTCGACCGCCTGGATCAGGACGACGCCAACCGCGAATGTGCCGCGGCCGACGTGGCCGGCAAGCCGATCGACGAGAAGATTGCCAAGGCCATCGAAGAGGCCAACATGAAGACCATCAAGTGGCCTTCGGACGGCAAGTTCCTGGGCGACTGGAAACAGGGCGAGACCATCGCCCAGAGCGGTCGCGGCATGACCTGGACCGACACCGCCACCACGGTCAACGGCGGCAATTGCTACAACTGCCACCAGATCAGCAAGGAAGAACTGTCCTTCGGCACGCTCGGTCCCAGCCTCTACAACTATGGCAAGCTGCGCGGCGTGACCGATCCGAACTCGCCGGCTTCCAAGGCCATCGTCGAGTACACCTGGGGCAAGCTGTACAACTCGCGCGCCTACACCGCCTGCTCCCAGATGCCCCGGGCCGGCCACATGGGCATCCTCAACGAGCAGCAGCTCAAGCACCTGATGGCCCTCCTGCTCGACCCGGCCTCGCCGGTCAACAAGTGAGGGCAAAGCCCCGCTTGCGGTGATGCAGTCACCCCCGTCCGCAAGGGCGGGGGTTTTCCGCAAAAAAATTTCCCTCAAATATCAGCGAACAATTGAAAAGGAATGTTCCATGAGCTTCAGCCGTCGTGAATTCATGCAGGTGCTGGCGGTGGCCAGCGCCTCCGGCATGGCCCTGTCCCACAAGGATGTGCTGGCCGCCAAGCCAGGCGCTGGCGAAAGGCTTTATGACGTGCCCAAATTCGGCAATGTGAGCTTCCTGCATTTCACCGACTGCCACGCCCAGCTCACCCCCATTTATTTCCGCGAACCGAATGTCAACCTGGGTGTGGCCGACGCCTTGGGCAAACCGCCCCACATCGTGGGCGAGCACCTGCTCAAACATTTCAAAATCAGGCCCGGAACGGCGGCGGCCCATGCCTTCACCTACCTGAATTTCAGCCAGGCGGCCAAGACCTATGGCCGCGTCGGTGGATTCGCCCACCTGGCCACGCTGGTCAAACAGCTCAAGGCCAGCCGTCCGCATGCGTTGCTGCTGGACGGTGGCGACACCTGGCAAGGTTCGGCCACCTCGCTGTGGACCAACGGCCAGGACATGGTCGATGCCTGCAAGCTGCTGGGCGTGAACATGATGTGCCCGCACTGGGAATTCACCTTCGGTGCCGAGCGTGTGCAGGAAATCGTCGAGAAGGACTTCAAGGGCCAGATCGAATTCCTGGCCCAGAACGTCAAGACCACCGACTTCGAGGACCTGGTCTTCAAGCCCTACGCCATGCGCGAGATCAATGGTGTCAAGGTGGCGGTCATTGGCCAGGCCTTCCCTTACACGCCGATCGCCAATCCCCGCCACATGGTGCCCGACTGGACTTTTGGCATCCAGGACGACCACATGCAGAAGATGGTCGACCAGGCCCGTGGCGAAGGCGCCCAGGTGGTGGTCGTGCTGTCGCACAACGGCATGGATGTGGACATCAAGATGGCCTCGCGCGTGCGAGGCATCGACGCCGTGCTGGGCGGCCACACCCACGACGGCATGCCGGCGCCCACCATCGTCAGGAACGCGGGTGGCCAGACCCTGGTGACCAACGCCGGCTCCAACAGCAAGTTCCTGGGTGTGCTCGACCTCGACGTTCGGGGCGGCAAGGTGCAGGACTTCCGCTACAAGCTGCTGCCGGTGTTCTCCAATCTGCTGCCGGCCGACAAGGAGATGCAAGCCTTCATCGACAAGGTGCGTGCACCCTACAAGGACAGGTTGGAAGAAAAGCTGGCCGTCACCGAAGACCTGCTGTACCGCCGTGGCAACTTCAACGGCTCCTGGGACCAGGTCATCTGCGATGCGCTGATGGAAGTGCGTGGCGCCGACATTGCGTTTTCGCCGGGTGTGCGCTGGGGCACGTCGCTGCTGCCGGGAGACACCATCACCTACGAGCGCATGATGGACCAGATGGCGCTGACCTATCCGACCACCACGCTCAACGAATTCACCGGCGCCGACATCAAGACCATTCTGGAAGACGTGGCCGACAACATCTTCAACCCCGATCCGTATTTCCAGCAGGGCGGCGACATGGTGCGCGTCGGTGGCATGACCTATTCGATATCGCCCAACGCGGCCATGGGCTCGCGCATCAACAACATGATGCTCAAGGGCAAGCCGGTTGAGGCCGACAAAAAGTACAAGGTGGCCGGCTGGGCTTCGGTCCAGGAGAACGTCCAGGGCCCGCCCATCTGGGATGTGGTCTCCGGCTACCTGCGCGAGAAGAAGGTGATCAAAGGGGTGAAGATCAACACCCCGCAGATCGTCGGGATGGGGGGCAACCCCGGCATGTCG
>CALMYH010000174.1 GCA_937873395.1 uncultured Burkholderiales bacterium
CCAACGGCGCCGCGCTGGTCCGGGGCCTGCCCGGCAACGCGCTGCTGCTGGGCGAAATGGGCATCGGCAATACCTCGGCCGCCTCGCTGCTGATGAGCCGGCTGGCTGGTCTTCACATCGTGGACTGCACCGGCGCCGGTACCGGCCTGGATGCCGACGCGGTGCAACGCAAGATCGGCATCCTGAAAGACGTGCTGGCCCGTCACCCGGACGCGAAAACCCCGCTGGAGGCCCTGGCGGCCTTCGGCGGCTTCGAAATCGCCACCATGGTTGGCGCGGTGCTGCAGGCCGCCGCCGAGCGCCGTGTCATTGTGGTCGACGGTTTTATCGCCAGCTCGGCCGTGCTGGTGGCCAGCAAGCTGCAGCCCGCTGTGTTGCAGCGCTGTGTGTCTGCCCACCGCTCCGGCGAGCGCGGCCATGCCCTGATGTTGTCCCACCTCAAGGCCGAGCCGCTGCTGGATCTGGGCCTGCGCCTGGGTGAGGGTTCGGGCGCGGCCCTGGCCTGGCCGCTGCTGACCAGCGCCTGTGCCATCCTGCGCGAGATGGCCAGCTTCGAGTCGGCCGGCGTGTCGCGGCAGGAGGAAACACCCACGGCCGCCCAACCGCAAGCTTGAAGTCATGTCAGACGAGCGAGGTGACCCCATCCAGGGCAGCCGCGGAACCGGCTCCGCCGGGCCGCTGGCTGCGTCCCCCCGCCCGCAGGAGAGGGGGGAAGGCGCGCAGCGGCGCAGGGGGGAGTTCCTGTTCCTCCGCCACTTCTTCATCGCGCTCCAGTTCTTCACCCGCATCCCGGTCACGGGACGGCTGGCGGACTGGGTGGGTTTCTCGCCGGCCCTGCTGCGCGCGAGCGCGGCGCACTTTCCTGGTGTCGGCTGGGTGGTGGGCGGACTGACGGCGCTGGTGTTCTGGGGGCTGGTGCAGGTTCTGCCAGCGCAGCCCGCGGCCCCCTGGGTGGCGGCGGTGCTGAGCACCGCCTTCAGCATCTGGCTGACCGGCGCCTTTCATGAGGACGGCCTGGCAGACACCGCCGATGCCCTGGGGGGATCGGTCAGCCGCGAGCGTGCGCTGGAGATCATGAAGGACTCGCGCATCGGCAGCTACGGCGCCGTCGCGCT
>CALMYH010000175.1 GCA_937873395.1 uncultured Burkholderiales bacterium
TGCAAAACATGAACACACGATGGAAACCCAGCGTCACCGTGGCGGCCATCATCGAGCAGGGTGGCCGCTACCTGCTGGTGGAGGAGCACACACCGGAAGGCCTGCGGCTGAACAATCCGGCCGGGCACCTGGACCCCGGCGAGAGCCCGGCGCAGGCGGTGGCGCGCGAAGCGCTGGAAGAGACCGCGCACGGCTTCACCCCCACGGCGCTGGTGGGCGTCTACCTGTCGCGCTTCCAGCGGCCGGCCACCGGCGAGGACATCACCTACCTGCGCTTTGCGTTCTGTGGCGAACTGGGCCCCTTCGACCCCGACCGCTCGCTGGACGAGGGCATTGTGCGCACGCTGTGGATGACGCCCGACGAGGTGCGGGCCAGCGCCGACCGGCACCGCAGCCCGCTGGTGCTGCGCTGCATCGAGGACCACCTGGCGGGGCGGCGCCATCCGCTGGACCTGGTGAACACCGATGCGTCGGTGACAGGCAGGGGGGGCTGAGCGGTTGACCCAGCCTGGCCAATGCTCGGGTTTTTACCCGGGACAGCGTTTAGATGATCAACCAGAATATACCCTACCCAGCAGGGTATCTTTCTCACCCATCCCAGGAGGTCCTCATGTCCCGAACCACGACACCCACCCGCCGTCATGTCCTGCAGACCGCAGCCGCAGGTGCAGCCGTGCTGGCCACCGGCTGTGCCGTCCCATCGAAGGACACCCGACCCCGGGTGGTGGTGGTGGGTGGCGGCTGGGGGGGCCTGGGTGCGGTGCGCACCCTGCTGGCCAGCGGTGGCGCCCAGGTCACCCTGCTCGAACCCAACGACGCCTTCATGTCCTGCCCGCTCAGCGCCCACTTCATCGCTGGCCACCAGCCGGCCTCGGACTTCCAGCGCAGCTACCAGCGCGTGGACCAGTTGGGCGCGCGCAGGCTGCGTGAGCGGGCCATGGAGATCGACCGCGCGCGGCGCGAAGTGGTGACGCCCACCCAGCGCATTCCCTATGACTTTCTGATCATCGCGACCGGCGTCGACTACATGGAAGAAACGATCGAAGGTTATGCGCAGGCCCGAGACCGGTTGCCGGTGGGTTTCCGGGCCTTCGAGCAGATGGCCGTGCGCCAGCAGGTGGACGAGTTCCTGGCCAAGGGCGGAAACTTCGTGATCAGTGCACCCAAGCCGCCCTACCGCTGCCCGCCAGCGCCATACGAGCGGGCCTTCCTGATTGCCGAGCAGATGAAGCAACGCGGCACCAAGGGCAAGATCCTGTTGCTCGATGCGAATCCGAATCCGATGCCGATGCCGATCGCCCGACCCATTCTCAATGGCATGAAGAGCCTTTATGCGGCCCAGATCGAGTACATGCCCGAGACGGAAATCCGCTCGGTCGACATGGGAAAACGCCATCTGCGCACCTCGGCCGGTGACGTTCCGTTCGACCATGCCAACCTGGTGCTGCCCATGCGTGCGCCGGCACTGGTCCGCCAGGCGGGACTGGGCGAGCGCTGGGCTGCCATCAAGCTCCCAAGCTTCCAGAGCCAGGCCGACGACCGCATCTACGTGGTGGGGGACTCGCAGGGTTCGCCATTGCCCAAGAGCGGACATGTGGCCTTTGGCAGCGGTCGGCAGGTCGCCGAGGACATCCTGGATCGGGTGGCGGGCAAGACGCAGGCAACACCCGCCGGACCGGTCGACCTCCCGGTGGGCATCTGCTGGGCCAACGTCACCCACAAGGAGGCGATCAACATCAACGTGGCTTCCAGTGTGGTGCCGGGCCAGCCGCCGCAGCTGCGCTTCACCGTCGATCCGGAACACAACGCCCGGTCGGGCGCTGCCGCCAACAGCTGGGGCGAAGGCATGTGGAAAGCCATGCTGGGCTGAGCGGCCCAGGCCCCATCTGCGGCGAAGACTCAGCCGCCAGCGTCCCCTGCTCGACGGACCGAGCGTGCCTGCTTGACCCGGGACCTGGCCGATTTGTCATCGAGCCTGCGCTGGACCGCAGCCCGCGTCGGCCGGGTCGGCCGCCGCGCCCGCCGGGGAACGGCCACGCTGTCGACCAGGGCCTGAAGCCGGTCAAGGGCTTCGGCCTTGTTCTGCTCCAGGCTGCGGCTGGACTGGGCCTTGATGACGATGACACCTTCGGTGGTGATGCGCTGGTCGCTCAAGTCCAGCAGGCGCTGTTTGATATCGTCGGGCAGGGACGAGGCACGCACGGCAAAGCGAAGGTGCACCGCGTTGGAGACCTTGTTGACGTTCTGCCCACCCGCGCCCTGGGCACGGATGGCGGTGAACTCGACGTCGGCGGGATCGATGCTCGGCATGGTGGGGACAGTGTGCCACGCCCGCAGCGCCCCGTCGCCTTCAGGCCGCCGTGCCTGCACCTTCCGGAACGTCGCCGAAGCAGTAGGCGTCCATGGACAGCACCCCGTGCGTCATGCCACCTTCCACGCGCATGGCAGACACCTGGTCGCCGGCGGCACCGGCCGCCACCATCAGGGGCCACAGGTGTTCGGGCGTCGGGTGGGCGCGCCGGGCGTGGGGCGCGAGGGTCATGGTCTGCTGCAGGCGGGCGTGGTCGCGCGCGGTGAGCACGGTTCGGATCCAGTGCACGAACTCCAGAGCGTAGGTTTCGGCGGCCGCGTCGGGGGCATCGAAGCGCACCTCGTAGAGGTTGTGCGTCAGGCTGCCGGAGCCGATCACCAGCACCCCTTCGTCGGTCAGCGGTGCCAGCGCCTGACCGTAGGCGTAGGCACGCTCGCCGTCCAGCCCGGCGGGCAGGGACACCTGGAACACCGGCACATCGGCCTGCGGCCACAGGTGCAGCAGAGGCACCCAGGCACCGTGGTCCAGGCCCCATTGCGTGTCGGCCTCGGCCGGGTAGCCGGCCGCGCGCAGCCGGTCGATGGCGCGTTGTGCCACCTCAGGCGCTCCGGGTGCCGGGTATTGCAGCTGGTAGAGGGCGGGCGGAAAACCGCCGAAGTCGTGGATGGTCGTCGGACGGGGCGTCGTGGCCACACGCGGATCGCGCGTCGTCCAGTGCGGCGAGACCACCAGCATCGCCTGCGGGCGCGGCAGGCGCCTGCCCAGTGCAATCAGGGCCGGGCCGGCCTGGCCGGGCTCCAGGGCGAAGGTCGGCGAGCCGTGAGAAATGAAGAGGGTGGGCAGGCGGGGCATGGTGATCGGTCCGGGGACAGGCGCGGGTCTTCTGGGCAACACCGCGACTTTAGGCCGGGAGCGCCCCGGCGTCGTTCGGCGCACGAGTCTGCCGTGTTTCATTTTTTTGAAGCCTGCGGCGGCGACGCTCCGACGGGATAATCGGGCCCATGACGGAAAAGACCAGGGTCGTGGTGGGACTGAGCGGGGGCGTGGACTCCGCGGTGAGTGCGTGGCTGCTCAAGCAGCAGGGCCACGAGGTCATCGGCATCTTCATGAAGAACTGGGAAGACGATGACGACAGCGAGTACTGCTCCAGCCGGCAGGACTGGCTGGACGCGGCCAGCGTGGCCGACGTGATCGGCATCGACATCGAGCACGTCAACTTTGCGGCCGAGTACAAGGACCGTGTCTTCGCCGAGTTCCTGCGCGAATACCAGGCCGGGCGCACGCCCAACCCCGACATCCTGTGCAACGCCGAGATCAAGTTCAAGGCTTTCCTCGACCACGCCATGCGCCTGGGCGCCGAGAAAATCGCCACCGGGCACTACGCGCGAGTCCGCCTGAACGAAGCCTCTGGCCAGCACGAGCTGCTCAAGGGCCTGGACCCGCTGAAGGACCAGAGCTATTTCCTGCACCGGCTCAACCAGGCGCAGCTGGCCAAGACCCTGTTCCCGGTGGGTGAACTGCCCAAGACCGAGGTGCGCCGCATCGCGGCCGAAATCGGCCTGCCCAACGCGAAGAAGAAGGACAGCACCGGCATCTGCTTCATCGGCGAGCGGCCGTTCCGCGACTTCCTCAACCGTTACATCAGCAAGGAGCCGGGGCCGATCAAGGACCCGACCGGCCGCACCATCGGCCAGCACGTGGGCCTGAGTTTCTACACCCTGGGCCAGCGCCAGGGCCTGGGCATCGGTGGCGTCAAGTCCAAGGGCGCACAAAAGGGCGGCAGCGAGCACGAGCCCTGGTTCGTGGCGCGCAAGGATGTCGAGAAGAACACCCTGTGGGTGGTGCAGGGCCACGACCACCCGTGGCTGCTGTCGCCCAGCCTGCGCGCCGAAGATGTGAGCTGGGTGGCGGGGGAGCCACCCGCCAACACACAGATCGCCGCCAAGACGCGTTACCGGCAGACCGACGCACCCTGCTCGCTCGCTCTGGACGACACCGGCTTCACCCTGCGCTTTGCCGAGCCGCAATGGGCGGTAACGCCGGGCCAGAGTGCGGTGCTGTACGACGGTGAGGTGTGCCTGGGGGGTGGCGTGATCCACACCGAGGCGGCCAACGCGCCGGACTGAGCTTTGGACCCCAAGGGCACAAAATCCTGGTTTCCCGTCCTGGACTGGACGCGCCGCTACGGACGCCAGCAGTTCGCCGGTGATGCCACCGCCGCCGCAGTGGTGACGCTGCTGCTCATCCCCCAATGTCTGGCCTACGCGCTGCTGGCCGGCATGCCTGCCGTCACCGGCCTGTATGCCAGCATGCTGCCACTGTTGGTCTACGCGCTGATGGGCACCAGCCCGGTGCTCGGCGTCGGACCGGCGGCGCTGCGCTCCATCATGTCGCTGGCTGCGGTGAGCGCGGTCGCACAGGCCGGCAGCGCCGAGTTCATCGCCGCCACCGCCTTGCTGGCGGTGCTGGTGGGCGGCATGCTGATGCTCATGGGCGCCTTGCGCATGGGATTCATCGCCAGCTTTCTGAGCACGCCGGTGCTGTCGGGCTTCGTCACCGCCTCCGGCCTGCTGATCGCCATGAGCCAGCTGCCGCATGTGCTGGGCACGCCCCTGCCAGGCGGCAACCTGTGGCGTTTTCTGGTCAGCCTCTGGCAGCAGGCCGACCAGACACACGGGCTCACGCTGGCAGTGGCCGTGGGCACCATGGCGGTGTTGTGGGCCTGCAAGCGCTGGCTCAGGACCGGACTGCAAAAGGCTGGCCTGCCCGCCCAGGTGGCCGACGTGACGGGCAAGGCAGCCCCGCTGCTGGTGATGGTGGGCGCCATCGCATTGACGGCGGGCCTGGGCTGGGCCGAGCGCGGCCTGGCGATCGTCGGCAACATTCCCCAGGGTCTGCCCGCGCTGGCCTTCGAAAGCCTGGTGTCGGTCAGACCCGGCACCCTGCAGGCCCTGCTGCTGCCAGCGGTGCTGATCGCCATGCTCACCTTCGTTGAACAGATCTCCATCGCACAGAGCATGGCGGCCAGACGCCGGGAGCGCATCGACAGCAGCGCCGAGATGCGCGCCATGGGTGGTGCCAACCTGGCGGCAGGCCTGACGGGCGCGTTTGCGGTGGGCGCCAGCTTCTCGCGCACCGTGGTGCAGCACGAGGCCGGCGCCCGCACGCCCGCCGCCACGGTCATGGTGGCCCTGCTGCTGGGACTGACGGCCCTGTTCTTCACGCCCTGGCTGCACCACCTGCCCCTGGCGGTGCTGGCGGCCACCATCCTCATGGCCCTGGGCAGCCTGATCGACTTTCGCGCCTTTGCCCGCTCCTGGCGGATCTCTCGGGCCGACTTCGCTGCCCACGGGCTGACCTTCACCGTCACGCTGATGGTCGATCTGGTCAGCGGCCTGATGACCGGCGTGATTGCCTCGCTGCTGATGCACCTGTGGATCGGCAGCCGGCCCCACATTGCGGTGGTCGGCAACGTGCCCGGCACCGAGCACTACCGCAACGTGCTCAGGCACGAGGTGCTCACCCACCCGGATGTGCTGGGGCTGCGGGTCGACCAGAGCCTGTTCTTTGCCAATGCCCGCTACCTCGAAGACCGCGTGGCCGAAGCCGTGGCCGCCCGCCCCGGACTGCGGCACGTGGTGCTGCAATGCACGGCGGTCAACGACATCGACGCCAGCGCGCTCGACAGCCTGGAGACCATCATGCAGCGCCTGTCCGACCAGGGCATCGCCTTGCACCTTAGCGAAGTCAAGGGCCCGGTCATGGACCGCCTGCAGCGCACCGATTTTCTGCAGCACCTCAGCGGCCAGGTGTTCCTGACCCATCACCAGGCCATGAACGCCCTGGCGCAAGCCAGGCCCTCCATTGGCCCGCCTTGAACGCCAGGACGCCCGCTTGAGGAAGCAGCCGGCTCAGGAACCCGCGTGCAGCTTTTCGTGGATCTTGCGCGTCGTGCGCCACACCGCCCACAGCACCAGCGGGATCAGTGCGCCCGCCGCCAGCTCGGGGTGGATCGGCAGGCCGGCCGCCTTGCCCGCCTTGCCGATGTACAGGATGAGGCTGACCACGTAGTAGCTGATGGCCGCAATCGACAGACCTTCCACCGTGCTCTGCAAGCGAAGCTGAAGTTCCTGTCCTTTGGTGAGCTTTTCCAGCAACTGCCGGTTCTGTTCCTCGGTGGCGATGTCGACCCGGGTGCGCAGCAGGGAACTGGCCCGGTTGACCCGTTCGGACAGCGAGGCGAGCCGCTGCGCGGTGGCCGCCACCGTGGCCATGGCCGGTGACAGGCGCCGCTGCATGAACTCGCCGATGGTCTGGGTGCCCGGAATCGGCCGCTCGCGCAGCTCGGCGATGCGCTGAGCCACCAGGGTGTCGTAGGCCCGCGTGGCGGCGAACCGGTAGGCGTGCTGGGCCGTCGCCCGTTCCACACCGGCCGCCAGAGAGACCAGCGTCTCCAGCAGGGCTTCGTCGGTGGTCGTCTTGTTCTCCAGCTGCTCGGTGATGTCGGCCAGGGTGCGCTCGCTCTCGGCCAGGAAATGGCCGAGATCCTTGACCACCGGCAGGCCTCGCAAGGCCATCACACGGTAGGTTTCGACTTCGAGCAGCCGCTGCGAGATCCGTCCGGCGCGTGTCTCGGTGGTGGCGGGCGGTGCCAGCACCAGCATGCGTTCGAAGCCGCTTTCGCGCAGCAGGAAGTCGGTCGCCACCAGCGAATGGGCCTGGTTGCCCATCATCGAGGCCACCACGGTGTGCTCGCCCAGCCAGTGGCGGGCCATGACCAGGGAAGCCTGTGGGTCGGCCAGGTCGTCGTGAAGCATGGCCAGCTTGATGGCCACCAGCGTCCGTCCGGGAATGCCAGCCAGCCAGCCGTGCGGCACGGCCAGATGCGACAGCAACTCGGGGTCGCTGGCCCCGAGGCTGGCACTGGCGGGCAGGGGTTGAACCACGGAGTAGCGGGTGAACTCGGTGTGCCGTTCCCACTTGAGCGTGCAGCCTGGCAGGCGCAAACGCAGGAAATGCCCCTGCAGGTCCTCGGGGCGCAGTCCCTCCTGGCCCGGCAAGGCGCGCAGGTGCTCGAATTCCTGCTCGCGGCTCACGCCCGCGTTGAAGACCGCAACATAGACCACCAGCGCCGGCAAGCGGATCCGCGCCGGAGGGCGGGCGTGCACTTCGTTGTGCAACTCGACCCGCAGCGGGTCGTCGGGCGGCAGGTGGCGCGGAGCTTCTTCGGTCGGCATCATGGAACCCATTGTGCCTGTGATGGTGCGCGGCCAAGCCAGCCTCCGGGCCACCCCACCCCAAAAAAGAAGACCCGCCGGGCGGCCTGGGCCGGGCGGGTCAAGCGCCGCGTCGGGAGGAAGACGCGGCGGCTGAGCGAGCCGTTCAGAACGGAATGTCGTCGTCTATGTCGTCGAAGCCGCTCGACTGGCGTGCCGGCGCCGGCGCGGGGGCCTGGCGCGGCGCCGGCGCGGCGGCACGTGGCGCCGCGGCCGGGCGGCTGTAACCACCGCCCCCTCCGCCTTCGTCTCCACCGCCCATGCCGTCGCGGCCGCCAAGCAGCTGCATTTCGGTGGCGATGATGTCGACCGTGTTCTTCTCGACCCCGGACTGGTCGGTGTACTTGCCGTACTTCAGGCGGCCCTCGACATAGACCGAACGGCCCTTCTTGAGGTATTCACCGGCGATTTCGGCCAGGCGGTCGTAGAAGGTGACGCGGTGCCACTGGGTGTCTTCGACCGTCTCGCCGCTGTTGCGGTCCTTGCGGCGGCTGGAGGTGGCGATGCTGACGTTGGCCACGGCCTGGCCCGAAGGCAGGTAACGGATTTCGGGATCACGACCGCAGTTGCCGACGAGGATGACTTTGTTGACGGATGCCATGTGCGAGAGTCCTGTGAAGCGGGCACCGGTCCAAGTCGGGCACCCCATGCAAAGCAGGCATTGTGCCCCATCCGATCCGCGCCGCCCAGCGGACCCTCCCCATTTGGGGGAAGGCCGGCCCCGTGCCGATCCACATCCCCTTCTGCCGGCACAAGCGGATGACCGGCAATGCCTCTACACTGCAAACCCATGAAGGGTGAACCGGATTTCCTGCGGAACGTGCGAGATGAGGTGGTCGACGCGCGTCAGTGGCTGGACCGGGCCATCATCATTGCCTACGCCGTGCTGGCCGGGCTCGCGGTGGTCGGGTTCACCCTGCTGGCCGACGCCGCCTTCGGCGCCTACCAGAACATGCGGGGTGCGATCTGGTGGTGGCCGCTGGTGTGGACACCGGCCGTCACGGCCCTGGTGGTCTGGCTGGTGCGCCGCTGGGCGCCGGGCGCGGCCGGTTCGGGCGTGCCGCAGGTGCTCACCGCGCTGGCGCCCGAAACGCCGCTGGACACGCGTGGCCGCTTCGTATCGCTCAAACTGAGCATCGCCAAGATCCTGGCGGTCTCGGGCGGCTTGCTGGCGGGTCTGTCGATCGGGCGCCAGGGGCCCTCGGTCCAGGTCGCCGCCGGCATCATGCTGCACGCGCGCCGCTGGCTCTCGCCCCGCTCGGGCATCTCCGACCGGGAACTGCTGGTGGCGGGTGGCGCAGCCGGCATCGCCGCCGCCTTCAACACGCCCCTGGGCGGCATCGTGTTCGCCATCGAGGAGCTTTCGCGCCGCCTCATGGAACGCAGCAGTGCACTGATGCTGGTGGCCATCGTGGTGGCCGGCCTGGTCGCCGTCTCGGCCTTCGGCAACCTGTCCTACTTCGGGCGCGTGCGCACCGACGGGGTGTCCTGGTGGGGACTGATCGGCCCGGGCACGGTGGTGGCCGTCGCCTGTGGCCTGCTCGGCGGCCTGCTGGCCCGGCTCATGCTGGCCTCGTTCACCGGTCTGCCGGACCGCTTCTGCGCCTACCGCCGCAAGCGGCCGGTGGCCTTTGCCGCCATCTGCGGTTTTGTGGTGGCGGTCATTGCCGTGATCAGTGGTGGGGCTGCGGTGGGCGTGGGCCATCAGCACACCCACCTGCTGCTGGAACAGGCGGCCACGGACCCGCAGGCCCACACCCCGCTGCTGTTCACCGGCCTGAAGTTCATTGCGTCCTGGCTGTCGGCCTGGACCGGCATGCCCGGTGGCATCTTCGGCCCCAGCCTGTCGCTGGGTGCCGGCGTGGGCGCCGACATCGCCTGGCTGCTCGATTCGCCCCATGGCATGGCCCTGATCGCCCTGGGCATGTGCGGTTTTCTGGCCGCCGTCACCCAGACCCCCATCACCGCCATGATCATCGTGATGGAGATGACCGACGGCCATGGCATGGTACTCAGCCTGATGGCCTGTGCCCTGGTGGCCAGCGGCGTCTCGCGCATGATCAGCAGGCCGCTGTACAGCACCATGTCGGCCCTGATGCTGCGTTCGGTGCGACCAGCCGAGGAATCCACCGACAGCCGACTGACCGAACCGGGCCCCGATTCCCGACCCGGGCAGGAATCAGCGCCTCGATGACGGCGGGGTAGCCATGGGCCAGGCCAGCAGCAGCCACAGCAGCATCAGTCCGCCGCTGGCCAGGAACAGGCCGGTGCTGCCCCAGGCCCGCAGCGCGAGGCCTCCGAACAGGCCTCCGGTGAAAATGCCCAGCGACATGAGGGTGTTGTAGACGCCGAGGGCCGCGCCACGTTGGGCCGCGGGCGCAATCTGAGAGACCAGGCTGGGTTGGGTGGCTTCCTGGGTGTTGAAGCCCACGAAATACAGGGTCAGCAGCAGGCCCAGACCCCAGAGCGAAGGCCGCTCCAGGCTGCCCAGAAGGCCCAGCTGCACCAGAACCATGAGTCCGATGGTGCCCAGATAGACGGCCCGAAAATGCCCACGGCGCTCCAGTTTGAACAGGAAGCCGCCCATGATCAGCAGCGAGACGGTGACCGCCGGCAGATAGACCTTCCAGTGACCGGAGGCTTCCAGCCCCGCCTGCACCAGCAGGGCAGGAATGGCCATCCACATCGCGACCTGGACCGCGTGCAACACAAAGACACCCAGGTCGGCCCGCAGAAGACCCGGGTGGGTCAGCACCGGTCGCCAGCCGCCACGGGCCTGCTGGCGGTGCTCGGCCGGCTCGGGCGGCACCACCCAGACGATCACGGCCATGCCGGTCACGGCCAGCCCGCCGGTGATGGCAAACAGGCCGGACAGACCGATCAGGGGCGTCAGTATGGGCGCCACCACCAGGGACAGCACGAACATGAGCGCGATGCTGATGCCGATCAGGGCCATCGATTTGGTGCGCACCTGATCGCGCGTCTGGTCGGCCAGCAGAGCGGTGACGGCGGCCGAGATGGCGCCCGCCCCCTGCAGGGCGCGACCGGCCACCAGCCAGTGCAGGCTGGGCGCCCAGGCGGCCACCAGGCTGCCGATGGCAAACACCGCCAGCCCGGCCAGGATGACCGGCTTGCGCCCCAGCCGGTCCGAGGCCAGGCCCAGTGGCAGCTGCAGCAAGGCCTGGGTCAGGCCGTAGATGCCCATGGCCAGGCCGACCAGCACCGCATCATCGCCCCCCGGGTAGTGACTGGCCTCCAGCACGAACACCGGCATCACCAGGAACAGGCCCAGCATGCGCAGGGCATAAATGGAAGCCAGCGACCAGGTCGAGCGCAGCTCGGCCGGCGTCATGCGGGCAGCGGCCACCGGCGGAACGGCGGTGTGGGCGGTGGAGGGAGTCGTCACGGAACGGGGCTGTCTGGGGTTCAGACCAACCCGGTATTGTGCGCCAAAGCGCCCGCCTGTCGGCCGGGGGACCGGCCAAAGACAGCTCAGGGCCCTTGGCTGGCACGACCCGCAGGTGGCGGCTTATCATGTCAGGTTGCCCGCCCGCCGTCCGGTCACGCCCTTCCACTCCCTTGAACACGTCACCCACCCCGCCCCAGGCCAGCAGCCATGCGGCCACCGAGAAGGCCCGTCAGACTCCCGCCACCCTGTCGGTGCGCGGTGCGCGCACGCACAACCTCAAGAACATCGACCTGGACATCCCGAAGAACGCGCTGGTGGTGATCACCGGCCTGTCGGGCTCGGGCAAGTCCAGCCTGGCTTTCGATACGCTGTACGCCGAAGGCCAGCGCCGCTATGTCGAAAGCCTGTCGGCCTACGCGCGGCAGTTCCTGCAGCTGATGGACAAGCCCGATGTGGACCTGATCGAGGGTCTGTCGCCGGCCATTGCCATCGAGCAGAAGGCCACCAGCCACAACCCGCGATCGACCGTGGGCACCGTCACCGAGATCCACGACTACCTGCGCCTGCTGTACGCCCGCGCCGGCACGCCCCACTGCCCCGAGCACGACCTGCCGCTGGCTTCTCAGAGCGTGGCGCAGATGGTGGACACCGTGCTGGCCCTGCCCGAGGGCACGCGGCTGATGATCCTGGCGCCTGTGGTGCGCGAGAAGAAGGGCGAGTTCCACGACCTGTTCGCGGACATGCAGGCCCAGGGCTATGTGCGCTTTCGCGTCGGTGGCGAGGTGGTCGAGGCCGACGCCCTGCCCACGCTGAAGAAGACAGAGAAACACAGCATCGACGTGGTGATCGACCGCATCAAGGTGCG
>CALMYH010000176.1 GCA_937873395.1 uncultured Burkholderiales bacterium
TGCGCAGCGCGACCGACAGCATCAACACGGCGTCGATGGAGATTGCCTCGGGCAACCAGGACCTGAGCGCGCGCACCGAGCAGGCGGCCAGCAACCTGGAAGAGACCGCGGCCAGCATGGAAGAGCTGACCAGCACGGTGCGCAACAGCGCCGACGCGGCGCGCCAGGCCAACCAGCTGGCGGCCTCGGCCGCCGAGGTGGCCGCGCGCGGCGGTCAGGTGGTGGGCCAGGTGGTCTCGACCATGGACGAGATCAACCACAGCTCCAAGAAGATCGCCGACATCATCGGCGTCATCGACGGCATTGCTTTCCAGACCAACATCCTGGCGCTCAACGCGGCGGTGGAAGCGGCGCGGGCCGGCGAGCAGGGCCGGGGTTTTGCGGTGGTGGCCGGCGAGGTGCGCAACCTGGCGCAGCGCAGCGCCGAGGCCGCCAAGGAAATCAAGGGCCTGATCGGCACCAGCGTGGACAAGGTCGAGGTAGGCAGCCGCCTGGTGGCCGACGCGGGCCAGACGATGGAAGAGATCGTCGGCTCGGTGCAGCGGGTGAGCGACATCATTGGCGAGATCACGGCGGCGGCAGGTGAGCAGAGCGAGGGCATCGGCCAGGTCAACACGGCGGTCAACCAGCTGGACCAGATGACGCAGCAGAACGCGGCGCTGGTCGAGCAGAGCGCGGCGGCGGCCCAGAGCCTGAAGGACCAGGCGCAGCGCCTGGCCGAGGTGATCCGGGTCTTCAAGCTGGCCCAGGGGGAAGGGTCGTCCTTCACTCCGGTCCGATCGGTGACGCCGGTGACGCCGGTGCCCCGGGCGCCGTCGGCTCCTTCCGCACGCAGCGGTGCACCGGCGGTGCCTGCGGCCCGCCCCGTGTCGCTGTCCGCCCCTGTCCGGCCGGCTGCCAAGGCGCCCCAGGAACCTGCCGCCCTGCCGGTGCGCAAGCCGGTGACCCCCACCAGCGCCGAAGGCGACTGGGAAAGCTTCTGAATCCCCCAGCGGACCCCTATCGATGACCCATTCCAGGAGTTCTCCATGACACCCCATTCCGATGTTTCCCGGACCTTGCAGGCCCAGGCCCTGTTGGGCGACAAGGTGATGCTCGCTGCCGTCGTGCTGTCCGCCGTCGTGGCGGTGGTCATGGGGCAGGTCTATTACGAGCCCACACTGGCCGTGCTCGGTGCCCTGGTCTTTGCCGGCATCGGCGGGCTGGTGTACATGGCCGCGCGGGGCACACTGACGTCTCGCCTGGTGCTGGCCAGCATGCAGGTGGCGCTGGTGGCGCTGCACATCCAGATCGCCAAGGGGGAACTGGAGTTTCACTTCGGGGTGTTCGTGACCCTGGCCCTGCTGCTGGTCTACCTCGACTGGCGCCCCATCGTGCTGGCCGCCGGTCTGTTCGCGGTGCACCATGTGCTGTTCGACCGGCTGCAGGCGGCGGGCTTCGGTTTCTATTGCACCACCGAGGCCAATTTCTGGCGCGTCATGTTGCACGCCGCCTATGTGGTGGTTCAGACATCGCTGGAAGTGGTGCTGGCGGTGGCCATGGGTCGGACCGCACGTGAAGGCGCCGAGCTGAGCTCGCTGGTGGCCGCCGTCGACCAGCCGGACGGTATCGCGCTGGATGTCAGCGCGGTCGACGTGCGGGAAAAGCGGGCCGAAGCACTGAAGTCGGCACTGGGTCGCATGCAGTCGGTGGTCACGTCGGTGCAGCAGTCGAGCCACCAGATCGAGGTGGCCAGCGGCGAGATCGCCACCGGCAACAACGACCTGTCGGCGCGCACCGAACAGTCGGCCAGCAGCCTGCAGCAGACCGCCGCCAGCATGGAAGAAATGACCGGCACCCTGCGCCAGAGTGCCGACGCCGCGCGCCAGGCGAGCCAGATGGCGGTGGCCAACGCCGAGGTGGCTGCCCGTGGTGGCCAGGTGGTGGGTCAGGTGGTCAGCACCATGGAAGAGATCAACCACAGCTCCAAGAAGATCGCCGACATCATCGGTGTCATCGACGGCATCGCGTTCCAGACCAACATCCTGGCGCTCAACGCCGCGGTGGAAGCGGCGCGGGCCGGCGAGCAGGGCCGGGGCTTTGCGGTGGTGGCCGGTGAGGTGCGCAACCTGGCTCAGCGCAGCGCCCAGGCGGCGCGCGAGATCAAGGACCTGATCGGCACCAGCGTCGAGCGGGTGGAAGCCGGTACGCGTCTGGTGGGTGAGGCTGGCAGCACGATCGGCGAGGTGGTGGCCAACGCACAGCGGGTGGCCGACATCATCGGCGAGATCACCGCTGCCACCTCCGAGCAATCGAGTGGCGTGGGCCAGATCAACACCGCCATCAACCACCTCGACCAGATGACCCAGCAGAACGCCGCCCTGGTCGAACAGAGCAGTGCGGCGGCTGAGAGCCTCCGTTCCCAGGCCCGCCAACTGGCACAGGCGATCCAGGTCTTCAAGTCGACCGCCGGCCGGCCGGCCTTCGGCTGATCCTGACAGACCTTGGAGATGAGCTGAATGGATCTGCTGTCCTTGATGCGGCGTTTTTCCATCCGGCTGCGCATGCTCGGCGCGATCGGTGTGGTGATGGCCTTGCTGTTTGTGGTCGGCGGTGCCGGTCTTTGGGGCATGCATCGTCTGGCCAGCCTGGGCAGCGAGTTTGCCGGGCACGCGTTCGTGGAGACGCAGACACTCTCCCGCATGCGCATGGCGCTGGCCGACATGAGCCGCCACGAGAAGGACATGGTGATCCAGTACGAATCGCCGGAGCAGATGTCGCTGGCGCGTGTGCGCTGGGAACGCTCCCTGGGGCAGATGCGTCAGGAAATGTCGAACCTGCTCGATGGCGAAGACGACCCGGACAACGCGCTGGTTCGTGCCATGGGGGATCGGCTCCAGACCTATGTGGCCGCCGTGGAGCCGGTCATCCGCCAGATCGAGTCGGGCGCCTACGACTCGGCCACCGTGGCCAACCGCATGCTGGTCCGGGCCCACGAGGCTTACCAGCTTCTGCTGGCCGACATGGATTCGCTGGAAGGCATCATCAACCAGGAGGCCGCTGGCCTGGTGACCGACATGGCGCATACCAGCGACCGGACCACGCTTTGGTTCGGTGTGGCGGTGGTGCTGGCCTGTCTGGTGGTGGCGCCGACCACGCTGGCCAACATGCAGAGCATTTGCCGACCGCTGGAGCAGGCCGAATCGCTGGCGCGCGCCATCGCGGGCGGTGACTTGACCCGCCAAATCCGCGCCGGGGGTCGTGACGAACTGACCCGTCTGACCGAGGCGCTCGCCACCATGCAGACCTCGCTGGCCCGGGTCGTGGGTGAGGTGCGTGAAAGCACCGAACACATCAACACCGCCAGCGCCGAAATCGCCTCGGGCAACCAGGACCTGAGCGAACGCACCGAACAGGCTGCCGGAAACCTGCAGCAGACGGCGTCCAGCGTCGAGCAGATCAACGGCACGGTGCGCCAGAGTGCCGATGCCGCACGCCAGGCGAGCCAGATGGCCGCGGTCAACGCGCAGGTCGCCGCCCGCGGCGGTCAGGTGGTGGGCCAGGTGGTGGCGACGATGGAAGAGATCACCCGCAGCAGCCGGCGCATCGCGGACATCATCGGTGTCATCGACGGCATCGCGTTCCAGACCAACATCCTGGCGCTCAACGCTGCTGTCGAAGCGGCCCGGGCCGGCGAGGCCGGGCGCGGCTTCGCGGTGGTGGCTGGCGAGGTGCGCAACCTGGCCCAGCGCAGCGCCCAGGCGGCGCGCGAGATCAAGGGCCTGATCGACGGCAGCGTGGAAAGCGTGAGCGCCGGCACCCGGCTGGTCGGCGAGGCGGGCAGCACCATCGGCGAGATCGTCACCAACGCCGACCAGGTGGCCGCCTTCATCCAGGACATCACGACCGCGGCCGGCGAGCAGTCGCAGGGCATGGAGCAGGTCAATCGCGCCGTCGGCGAGCTGGATCGCATGACCCAGCAGAACGCCGCCCTGGTCGAGCAGAGCGCCGCCGCCGCGGCCAGCCTGCAGGAGCAGGCCCAGAAGCTGGCCGGCGTGGTGGCCACCTTCAGGCTCGCCTGAGCGGCACCGGCGGGCGGTCGGGCGGCACACCGCCGCCGCCCCCTCTGCCTATACTGGCTGCCTTGATGCGGCTTTACGCCCCCACCAAAGCCCCCCATTAACCCCCCTCCGCCCTCCCCGTCCCCACCGTCCTCTCCGTCGTCCCCGTCGTCCTC
>CALMYH010000177.1 GCA_937873395.1 uncultured Burkholderiales bacterium
TACCAGGTGTCCAGCACGTCCGGGTCGCGGGTGAGCGTCTTGCCGGGGCCGGCCTTGGCCTGGGCCTCGGCTTCGTCGCGCGCCACATAGACCTCGCCCTGCTCGTCGTACCAGGCGGGGATCTGGTGGCCCCACCAGAGCTGGCGGCTGATGCACCAGTCCTGGATGTGGTTCATCCACTGGTTGTAGGTGTTGACCCAGTTCTCGGGCACGAACTTCACCTGGCCACTGGAGACCGCTTCGATGGCTTTCTGCGCGATGCTCTTGCCGGTGGCGTCACCGCGGCCGACCTCGCTCATGTTCACAAACCACTGGTCGGTCAGCATGGGCTCGATCACCTGGCCGGTGCGTGCGCAGCGCGGCACCATGAGCTTGTGCTTTTTGACCTCCACCAGCAGGCCGGCGGTTTCCAGGTCGGCCACCACCTGTTTGCGGGCGACGAAGCGGTCCAGGCCGCGGTACCTGGCCGGGGCGTTGTCGTTGATGGTGGCGTCCAGGTGCAGCACGCCGATGATGGGCAGCTGGTGGCGCTGGCCGACGGCGTAGTCGTTGGCGTCGTGGGCCGGCGTGACCTTGACCACGCCGGTGCCGAAGGTGCGGTCGACGTATTCGTCGGCAATCACCGGGATTTCGCGCTCGCACAGCGGCAGTTTCACATAGTGGCCGATCAGGTGCCGGTAGCGCTCGTCTTCGGGGTGGACCATGACGGCCACGTCACCGAGCAGGGTCTCGGGGCGGGTGGTGGCGACGGTCAGGTGGCCGCTGCCATCCACCAGCGGGTAGGCGATGTGCCAGAGCGATCCATCTTCCTCTTCGCTCTCGACCTCCAGGTCGGACACCGCGGTCTTGAGCACCGGGTCCCAGTTGACCAGGCGCTTGCCGCGGTAGATCAGGCCCTGTTCGTACAGGCGAACGAAGGTCTCGGTCACCACCTTCGAGAGCTTGTCGTCCATGGTGAAGTACTCGCGGCTCCAGTCCACCGAGTCGCCCATGCGGCGCATCTGGGTGGTGATGGTGTTGCCCGACTGTTCCTTCCATTCCCAGACCTTGGCCACGAAGTTCTTGCGCGCCTCTTCTGGCGTCGGGCCCATGTCGTGGCGGCTGATGCCCTGTGCCTGCAGCTGGCGCTCGACGACGATCTGGGTGGCGATGCCGGCGTGGTCTGTGCCGGGCACCCAGACGGTGTTGAAGCCCATCATGCGGTGGTAGCGGGTGAGGCTGTCCATGATGGTCTGGTTGAACGCATGGCCAGTGGGGAGCGTGCGGGTGCCGTGGGGGGGTGGCGGCTGGATGGCGAAGGGGGTGGCGTCGGCCGGGGCCAAACGGGGGCCGCGACCCCCCGCCACGCCGTAGCCACGGCGTTCCCATTCGGGGCCCCAACGCGACTCGATCGGTGCGGGCTCGAAAGATTTGGACAGGCTGTTCAGGCCGGGTTGCTCGATGGGTTGGGTCATGGTGATGGCGGGTGTGATCGGGTGCAGGCCCAGGCCCAGGGCCAGGAGCCCGGGCAAACCCCGAATTTTACGGGGCGAGTGGCGCGCACAAGGCGGGGTCGCGCAGGCTGTACCGGTCGAGGGACATCGGCGCCCGCTCTGTTGAGAACGAGTATCAGTAAATTTGCTTCGATAGGTTGGATCAATTTGCCACATAGGCCTGGGCAATTGGACGGGCAGCGCCAAACTGCGTAAGGTGTCAGTGTCTCGACGGCTTTGACCCGTTTGGGGTGCTGCTGTCGGGCGATTCTTAAACCCACGTGAAGGAGATGACGATGCCCGCATTGAAAGGCTCGAAAACCGAGCAGTGCCTGAAGGATGCGTTCGCCGGTGAATCCCAGGCCAACCGCCGCTACCTGTATTTCGCAAACAAGGCCGACGTGGAAGGCCAGAACGACGTGGCGGCCCTGTTCCGTTCCACCGCCGAAGGTGAGACCGGCCACGCACACGGCCACCTGGAGTTCCTGGAAGCCGCTGGCGACCCGGCCACCGGCCTGCCGATTGGCAGCACCCGTCAGAACCTGGAGTCGGCCGTGGCCGGCGAGACCCACGAGTACACCGACATGTACCCGGGCATGGCCAAGACCGCCCGCGAAGAGGGCTTCGACGAGATCGCCGACTGGTTCGAGACCCTGGCCAAGGCTGAGCGCTCGCACGCCAACCGCTACCAGAAAGCCCTGAACGAGCTGGTGGATTGACCCCCTGCGCCGCTGATGCGGCTTCCCCCTGGAAGGGGGACGACACCTGCGGCCCGGCGAAGCCGGTTCCGCGGTGTCCCTGGATGGGATGACCCCTCTTGCGCGGGGCTCCTGAATGCGCTGTGTGTCAGCGTTTTCAAGAGCATCCGAGGCAACCCACGATCCACCGCGCCGCAGAGCGTGACAACGACAAGGAGTGCAGCATGGCCAGAGAAGGCAACCTGGAGGCACCGACGCGCCACCCGCTCGACTGGAAGAACCCCGACTTCTACGACGAGGAAAAGTGCTTCGCCGAGCTGGAACGCATCTTCGACATCTGCCACGGCTGCCGCCGCTGTGTCAGCCTCTGCGGATCCTTCCCCACCCTGTTCGATCTGGTCGACGAGAGCTCGACCATGGAAGTCGACGGCGTCAAGAAGGAGGACTACTGGAAGGTGGTCGACCAGTGCTACATGTGCGACCTGTGCTACATGACCAAGTGTCCGTACACGCCTCCGCACGAATGGAACCTGGACTTTCCGCACACCATGCTGCGCGCCAAGGCCATCAAGTTCAAGAAGGGCGAGGTCGGCAAGGCCGAGCAGTTCCTGGCCTCCACCGACACCCACGGCAGCTTTGCCGGCATCCCGGTGGTGGTGCAGGTGGCCAACGCGGTCAACAAGACGAAGTTCGCCCGCGGCCTGATGGAGAACATGCTGGGGGTCGACAAGGACGCCTGGCTGCCAGAACTGGCGACGAAGAAGTTCCGCTCGGCCGCGCCGGCGTCCAGGTCCACCAACGTGGTGGACGGCGAAAAGACGCCGGGGAAGGTGGCGATCTTCTCGACCTGCTACATCAACTACAACGAGCCCGGCATCGGCATGGACCTGCTCAAGGTGCTGGAGCACAACGGCATTCCCTACACGCTGGTCGAGAAGGAAAAGTGCTGCGGCATGCCCAAGCTCGAACTCGGTGACCTGGAATCGGTGCAGGCCAGCAAGGAGGCCAACATCCCGGTGCTGGCGAAGTACGCCAGGGACGGCTATGCCATCCTGGCGGCGGTGCCCAGCTGCGCCCTGATGTTCAAGCAGGAAATCCCGCTGATGTTTCCCGACGATGCCGACACCCAGCTCGTCAAGGAGGCCATGTGGGACCCGTTCGAGTACCTGATGGCGCGCAAGCGCGACGGCCTGCTCAAGACCGAGTTTCCGCAGCAACTGGGCAACATCAGCTACCAGGTGCCCTGCCACGGCCGGGTGCAGAACATCGGCAAGAAGACCGAGGAAATGCTCAAGATGATCCCGGGCACCGAGGTCAACACCATCGAGCGCTGCTCTGGCCACGCCGGCACCTATGGGGTCAAGAAGGGCTCGCACCAGACGGCCATGAAGATCGGCAAGCCGGTGTTCAAGGCCATGGCCA
>CALMYH010000178.1 GCA_937873395.1 uncultured Burkholderiales bacterium
CCGACTCGCCGTCACCGAAAAAATCATCACCACCAAAGTCAGCAAGGGCCTGAGCTGGGCCGATGTGGCCAAGAAGGTGGGCCAGTCCAAGGAATGGACCACGGCCCTGTGCCTGGGCCAGATGACGGCCACGCCCGCCCAGGCCAAGGTGCTGGGCAAGATCTTCGGCCTGAGCACCGAAGAGCAGAAGTGGCTGATGGTCGTGCCCTACAAGGGCTCGCTGCCCACCAGCGTGCCGACCGACCCGCTGATCTACCGCTTCTACGAGCTGGTCAGTGTGTACGGCACCACCTTCAAGGAGCTGATCCACGAAGAGTTCGGCGACGGCATCATGAGTGCGATCGACTTCAAGATGGACCTGCAGCGCCAGCCCGACCCGAACGGCGACCGGGTGAACATCGTGATGTCGGGCAAGTTCCTCCCGTATAAACAGTATTGACCCCCCTGGCTTTTTGACCCCCCCGCCGCGCTGCGCGCGACCCCCCCAGGGGGCGGCGCTGGCGGCCTGGCAAAGCCAGTTCCGCGGCGCCCTGGATTGGAGTCACATCACTTCGGACGGAGCTGGTTCAGCCCGGGAGGGGGATCCATTCGGCCTTGTCGTCCGGGGGCAGGGCGAAGTGGCCGGCCTGCCAGTCGTCTTTGGCCTGCTCGATGCGTTCTTTGCGCGAGGAGACGAAGTTCCAGAAGATGTGGCGTTCGCCCAGGGACTGGCCACCGAAGACCATGAGGGTGGCGCCGGCCTCGCCAGCCGTCACCGCATCGCCGTCGCCGGTGAAGACCAGCAGCTGGCCGGGCTCGGCGGACTGGTTCGCATGTCTGACCGAGCCCCGCGCGACATAGACCGCCTGCTCGGCATGGCCGGTGGGCAGGTCCAGCGTGGCGCCGGACGACAAGGTGGCGTGCAGCGCGAACAGCGGCGAATGGGTGCGCACCGGCGTCGTGTGGCCGTAGGCGCTGCCGGCAAACAGGCGCCACCAGATGCCGTTCTCGCCGCCCTCGGGCATGAGGGTCTTGGGGTAGTGGGTGAAGGCCGGCTCGCATTCCTCGTCGGCCTCGGGCAGCGCGACCCAGAACTGCATCAGCTCCAGACCGCCACCGGCGAACGAGTCGGGGTGGGTGAAACGCTCGGAATGGCTGATGCCGCGGCCCGCGGTCATCCAGTTCACGTCGCCGGGCCTGATGTCCTGCCGCACGCCCAGGCTGTCGCGGTGCGTGATCTGGCCGCTGAGCAGGTAGCTCACCGTGGACAGGCCGATGTGGGGGTGCGGGCGCACGTCGGCCGATCGCACGTGTTCGGGTGTCAGCGTCACCGGGCCGGCGTGGTCGAAGAACACGAAAGGTCCGACGTGGCGACGTTGGGCGAAGGGCAGCACGCGCCGCACCGTCAGGCCGTGGCCCAGGTCGCCGTGTCGGGCGGTGATGAGCATGTCCAGCATGGGGTTTCTCCTGCAGGTGGGCAGACCATTGTCAACCCATCGCGGCTGCAAGGTGGCGCTTGAGGGGACAATCCCGTCATGCGCATCGAAACCTTGCGCCAGCGCCTGCGTGCGCTGGGCGCCAACCCCCGCCACGAGCAGCGTGTGCTGCGCCTGTGGAGCCAGGCCTTGCCGCAGACCGCGGGCAAGCGCCAGGTCGAACATTTCCTGCCCGCGCCCCTGTTGGCCGAACTGCCGGCCATCGCCGAAGAACTGGCGGCCCTGGCCCGGCTCGAATCCGAGCATCCCGGCGAAGATGGTTCGGCGCGCCTGCTGGTGCGGCTGGGCGACGGGCAGCTGGTCGAGAGCGTGCTGCTGCCCCGCGATGGCCTGTGCGTGTCCACCCAGGTGGGCTGTGCGGTGGGTTGCACCTTCTGCATGACCGGCACCACCGGCCTGATCCGCCAGGTGGGCAGTGCCGAAATCGTGGCCCAGGTCGCGCTGGCGCGCACGAAGCGGCCGGTCAAAAAGGTCGTGTTCATGGGCATGGGCGAGCCGGCCCACAACCTGGACAACGTGATGGAGGCCATCGAGCTGCTGGGCACGGCCGGCAACATCGGCCACAAGAACCTGGTCTTCTCCACCGTGGGCGACCCGCGTGTGTTCGAGACCTTGCCGCGCGGCCCGGTCAAACCCGCGCTGGCGCTGTCGCTGCACACCACCCGGGCCGAGCTGCGCGAGCAGCTGCTGCCGCGCGCGCCGCGCCTGACACCCGAGGAGCTGGTCGAGGCCGGTGAAGCCTATGCCCGCGCCACCGGCTACCCGATCCAGTACCAGTGGACGTTGCTGGACGGTGTGAACGACGGCGACGACGAGATCGAGGGCATCGTGCGCCTGCTTTCGGGCAAGTACGCCATCCTCAACATGATCCCGTTCAACACGGTCGAGGGCATGCCGTATGTGCGGCCCAGCTGGGAGAAGGCCGCCGACATCGCGCGCCGCCTGCACCGGCGCGGCATCCTGACCAAGCTGCGCCAGTCGGCCGGGCAGGACGTGGACGGAGGTTGCGGTCAGCTGCGGGCGCGGGCCGAGAAGCCTGTGCGGCCGGCGCGACGGGTGATTCCGGTCGCGCCCGCCTGAGGCTGCGCCTCAGTGCAAGGTCATCGGGCAGGCGCTGGTCTTGACCCGCACCGGCGCCGGCTTCACCTGGTAGGGCACCGGCTCGGCCGCGCAGATGTCGGCCGCGATGGTGCGCGCCTGCCGCAGGATGGGCTCGATGAAGCGGCTGGCCTGGCCGTCGATGGTGATGCAGTCGCCCAGCGCGTGGATGTGCGGGTCGCTGGTGCGCAGCGTGGCGGCCTGCACCGCAATGCCCTGGTTCCAGTCCAGCCCGGCGCCCTGCGCCAGGCGCGATGGCGTGGCCAGGCCGGTGGCGGCCACCACCTGGTCGGCGGCGAACTTCTGCCCGCAGGTGGTGGTGATGCGGTAGCGCCCGCCCAGTTTCTCCACCTGCGCCACTTGCACCCCGCCCACGAAGCGGATCGGCAGGTCCTTCCAGGCCTCCAGCAGGCGGCTGCCAGCCTGCTCGGCCTGCCAGCGCGCCAGCGGCTCGGCCTGCGTGTCCAGCACGGTGAGGCGGTGGCCGGCGATGGCCAGGTCGTTGCCCAGCTCGCTGCCAATCAGGCCGGCGCCGACGATCAGCACATCTTTCGGCTGCTCGCCCAGCGCCTGGCGCAGCCTGCAATAGGCCCCCAGGTGGTTGACGCGCCACACCCAGGCCGCGGGCAGGGCGGGTGGCAGCGCGGCCTGCGCGCCGTGCGCCAGCACCAGGTGGTCGTAGCGCAAGCTGCCGCGCGTGGTGCGCAGCGTGCGCGTGTCGGCGCAGATGCGCACCGCGTGGGTGTGGGCCAGCAGGCGCACGCCCAGCCGCCGCGCGGCGTCAGCGCCGCACTCGCGCACCAGGGCGGCCGGGTCCAGGCCCCGCGCCACCGCCACCGACAGCAGCGGCTTGTCGTACAGGTCGGCCGCGCAGGCGCTGACCAGGGTGATGGGCAGCGACGCGTCCAGCGCGCGCAAGGCCTCGGCCACCTGCCAGCCGGCACGGCCGCCGCCCACAATGACCACCCCGGCTGCCCCGTGGCGACTGGCCACCGGCACGCTGGTCGTGCTGGCCGCGCGCAGCGCGTCGATGGCGGGCGCCTCGTACAGCGAGAAGTCGGCCTTGGTCACGCCGCACAGCGGACACGCCCAGTCCTCGGGAATGTCCTCGTAGCGGGTGCCGGCGGCCAGCCCGCTGTCGGGGTCACCTTCGGCCTCGTCGTAGATGTAGCCGCAGGCGTGGCAGATGTACCGGTGGTACGGTTGCGCCCCGAGTGAGGCCGCGGCCTCTGCGGTGGGTGTGCGAGCCTGTGGGGTGGCGCTCATGCGGGCATCTCCTCGGCCGACAGCCGCGCGATCTCCTTGCGCAGGTGCTTGATGGCCGGCGTCACAATGGCCACGAACTGCGCCTCGCGCACGCGCCGCTGCACCTCGGACTGCATCAGGTAGCCACGCGCGCCCTGGTGCATCAGGGCCGAGTTGGCCGCGCGCAGGCACAGCTCGGCGCCGTGGGCGCGCGCATCCAGCACGTCAATGAAGTACTCGTTGGACGGGTCGAAGGGCGTCTCGGCCAGCTTCATGATGCGCGTCACCAGCCCGTCGAACTCGGCCTGCAGCTCGGCCGGCCGGTCCTCCAGGAACTGGTTGACGTGGCCCAGCTGCGGCTCCACCGCCCACATGCTGTCGATGGCGCCCTGGATGATGCCGGCCGCGATGCCGCACTGCAGCAGCACGAAGCCGCCGCGGATGCGGGCGATGAAGGGCCGGGTCGGGTCAGCCACGATGTCGTCGCTGGCGATGACCAGATCCCTGCACTGCACGCTGTAGGTGCCGGTGCCCTCCATGCCCGAGAACTCGGGGCAGGGCTTGAGCGTGACGCCCGGCGCGTCGCAGCGCAGCATGAACATGACCTCGCGGCCCGGCTCACCTTCCACCGCGGCGATGGCGCCAAAGCAGTGGTCCAGCCCCAGGTTGCTGACCCAGGGCAGGGTGCCGTTGATGCGGTAGCCGCCGTCCACCGGTGTGGCCTTGAGCAGCAGGCTCTCGATCTGCGCAAAGCTCTTCATGGGGTTGGACAGACCAGTGCCGCCCAGTGTCTCGCCGCGCACGTGGCGCTGCAGCCGCTCGCCCGTCAGCGCCGGGTTGCCCGAGGCCTGCATGTACAGCCCGGCCACACACTGGCACCACATCATGAAGCCGGTGGCGCCGCACACCTTGGCCGCCTCGGCCATGGCGCGGATGGCCAGGCCATAGTCCCCCGGTGTGCCGTCGGCCTGCGCCAGGTGCGCGCTCATGGCGCCGCGCGCCGCCAGCTGCTTCAGGATGTCGGCCGGGTAGGCGCCACGGTCGATGGCGTGGGCCTGGGCGGCCAGCGGCCCCTGGGCAATGGCACGCACCGCGTCCAGCAGGACGTCGGGGCCACAGGCGAGCTCGGGGGGCAGGTCGGCGGGGTTCATATCCAACTCACTTCAAAAGAACCATACAGAACGGGATCGCCGCCGGGCCGCCCCAAGGCGATCCCAGCCCCCTTGGGGGGCAGCGACCCGCGCAGCGGCGGAGCGTGGGGGCCATGTCTCAGGCCATGGAAATTTCAAACGGAATCGGGTTGCGGATGGTGTTGGCCACCGGCGAGTAGAAGTTGGCGTGCTGCACGATCTCTTCCAGCACCTCGCGCGGGGCGTCGCCCTCCACCAGCACCTTCACCCGCACCGCCTGAAAGCCCATCTCGGGCGGCGTCTTCTCCAGCGCGCCACCGGCGCCCCAGGCGGCCGGGTTGCCGATGTCGCCCTCCAGAAACACCTCCAGCTTGCTCAGTTTCACGCCCTTCCAGGTGGCCACCGCGGTCACGCCCACGGCAATGCAGCCGCCCAGGCCCGACAGTACGATCTCGCCCGGCGCCGGCGCCGTGTCCTGGCCGAACAGGTGCAGCGGCTCGTCCACCACCACCGGCTGGTGCTGGCCCACATACGAGAGCGAGCGGTACTGCCCCTCCATCACGGTGTGGACCTTGTTGGTGCCGCGTGAGCCCGGATTCGCCTTGCCCTTGGCGGCAAAGGTCGCCAGGCCCTCGGCGTCGATGGGGCGCAGGTAGGTCTTGAGGGTGGTGACGGGTGCGTCGGCGGTGGCGGTGTCGGACATGGTGCTTTCCTGGGTGGGTGATGAAGCGTTGACGGGGTCGCGCCTGTGGCGCTGCCGGGGACTTCATTGCAACCGCTGTGCCAGGGGGCGGAAGCAGGCCAGGGTGCGCGCAAGTGCTTGATTTCTAAGAGTTTGTGGAAGGGAGGCGCAGGTTGACACCGTGATGCAGTTTCTTCCAATAGACATTGTGTCGACACAATGTTGACTCAATGTCTATTCGACGAGATGAACACGCCAAGCTTTGGCGGGTGAGAGACAGGAAGGCCATGCGCAGCCATTGCAAACAGATGGGAGAGAGATCCGAGGGGCTTGGGCGACGGTTGTGCAGCGGTTGCTGTCGGTCAGCCATCGCACTCGCCACTCTGGTTCTCGGGGGATTACCGAAGAAAGCACCGCTTCCGCCTTCAGCTTGCGGACGCAGGCCCAGCGGCGGGTTGAGGCGGTGGCGATTTTCAAACTCTCCCGCGCGAAGGCCTGAGGCGCGGTGCACCGTCGCCTTTGGTGCCGGTCAGCGTGAGGACGGCACCACCCGCAGCACCCGCCCCTGCTCCTTGTCCGTCAGCAGGTACACCGCGCCGTCCGGGCCCATCCGCACATCGCGGATGCGTTCTCCCAGTTCCTTGAACAGCACCTCCTGCGTGCCGGGTATGCCGTCGCCACCCATGGGCACCCGGCGCACGCTGCGTTCGGCCAGGGCGGCCACCAGCAGGCTGCCGCGCCACGCGGGGAACAGGGGCCCGTCATACCACGCCATACCCGCCGGGGCGATGGAGGGGGTCCACTCGGTCAGCGGCGGCGTGATGCCGGGCAGGCTGCGGTAGGGGGTGATGCGGGCAAAGGTGTAGTCCACGCCGCCGGTGGTGATGGGCCAGCCGTAGTTGGCGCCGGGGGTCAGGCGGTTGAGTTCGTCGCCGCCGCGTGAGCCGTGTTCGTGGGCGTAGATGACGCCGTTCACCACCACCACGCCCTGCGGGTTTCGGTGGCCGGTGCTGTAGATCTCGGGCAGGGCGCTGTCGCGCTTCACAAAGGGGTTGTCGGCCGGCAACGTGCCGTCGGGGCGGATACGCATGAACTTGCCCAGGTGGGTGTGCAGGCGCTGCGCGTCGGTGCGCTCCAGGTTGCCGTCGCCCATGCCAAAAATCAGGGTGCCGTCGGGCAGCCAGGCCATGCGGCCGCCAAAGTGCTGGGTGTCCGTCTTGGCCGGTTGCGAGGTGAAGACGGGCCGCAGGTCTTTCAGTTCGTTGCCCTCCAGCCGGGCGCTGACCACGCGCAGGTGGTTGGCCGCCGGGGTGCCGTGGGCGAAAGACAGGAACAGCCGGCGGTTGTTGGCAAAGTCCGGGTCCGGCAGCACGTCGAACAGGCCGGCCTGGCCGCGCGCCACCACGGGCGGCACACCGGCCACGGGCTCGGGGCGCAGTTGCGGGCGGCCGTCGGGCCCGGGCTCGATCACGCGCAACCGGCCGGGCCGTTCGGTCACCAGCATGCGCTCGTCGGGCAGAAAGGCCAGCGACCAGGGGTGGTCCAGGCTCTCGGCCACGGTGTCGACCCGGTAGGCCACCGTCTGGGCCCATGGGGTCATGCTCAGCACAGCCAGAAACAAGGCAAGCAGGTATCTCATAATGGTCGTCATGACATCCAGTGCCCGCCATGATGCCCCATCGGTTCGCTGGACGCGGCGCGTGGGGGTGCTGCTGGTGGCCTGGGTGCTGGCGGCGGCCTGGGGTTCGGTGGTGCAGACGCAGTGGAACCTGCGGGCGCTGGTGGACGTGGGGGTGGAGATCCCCGCCGGTGACTGGCTGCGGGTGACCGCCCAGGACCTGGTTGGCTTTGCGCCGGTGTATGGCTTCATCCTGGCCGTGGGCTGGCTGTTCGCCTTGCCGGTGGCCAGCGGCCTGGCCCGCTGGTGGCCGGCCGGGCGCACCGTGCTGCTGGCCGCGGCCGCCGGGGTGGGCATGGTGGCCGCCGTGCGCACGGTGGATGCGGTGGCGCCCATGCCGGTGTTCATCGACGCCACGCGGCACCTGCCCGGCCTGCTGGGCATGGCCGCTGGCGCGGTCCTTGCTGGCCTGCTGTACGCCCGATTCACTTCACGCTGACCGGAGGAGCCCCCATGAAAACCATCGACGAAATGCTCCACCTGGAACTGCTGACACCCGACCAGCACGGCCAGATCAGCGACTGGATCGCCAAAGCTGCGTCACCCGACGACATCCTGAAGATGCCGGCCGCGCTGTGGCAGGCGGTGGAGCGGGCCAGCGCCGTCATGGGCATTGACGAAGACCTGTTGCGGCCGCCCGCGCTGGATGCGGGGGATCTGGTCTGCGGGTGAATTGCCTCAGCGCAGGCCCGCCTTGCGCAACCGGTAACTGAACTGCCGCAGCGTCAGCCCCAGGCTTTGCGCGGCGCGCGACTGGTTGCCGTGGTGCTGGGCCAGGGCCTCGGCCAGCTGGCGGGCGTCGTGCGAGCGGGCGCTCTGGTAGTCGCGCACCAGCGACGCGCCGGGGGCGGCCAGGCCCACGTCCGGTGGCGAGGTGTTTACCGCGGTGGCCTCGGGCACAAAACGCCCCAGGTCGTCGGCGTGCACCACCGGGCGGTCGGCCAGCAGCACCAGGCGTTCGATGACGTTGCCCAGTTCGCGGATGTTGCCGGGCCAGTCCAGCCGTTCCAGCCGCTGCAGGGCGTCGGCCGCCAGGTGGACGTTGCGCTGGTGGGCCTGGTTGGCCCGGTTCACGAAATGCAGGGCCAGGGCGCGGATGTCTTCGCGCCGCTCGCGCAGGCTGGGCAGGCGGATGGGCACCACGTTCAGGCGGTAGTACAGGTCCTGACGGAAGCGGCCGGCGGCGGCCTCGTGGGCCAGGTCGCGGTTGGTGGCGGCCACCAGCCGCACGTCGATGCGCACCTCGCGCTGGCCGCCCAGGCGCACCAGCGTGCCTTCCTGCAGGGTCCGCAGCAGCTTGGCCTGCATGGCCAGCGGCAGCTCGCCGATCTCGTCGAGAAAAATGGTGCCGCCGTGCGCCTGCTCGAACCAGCCGGGCCGCGCCTGGGTGGCGCCGGTGAAGGCACCGCGTTCGTGGCCGAACAGCTCGGACTCGAACAGGGCGTCCGGGATGGCCGAGCAGTTGACCTTGATGAAGGGCTGGTCGCTGCGGCCGCTGGCCAGGTGCACGGCGCGGGCGAACAGCTCCTTGCCGGTGCCCGACTCGCCCAGTAGCAGCACCGATGCCTGCGACTGTGACACGCGTTCGAGCTCGCCCAGCGCCTGCAGCAGCGCGGGTGAACAGCCGATCAGCCCGTAGCGCGCGCTGGCGCTGTCGAGCGCGCGGGTCAGCGCCTCGTTTCGCGCCTGCAGCTGCTCGGTCTGGGCCTGCACCAGCCGCTCCAGCCGCAGCAGCTGGCCGGTCAGCGTGGCCAGCGTGCGCAGGATGGCCAGGTCGTCGGTCAGGCGCCGGCGCCGGCTGCGGATGCGGTGGCAGGCCAGCACCCCCACGGTGCGCCCGTCGGACTCGATGGGCACGGCCAGAAAGGCCACGGTCTCGGGCGGCAGGTCTTCGCGCCGCACGCTGCGGAACAGGAACTGCGATTCGGCGTCGATGTCCTGCACGATCATGGCCTGCCCGCTGGCCAGCACGTGCCCGGTGATGCCCTCGCCGGGCGCATAGCGGCCGCGCCGGCGTTCGGTGGCGGTCAGGCCGTAGGCCAGGCGGATACGCGCCAGGTCGTGGTCGGCCTCGTCCCGCAGCACGATGCGCCCGCGGTTCAGGCCCAGCAGCTCGCTCATCAGGTGCAGCATCTCGCGCAGCACCGGTTCGGGCGAAAGGCTGCGGCCGACGAGCTTCATCACCTCACGCAGCAGCAGCAGCTCCTGGGCTTGCCAGTCGACGGGGGCGTGGGGTGCAGGGGTCATGGACATGGACGTGTGGGATGACCGAAGCAAGCATTGCACCAGATGGATTGACGTGGTGCGCCCTGTCCCGGGGCTTGACGGACTGGATGGTCAAATTTATATTGCCAGCAATATGAACTATGTGCTGGGCACCAACGTGCTTGTGGCGGCCACACGCAGCCCGACGGGGGCGTCTGCCGAGTTGTTGCGCCGGGTGTTGTTGCGAAAGCTGCCCATGCTGTGCAGCGTGCCCCTGTTTCTCGAGTACGAAGACGTGCTCTCGAGGCCGGAACACCTGGCCGCAGCGGGCGTGCAGATCAAGGATGTAGAGAATCTGCTGGATGTTCTGGCGGCGGGGGTGACGCCGGTGACCATCCAGTTTCTCTGGCGTCCCCAACTGCGTGATGCAAAGGACGACATGGTGCTGGAACTGGCGGTCAACGGTCTGGGGCTGGGTGAACCTGTCACGCTCATCACCTTCAACCAGCGCGACTTTCTGCCGCAGGCCTCGGCATTTGGTGTTCCGGTCATCGGGCCGGCTCAGTTTTTTCAAGGAGTCTGATCATGGGAACGCCCAGCAACTACGCCTTGCGGCTCCCGGCATCACTGAAGCAAGGTGCCGAGCAAGTGGCGCGCGAAGACGGAACGACGCTGAACCAGTTCATCGTCAGCGCAGTCGCTGAGAAGCTCTCGGCCATGAAGACGGCCCAGTACTTCGCAGAGCGCGCTCGGGGTGGTGACTTGCAGGCCGCGCTGGCCATGCTGAACCGCACCGGAGGGCAACTGCCGACGGACGAGGACCGACTGCCAGGCTGAGTCCCGTCGCAGGGGTTCGCCCGCTAAAATCACCGGCTCTCAAGGAGCGCTGCAGCGCCCGCCCCGCCGGGCGGGCGTCAGGCTTGAGACACCGGCCCCACGGCGGGCCGGCATCCCAACGGCGTTCACCAGCCCCTGATGTCCACTCTGGTGAGCCCCATGTCTGCCGTTGCTGCTTCTTCCGCTTCTCTCGCGTCCGTCCCGCCCATGCTGCTCTCCGGCCTGGAGCCGCTGGTCATCGGCCATGACAGCCTGTTCGTCAACGTCGGCGAACGCACCAACGTCACCGGGTCCAAGGCCTTCGCCCGCATGATCCTGGAAGGGCGCTACGAAGACGCCCTGGCGGTGGCCCGCCAGCAGGTGGAGAACGGCGCGCAGATCATCGACATCAACATGGACGAGGCCATGCTGGACAGCCAGGCCGCCATGGTGCGCTTCCTGAACCTGATCGCCGGCGAGCCCGACATCGCGCGCGTGCCGATCATGATCGACTCGTCCAAGTGGAGCGTGATCGAGGCCGGCCTGCAGTGCATCCAGGGCAAGGGCATCGTCAACTCCATCTCCATGAAGGAGGGAGTCGAGGAATTCAAGCGCCAGGCCAGACTGATCAAGCGCTACGGCGCCGCCACGGTGGTGATGGCCTTCGACGAGCAGGGCCAGGCCGACACCTACGCGCGCAAGATCGAGATCTGCGAGCGGGCCTACCGCATCCTGGTCGACGAGGTGGGCTTCCCGCCCGAGGACATCATCTTCGACCCCAACATCTTCGCCATCGCCACCGGCATTGCCGAGCACGACAACTACGCGGTGGACTTCATCGAGGCCACGCGCTGGATCAAGCAGCACCTGCCGGGTGCCAAGGTCAGCGGCGGTGTTTCCAACGTGTCCTTCAGCTTCCGCGGCAACGACCCGGTGCGCGAGGCCATCCACACTGTGTTCCTGTACCACGCCATCCAGGCCGGCATGGACATGGGCATTGTCAACGCCGGCATGGTGGGCGTCTACGACGAGCTGGACCCCGAACTGCGCGAGCGCGTGGAGGACGTGGTGCTCAACCGCCGGCCCGATGCCGGCGAGCGGCTGGTGGAAATCGCCGAGACCGCCAAGAGCGGCGCCAAGGACGAGAGCAAGCAGAACGAGTGGCGCGCGCTGCCCATTCGCGAGCGGCTGACGCACGCGCTGGTGCGTGGCATCAATGCCCACATCAGCGAAGATACCGAAGAGATGTGGCAGGAGATCAAGGCCACCGGCGGGCGCCCGCTGCACGTGATCGAAGGCCCCCTGATGGACGGCATGAACGTGGTCGGTGACCTGTTCGGCGCCGGCAAGATGTTTCTGCCTCAGGTGGTGAAGAGCGCCCGCGTGATGAAGCAGGCCGTGGCCCACCTGCTGCCCTACATCGAGGAAGAAAAGCGCCAGCTTGAAGCGGCCGGCGGCGATGTGAAGTCCAAGGGCAAGATCGTGATCGCCACCGTCAAGGGCGACGTGCACGACATCGGCAAGAACATCGTCACCGTGGTCCTGCAGTGCAACAACTTCGAGGTGGTGAACATGGGCGTGATGGTGCCCTGGCAGGACATCCTGGCCAAGGCCAAGGAAGAGGGCGCCGACATCATCGGCCTCTCGGGCCTGATCACGCCCAGCCTGGAAGAGATGCAGGTGGTGGCGGCCGAGATGCAGAAGGACCCGCACTTCCGTGACAAGCAGATTCCGCTGCTGATTGGCGGTGCCACGACCAGCCGCGTGCACACGGCGGTCAAGATTGCGCCGCACTACGAAGGCCCGGTGGTCTATGTGCCCGACGCCTCGCGCAGCGTGAGCGTGGCCCAGGGCCTGATCGGCGACGGCCGCACGCAGTACCTGGCCGAGCTGAACGCCGACTACGAAAAAGTGCGCCAGCAGCACGCCAACAAGAAGGCCGTGCCGCTGTGGTCGCTGGACAAGGCCCGCGCCAATGCAACGCCAGTGGATTTTGCGACTTACAAGCCAACGCAGCCCAAGTTCATCGGCCGTCGCGTGTTCAAGAACTTCGACCTGTCCGAGGCCGCGAAGTACATCGACTGGGGCCCGTTCTTCCAGACCTGGGACCTGGCCGGCCCGTACCCCGCCATCCTGGATGACGAGGTGGTGGGCGAGCAGGCGAAGAAGGTATTCGCGGATGGCAAGGCCATGCTCAGGAAGATCATCGACGGCCGCTGGTTGAAGGCCAACGCGGTGATCGGTCTGTACCCGGCCAACCGGGTCAACCACGACGACATCGCGCTTTACCCCGACGAGTCACGCCAGCAGCCGGTGCTGACCTGGCACGGCCTGCGCCAGCAGACCGAGAAGCAGGAAGTGGACGGCGTGATGCGCCCCAGCCGCTGCCTGTCCGACTTCGTGGCGCCCGCCGGCACGGCCGACTACGTGGGCCTGTTCGCCGTCACCGCCGGCATTGGCGCCGAAAAGAAGGAAGCGCAGTTCCTGGCCGCGCACGACGACTACAACGCCATCCTGTTCAAGGCCCTGGCCGACCGCCTGGCGGAGGCCATGGCCGAGTGCCTGCACGAGCGCGTGCGCAAGGACCTGTGGGGCTATGCGGCCGGTGAAGCCTTGAGCAATGAAGCACTGATCAAGGAACAGTACCAGGGCATCCGCCCGGCGCCGGGTTACCCGGCCTGCCCGGACCACTCGGTCAAGCGCGCCATGTTCGCGCTGCTGCAGGCCGACGAGATCGGCATGGGTCTGACCGAGAGCCTGGCCATGACGCCGGCTGCCAGCGTCAGCGGCTTCTATCTGGCGCACCCGGACAGCACCTACTTCAACGTCGGCAAGATCGGTGAAGACCAGGTGGCCGACCTGGCCGCGCGCAGCGGTGTCGCGGCAGACGAGCTCAGGCGCTGGCTCGGGCCCAACCTCTGAACGGCGGCCACCGGGCGTGACCTGGGCGCCGCTGGTCCTGTTGGCCGGGCACGGCTGGAAATCCGTCTGATACAAGCACGGCATGTTCATGTGCTTGTGAGAGCGGAGGCGGAGCTTCATGGGGGTGGTGTGTCAGGCCTGTGGTGCAGAAAACCTCGGTGGCGTGTCGGTTTGCCGCCTGTGTGCGGCACCGCTGCTGGCGCCAGCGGCCGCGGCCGATGCGCAAAGGCGCTCGGGTGGGGCCGAACGATCTGGTCGGTCCGTTCCCTGGTGGGTTCTGGTTCTCGGCCTGGGCGCGTTGCTGTTGGCCGGGCTCTGGCTGGGCGGGCAAACGGAGGACCCGGAGCCCGCGTCGGGACCCGAGGGTTCAACCCGGGCTGCACCGGTCCGGGCGGCCGACGGGGTCGGTGAGCCGGCCGATGAAGTCCGGCCGAACGGCGACAGCCTGGCCCAGGCCACGGCGGCTGCCGAGGCCCGGCTGCAGGCCTCTCTGGAGCGGTTGGCCCGGGAAGACCGCGAGCGTCGTGAGGCGCTGGCCCGAGAACGGCTGGCTCGCGAAGCCGGGATCCAACCCACGGAAGCTGTGCGCCGGGCAGAGCGAACAGGCGAACCGGGTCGCGCCCGGGTGGCGCAGCCGGCACCCGCAATCAGCGCGCAGCCGACCCCGGTGGTGGCGCCTGAGCCGGTGGGCGTGCCGCCGGAAAACCCGACGCCCGTGGCGGAGGCGCCGACACCAGCGCGCACCGTGGAGCAACGCTGTGCCGACGGTGGCAATTTCCTTGCACGCACCGCTTGCCAGGTTCGCCTGTGCCGTGACCCGGCGCTGGCCCGTGACCCGGCCTGTGTCCGCCTGCGCGAGCTTGAGCAGGCCAACAGGCCTGACCCTTTGCTGCTGAACTGATCGACGCGCACGCGGGCGTCATGGCCGCAACACACGCCGATACTGCACCGCTTCGGCCACGTGGCTCACGCCCACGGTTCCACTCCCGGCCAGGTCGGCGATGGTGCGCGCCACGCGCAGCGCGCGGTGGGTGCTGCGAGCACTCCAGCCCAGGCGCGCGGCGGCTGTGTTCAGGAACTTGAGTGCAGACGGCTCAGCCTGCACGTGGGCATCCAGCGACTGTCCGCTCAGGGTCTGGTTGGCGTGGCCTTGTCGCTCCCAGGCGCGCTGCCGCGCATTCGCCACCCTCCCCCGCACCGCCGCGCTGTTCTCGCCCGCCTGGCCGTCCAGCAACTCGCCGGGGGGCAGGGCCGGCACTTCCACATGGAGGTCGATCCGGTCCAGCAACGGACCGCTCAGCTTGCCCTGATAGCGCGCCACCTGGTCGGGCGTGTCGCGACAGGTGCGCGTGGGGTGACCGAGAAATCCGCAGGGGCAGGGGTTCATGGCGGCGATCAGCTGGAAGCGGGCCGGGAACTCGCTCTGCACGGCGGCACGCGAGATGCGGATGTGGCCGCTTTCCAGCGGCTCGCGCAGGGCTTCGAGGGCGGCGCGGGGAAACTCCGGCAGTTCGTCCAGGAACAGCACGCCGTGGTGGGCCAGCGAAATTTCGCCCGGTCGGGGCGGTGACCCCCCACCCACCAGGGCCACGGCGCTGGCGCTGTGGTGAGGCGCGCAGGTGGGACGCTGGCCCCAGCGGCCGATGTCGAATCGCCCGGCCAGCGAGGCGACCGCCGCCGACTCCAGGGCCTCGGTGGTGTCCATCGGTGGCAGCAGGCCGGCAAAACGCTGGGCCAGCATGCTTTTGCCCGAGCCGGGCGGTCCGACCATGAGCAGACTGTGCCCGCCCGCTGCAGCGATTTCCAGCGCGCGCCGGGCCGGTGCCTGGCCCTTGACGTCCGCCAGGTCCGGGTAACGCGGCTCGGTACCGGGGCCGGCGGCCTGCAGTCGGGCCCAGCCGGTCTCATCGGTGGATGAGGCTTCCTGCTGGGATTCGGGCAGAAAGTGAGCAACCACATCCAACAGATGCTTTGCCCGGTAAACCTCGGCATCGGCCACCAGTGCGGCTTCTTCGGCGCTGCCCGGTGGCAGCACCAGCCGGGCCCGCTTCTCGGATTCGCGGATCGCGTCGCGGTGCAGGGCCAGACTCATGGCCAGCGCGCCACGCACCGGTCGCAGCTCGCCGCCCAGCGACAGTTCGCCGGCAAATTCCCAGCCCTCCAGACGGGTACCGTCGATTTGCCCGCTGGCCGCCAGGATGCCCAGTGCGATCGGCAGGTCGAAGCGGCCCGAGTCCTTGGGCAGGTCCGCCGGCGCCAGGTTGACCGTGATGCGCTGGTTGCTCGGAAAGGCCAGGCCAGCGTTGGCGATGGCCGAGCGGACCCGTTCCCGTGCTTCCTTGACCTCGGTGTCGACCAGGCCGACCAGCGTGAAGCTGGGCAGGCCGTTGGCCAGATGCACTTCCACGCGCACGGCGCGCGCGTCCAGGCCCAGCAGCGCGCGGCTGTGCACCACGGACAGACTCATGGTGTGACTCCCTGTTTTGGTGCGTACCCGTTCGGGGTTGCGCCGGTCCTGGGACCGATGTCGACGCACATCTTTGGTGCACGGCGACCGTACTTGCCGATGCCCCGTGCCAAGGCTTCCATCTTGGCACAGAGATGGACGGGCAGCGCCCACAAAAGGGGGATGAAGCAGACGGGTCTCCTTGGTGTGCGGGTGTTCGCGCAGAGCCGTCGCGGCGATCGAAGGGGTCGGCCGGATACGTTCGGCCCGGGTTGGCACGGTCCCTGCTAGCCCGGTTGGGGCGCAAGCATCAACCCTGGGTGTCCCGGTCCTGCGGCCCGGCACCTCCCGATCTAGAAGAGGTACACAGCATGAAAATGGTCTCCGCCATCATCAAGCCGTTCAAGCTGGACGAGGTGCGTGAAGCGCTTTCCGGCATGGGCGTGCAGGGCATCACCGTCACCGAAGTCAAGGGGTTCGGCCGGCAGAAGGGCCACACCGAGCTCTACCGCGGCGCCGAATACGTCGTCGACTTCCTGCCCAAGGTCAAGATCGAGGCCGCCGTGGCCGACGAGCTGGTCGACCGGGTCATCGAAGCCATCGAAGGGGCTGCCCGCACCGGCAAGATCGGTGACGGCAAGATTTTTGTCTCCCCCCTGGAGCAGGTGGTTCGCATCCGCACCGGTGAAACCGGCAAGGAAGCCCTCTGAAGGAGCACCTCATGAAACACATCACCAAGACAATGGGTGTCGTGGCGGCTGTTCTGGCTGCCAAGGCGGCGGGGGCGCAGGAAGTCGACACGGCCGAGGTGGCCAAGCTGGCCCTGACCACCGTGCACGAAGTGCAGTTTGCCCTGGACACGTTCTACTTCCTGATCTGTGGCGCCCTGGTCATGTGGATGGCCGCCGGCTTCTCCATGCTGGAGGCCGGTCTGGTGCGTGCGAAGAACACCGCCGAGATCCTGACCAAGAACGTGGCGCTCTACGCCATCGCCTGCATCATGTACATGGTGTGCGGTTACGCCATCATGTACGGCGGTGGCATCTTCCTCTCGGGCATCATGGGCACCGGGCAGGAAGCCGGCTTTGTGTACGAAGCCGAAGACACCTACGCACCGGCCTCCGATTTCTTCTTCCAGGTGGTGTTTGTGGCCACCGCCATGTCCATCGTCTCCGGCGCCGTGGCCGAGCGCATGAAGCTGTGGTCCTTCCTGGCCTTTGCGGTGGTCATGACCGGCTTCATCTACCCGATGCAGGGTGCCTGGACCTGGAATGACGAGGACGTCTTTGGCATCTTCAACCTCGGCGAGCTGGGCTTCAGCGACTTTGCCGGCTCCGGCATCGTCCACATGGCGGGTGCGGCCGCGGCTCTGGCCGGTGTCCTCCTGCTCGGCGCCCGCAAAGGCAAGTACGGTCCCAACGGTGAAGTTCGTGCCATTCCCGGCGCCAACCTGCCGCTGGCCACGCTGGGCACCTTCATCCTGTGGATGGGCTGGTTCGGCTTCAACGGTGGCTCCGTGCTCGCCACGGCCAGTGCGGACAGCGCCGCCAGTGTGGCCCTGGTGTTCCTGAACACCAACACCGCCGCTGCCGGCGGTGCCATCGGTGCCCTGCTGCTGTCGAAGATCATCTTCGGCAAGGCCGACCTGACCATGCTGCTCAACGGCGCCCTGGCTGGTCTGGTCTCCATCACGGCGGGTCCGGACACCCCCACCCCCCTGCTGGCCACGCTGTTCGGCTTTGCCGGTGGTCTGCTGGTGGTGGTTTCCATCCTGGCGCTGGACAAGCTCAAGATCGACGATCCCGTCGGTGCCATCTCGGTGCACGGCACCTGCGGTCTGCTGGGCCTGATGCTGGTGCCGCTGACCAATGACGACTCGACCTTCATCGGCCAGATCGTGGGCGCCATCACCATCTTCGTGTGGGTGTTCGTGGCCAGCCTGATCGTCTGGGGCATCCTGAAGGCGGTGATGGGCATCCGTGTCTCGGAAGAGCACGAGTACGAGGGCGTTGACCTGTCGGAGTGCGGCCAGGAAGCCTACCCCGAATTCACCACCAAGTGAGTCGGGCCGCGGCCTTCAGGCCGACGGCTCACCAGGGCCGGTGCCGACACGGTGCCGGCCTTTTTTGTGGCATCGCAGGCGCCCGTGGGGCGACCAAACGGTTTCTCAAGGAATCATTCACATGAAAAACTGGTTGATACGGATCTGCCTGGCCCTGGGCCTGGCGTTGGCAGGGGTCGGCGCCTGGGCGCAGGGCACCGACGGCACGGTTGAAGCCGCGGCCGAAGCCGTCGTGGCTGTGGCGGTAGAAGCGGTCGAAGCCGCGCCCACCGTCGACAAGGGCGATGTGGCCTGGATGATGGTCGCGACCATCCTGGTGGTGTTCATGGTGCTGCCCGGGCTGGCGCTGTTCTACGGCGGCCTGGTGCGCAGCAAGAACATGCTGTCGGTGCTGATGCAGGTCATGGTGGTGTTCTCGCTGATTGCCGTGCTGTGGGCCGTGTACGGCTACAGCCTGGCCTTCGGCGGCGAGGGGCTGATCATCGGCAACCTGGACAAGATGTTCCTGATGGGCGTCACACCGGATTCGCTGGCCGAGACCTTCACCGATGGGGTGATGATTCCCGAGTACGTGTTCATCGCCTTCCAGGCCACGTTCGCCGGTATCACCTGCGCGCTGATCGTCGGCTCCTTCGCCGAGCGCATCAAGTTCGGCGCCGTGCTGCTGTTCTGTGCCCTGTGGTTCACTTTCAGCTACCTGCCGATCGCCCACATGGTCTGGGGGGCCGGCGGCTACCTGCTGGACAAAGGTGCGCTGGACTTTGCCGGTGGCACCGTGGTGCACATCAACGCGGCCATGGCCGGTCTGGTCGGTGCCTATGTGGTGGGCAAGCGCATCGGTTACGGCCGTGAAGCCATGGCCCCGCACAGCCTGACCCTGACCATGGTCGGCGCCTCCATGCTGTGGGTGGGCTGGTTCGGCTTCAATGCCGGCTCCAACCTGGAGGCCAACGCCTTCGTGGGCCTGCCCTTCATCAACACCTTGTTTGCGACCGCAGCGGCGGTGCTGGCCTGGTGCATTGGCGAGACCCTGAGCAAGGGCAAGGCCTCGATGCTGGGTGCCGCTTCCGGAGCCGTGGCCGGCCTGGTGGCCATCACGCCGGCCTGCGGGTCGGTGGGGCCCATGGGCGGCATCGTGATCGGTCTGGTCTCGGGCTTCCTGTGCCTGTGGGGCGTGACCGGTCTGAAGAAGGTGCTGGGCGCCGACGATTCGCTGGACGTGTTCGGCGTGCACGGCATCGGCGGTATCGTGGGTGCCCTGCTGGTGGGGGTGTTCGGCTCGCCTAGCCTGGGCGGCACCGGCGACGAGGACTTTGCCATTGCCAGCCAGCTGCTGATCCAGGCCGAGGGTGTGGTCATCACCATGGTCTGGTCCGGTGTGGTGGCGTTCATTGTCTACAAGATCGTCGACATGATCATCGGCCTGCGGGTGACCGAAGAAGCCGAACGCGAAGGACTGGACATCAGCTCGCACGGCGAGACGGCCTACAACCGCTGATAGTCTGAACGGGTCGGCTCTTGCCGATCCGGTGGTCAGGCACCCCAACGCCCGCCCCCCGGTCAGGGGGCGGGCATTTTTCATGGCGAGGGTCTGCAGGGCAGCGGCATTTGCACCCGCCCGTGCAAAAAATTCAACGCCGATGACGGGCCGGGTCGCTACCATGGCGGCCTATGTCCGAGCATTTCCCTCCCGCGCCTCTGCAGTCCCTGGTCGATCGCATCCGTGCCGCTGCGGCCGATGGCGAGACACTGCGCATCACCGGCGGTGGCACCAAGGCTTTTCTGGACGAAGCGCCTGGGCGCACTCCCCTGTCGACGGCCGAGTGGCGCGGCATCGTGGCGCATGAACCCACCGAGCTGGTCATCACCGCACGGGCCGGCACGCCGCTGGCCGAACTGGAAGCGGTGTTGGCCGAAACCGGGCAGTGCCTGCCCTTCGAGCCACCCCACTTTGGCCCTGGGGCCACGGTCGGCGGCATGGTGGCGGCCGGTCTGGCCGGTCCGGCGCGCGCCACCGTCGGCAGCGTGCGCGACTATGTGCTGGGGGTGCAGCTGATCAACGGCCAGGGGGAGCTGCTGACCTTTGGTGGCCAGGTCATGAAAAACGTGGCCGGCTATGACATCAGCCGCCTGATGGCGGGCAGCCGTGGCCAGCTCGGCGTGGTGGCCGAAGTCAGCCTCAAGGTGCTGCCGGTGGCGCCGGCCGAGGCCACCCTGGTGTTTCGCCTGGGCCAGCATGAGGCACTGGAGCAGCTGCACCGCTGGGGTGGTCAGCCCCTGCCCCTCAACGGGTCCTGCTGGGTGCGAGACGACACCGCGCCCGACCATCCCGAACTGCTGTTCGTGCGCCTGCGTGGGGCGGTGGCAGCGGTGGAAGCCGCCTGCCAGCGCCTGCTGCGCGAACTGCCGGGTGGCCAGCGCATGGACAAGGCCCAGGCCGGGCCCGACTGGGTGGCCTGCCGAGAACAGGCGCTGCCTTTCTTCGAGGCGCCTGCACCGGATCTGGGCCTGTGGCGCCTGTCGGTGCCACAGACGGCGCCGGTGCTGGACCTGCCCTGGCCGCCGCTGATCGAGTGGCAGGGCGCGCAGCGCTGGCTGTGGGCACCGGTGTCCGAGGCCAGCCGCATCCGCGCGGCCACCGCCGCCGTGCAGGGGCACGCAAGCCTGTTCCGCGTGCCGGCCACCGGTGATGGGGGCGTGGCCCGCTTCGCTGCCGAGTCGGCCGCCATCGAGACCATCACACAGCGGCTGCGTTCCGCGTTCGACCCCCATGGGGTCTTTGCCTTCAACGCGAAGGCCTGAACCCCATGCAAACCCAGCTCGCTCCCGAATTCAAAGGCACGCCCGACGGCCAGGCCGCCGAAGCCATCCTGCGCAAGTGTGTGCACTGCGGCTTTTGCACCGCCACCTGCCCGACCTACCAGTTGCTGGGCGACGAGCTCGACGGTCCGCGCGGACGCATCTATTTGATGAAGCAGGTGCTGGAAGGCGCCGAACCCACGCGCAAGACCCAGCTGCACCTCGATCGCTGCCTGACCTGCCGCAACTGCGAGAGCACCTGCCCCAGCGGGGTGGACTACGGCCACCTGGTCGACATCGGCCGCAAGATCGTCGATGCCAAGGTGCCGCGTCCGGCCACCGAGAAGGCGGTGCGCTGGCTGCTCAAGGAGGGCCTGACCTCGCCCGCCTTCGGTCCGGCCATGAAGCTGGGCCAGCTGGTGCGTGGCCTGCTGCCCGAGACGCTGAAGAACAAGGTGCCGGCGAAGCAGGACGCCGGCCGCTGGCCGACCGCCACGCACGCGCGCCAGGTGCTGATGCTGGCCGGTTGTGTGCAGCCGGCCATGATGCCCAACATCAACACCGCCACCGCGCGTGTGCTGGACGCCGCCGGCATCCAGACCGTGGTGGCGCCTGAGGCCGGTTGCTGCGGGGCGGTGAAGTTCCACCTGAACGACCAGGACGGCGGCAAGGCCCAGATGCGCGCCAACATCGACGCCTGGTGGCCGCATGTCGAGCGGGGGGTTGAAGCCATCGTGATGAACGCCTCGGGCTGTGGCGTCACGGTCAAGGAATACGGTCACATCCTGGCCGACGACCCGGCGTACGCGGCCCGGGCGGCGCGCATCAGCGAGCTGACCCAGGACCTGAGCGAGCTGCTGCCGATGCTGGTGTCCGCGCTGCGGCCGAAGCTGGCGCGCCAGCCGGACGCTGGGCTGGTGGTAGCCTTTCACCCGCCCTGCACCCTGCAGCACGGCCAGAAACTCAAGGGGGGTGTCGAGACCCAGCTGGCTGCGCTGGGCTTGACCGTGATGGTGGCGCGCAACGAGTCACACCTGTGCTGCGGTTCGGCCGGCACCTACTCGGTGCTCAACCCGGAGCTGGCCTACCAGTTGCGCGACCGCAAGCTCGGGCACCTGGATGAACTGAAGCCCGACGTCATCACCAGTGCCAACATCGGCTGCATCACCCACCTGCAGAGCGGCACCAAGACGCCGGTGCGGCACTGGATCGAGTTGCTGGACGAGTTGCTGGCGCCATCGGGCTGAGACCTTGATCGCTTCGCTGGCCACCTTGCTCGTGTTCCAGCTGCTGGGCGAGGTGCTGGTGCGCACGCTGGGCCTGCCGGTGCCCGGGCCGGTGCTGGGTCTGGCCCTGCTGCTGCCGCTGCTGGCGTGGCGCCCGACCGTGCTGGCCATGGTCCGGCCGACGGCGCAGACCCTGCTGCAGCACCTGTCGCTGCTGTTCGTGCCGGCCGGCGTCGGTGTCATGCTGCACCTCAATCGCATTGGTGAAGAGGCGCTGGCCATCGGTGTGGCCCTGGTCCTGTCGACCTGGGTCGGGCTGGTGGTGGCCGCGCTCACCCTGCAGTGGCTGATGCGGCTGACGCAGACAAGCTCGCCGCCGAAGGACCGGTCGTGAACCCGGGTCTGCCCCTGCCCGAAGCGGCCACGGGCCGGCTGGCCGATGTCTGGGTCTATCTGTCGGCCACGCCGCTTCTGGGCCTGACGATCACGCTCCTGGTCTACCAGGGCGCCTTTGTGCTGTACCGGCGCAGCGGCTTTCACCCACTGGCCAACCCGGTGGCCAGCGCGGTGCTGGGTCTGGGCCTGTTGCTGTGGGCCACGGGCACGCCCTACGCCACCTACTTCGAAGGGGCGCAGTTCGTGCACTTCCTGCTCGGGCCGGCGACCGTGGCGCTGGCGGTGCCGCTGCTGGAACAACTCCCACGCCTCAAGCGCCTGTGGCTGCCCTTGCTGGGCGCCCTGGTGGCCGGCACGCTGGCAGCCACGGTCAGTGCCATCGGCATCGGCTGGCTGCTCGGTGCGTCCAAGGCGACCCTGGCCTCGCTGGCGCCCAAGTCGGTCACCACCCCGGTGGCGATGGGCATCGCCGAGCAGATCGGCGGCCTGCCTTCGCTGACCGCGGTTCTGGTGGTGAGCACCGGCATCCTGGGTGCGGCCACCGCGCGTTACCTCTTTGACGCGCTGCGCATCACCGACCCGGCGGTGCGCGGTTTTGCCCTGGGCACGGCGGCGCACGGCATCGGCACCGCCCGGGCCTTTCAGGTCAGTGAAGAGATGGGCGCCTTCGCCGGCCTGGCCATGGGCCTGTCGGCCCTGTTCAGCGCCGTGGCATTGCCGGCGGTGGCCGGTGCGCTGCTGCGCTGGCTCTGAGCTCGATTGCCGTCAGGCGCGCCGCAACCCGCCCAGACCCAGCCGGGGCTGACCTTCAGGCGGCCAGGGCCGCTTCGATGTCCTTGGCCAGTTTCTCGGGGGCGTCCTGCGGCGCGTAGCGTTTGATGACGCGGCCGTCCTTGCCCACCAGGAACTTGGTGAAGTTCCACTTGATCGCCTTGCTGCCCAGGATGCCAGGGGCTTCGGCGGTGAGCCAGCGGTACAGCGGGTGCGCTTCGGCGCCGTTGACCTCGACCTTGCTCATCATGGGAAAGCTGACCCCGTAATTGCGCTGGCAGAAGGTGCCGATTTCCTCGTTGCTGCCCGGATCCTGGCTGCCGAACTGGTTGCACGGGAAGCCCAGCACCACCAGGCCACGCTCGCCGTAGGTCTGGTGCAGTTTCTCCAGACCCCCGAACTGTGGTGTAAATCCACACGCGCTGGCGGTGTTGACGATCAGCAGCACCTGGCCCCGAAACCGCTCAAGTGGAACCGGTTTTCCGTCGATGGACACGGCCTGGAAGTCGTAGATGGCGGACATGGTGAATCCTTGGGTGTTCTGGGAAGGACCGACCGGGACGGCGGTCAACTGTCAGGAAATGTGTCACGTTTGTTCGCAATTCAGGGTAAGCAACCGTACCGGGTACAGCCCCGAAGCGAGATACTTGCAGTTGGAGCATGTCACACACTTGTCCGGAAAAATAACATGGCAGCCGCATACACCGTGGCCCTGGTAGGGTTTGCGCAGCAGGAGTCCGCGACTTTCGAGTCGTTTTTTCGCATGGCTGCCCGGCGGCCACCCGCCTATCTGGTCCAGGACGAGGTCATGGACGCCCAGATCCTCGTGGTCAATGCCGACAACCTGCAGGCGGTTCATCTGGTCCAGCATGCCGAACTGCCCGGGCGAGTCCTGCTGATCGGGCATGGTGATGCCGGCACCGGCTGGCCCCTGCAGAAGAAGCCGGTCAAGCTGGCATCCGTGCTGACGGCACTCGATCAGCTTGTGGGTGCGCGCCGTCCGGTCAGCGCAGCCGGCAAGCCCGGATTTGCGGCCACCGAGCCTTACAAGGCGTCGCATCTGCAGGCCCTGGACGCGAGTATGGGTCGCAATGCAATGGCGCCCGCCCTGCCGCCGGCACCGGTCAGGCGCAAGCGCTCACCCGATACCGAATTCCCGCCCACGCGGCCCATGATTCGCCCGATACAAGCACCGCCGCCGGCGGTGCCGCCGCCCGCTGCGCTCCGGAACGCACCGGCCGCCGGTCGAAGCAAAGAAGAGGAAGCCACCGCGCGCCGCCCGGGTGTCCTGCAATTGACCGACTTCGGCGGGCTGGACGAATTGCCGGCCCCTCCAGCCCCGTCGGCCCAAGACCGTGCGGGCCGCGCTTCGCGCGCCCAGCGCTCGCGTGCACCGTCGGGGTCCGAGGAAGTGGCCGAGGTTCGTCGTGGCGAGGTGCTGCTGGTGGCCGAGAGCCTGGTGGAGGGGCGCATCCTGTTCAAGCGGTTCAAGCGTTACGGCCTGAACATCGACTGGTCCCGCGAGTCCCGGCAGGCGCTGACCATGCTCAAGGCCCATCCTTACCGTCTGGTGGTCATCGACCGGCTGCAGGGTGACCCCGACGCCTTCCAGGTCTGCCGGCAGGCCAAGCAACGCAAGCTGCCGACCGGACAGTCGCCGGTGGTGTTCATGTTTGCCCCGTCGGCCGGCAGCATGGACCGCATGAAGGCCGGATTGGCCGGCAGCGACGCCTACCTCTCGCGATCGGTCAGCGAGGCCGACCTGTACAAGGCCCTGGCCCAGCACCGGCTGGTGAGTCTGGACGGCTTCGAAAAGACCAACATCGGCTTCTGAGTCGGCACGGCCGGCGGCGGCAGACCCAGCAGAAGCGGTGCTTCTTGGCCATGAAAAGCCGCCCTGGCCAGTGCCCGGGCGCAACCGGCGGTGCGGTTTTGTGCCAGAGTGTGGCCTGACGGTTCCGGGTGCAAACGCTCGTCCGGCGCGAGCCGGTGCATCCAACGCCGGCCTTCCATTCGCCAAGACCTGCCGCTTCTGCCCATGCCCCGTCCCATTCTTGCCACGATCCACCCCGAAGCCCTGCGCCACAACCTGCAGCAGGCCCGGCTGCGCGCTCCCGACGCCCGGGTCTGGGCGGTCGTCAAGGCCAACGCCTACGGCCACGGCATCGAGCGGGTGTTCGACGCGCTGCGCGGCGCCGACGGTTTTGCCTTGCTGGACCTGGCCGAGGCCGAGCGCCTGCGGGCGCTGGACTGGCGCGGTCCCATTCTGCTCCTGGAGGGGGTGTTCGAGCCGCGCGACCTGGAGTTGTGCTCGCGCCTGCACCTGTGGCACACGGTGCATTGTGAAGAACAGATCGACTGGCTGGCCGCGCACAAGACGCAGCAGCCGCACCGGGTCTTTCTCAAGCTCAACAGCGGCATGAACCGACTGGGCTTCCGGCCCGATGCCTTCCGCGCTGCCTGGGCACGCCTGAACGCGCTGCCGCAGGTGGACGAGATCTCGCTGATGACGCACTTCAGCGACGCCGATGGTCCCCGGGGCATTGCCCACCAGGTGGCGGTGTTCGAGACCGCCACCGCCGACCTGCCGGGCGAGCGCACCTTGTGCAACAGCGCCGCCATCCTGCGCCACGCGCAAAGCCCGTTGCGGGGTGAGGGCGTGAGCACGCTGGCGGCCGACTGGGTGCGCGAAGGCATTGCCCTGTATGGCAGCGCACCGGACTACCCGGAGCACCGCGCGGCCGACTGGGACCTGCAACCGACCCTGACCCTGTCGAGTCGCGTCATCGGCGCGCAGAGCCTGCAGCCAGGCGACACCGTCGGCTACGGCTCGACGTTCACCGCCGACGTGCCCATGCGAATCGGCGTCGTGGCCTGCGGCTATGCCGACGGTTATCCGCGCCACGCGCCCACCGGCACGCCGGTGCTGGTGGCGGGCGTGCGCACGCGCATCGTCGGGCGCGTCAGCATGGACATGATCACGGTCGACCTGGCGCCGCTGGATGCCGCCGGGGTGAGCGCCGGCATCGGCAGCGAGGTGGTGCTCTGGGGTGTCTCACCCGCCACCGGTGCCCAGCTGCCGGTGGACGAGGTGGCCCGGTCGGCCGGCACCATCAGCTATGAGCTGTTGTGCGCGGTGGCGCCGCGCGTACCCTTCGCCCGCTGAAGCACGGCCGCATTCTCCGGGGTCACGGCCTGGGTTTTTGGGGTGGTCGCCTTGTACCCCAGGGGGTATAGGTGTATACTGTGACAGGTATAGGAGATTTCCATGTCTGCACGCCCGTCTCACATCTTCGCTCTTGCTTCCGATCAACGGCTGTTCCCGGCCCGGCGTCGCCTGGCCGCTGCGCTCGGCCTGGGCACGCTGGTCGCGGCCACCTGGCTGACGCTCCCGCCCGCGCGGGCACAGGCGCCGGCCGCAGGTCCCGAGGTGCCGGTGCTGGCGCTGGGCGAGCGCGCCGTGGGGGCCGGCCTGCAGATCGACGGCAGCCTGCAGGCGGTGCGCCAGACTGTGCTCTCGGCCCAGGCCAGTGGCCGCATTGCCAGCCTGAGCGTCAAGGCCGGCGACCGTGTCAAGGCCGGACAGGTGCTGGCCGTCATCGATGACCGCGCCACCCAGGCCGGCGTGGCCCAGGCCCAGGCCGGTGTGGCCCAGGCCGAGGCCAACCTGGCCAACGCACGCGCAGCCTTTGAGCGCACCCAGGCATTGCGGGCCCAGGGTTTTGTGGCCCAGGCGGCGCTGGATGGCGCCCAGGCCCAGTTTCGTGCCGCCGAAGCGGGGGCTGCCGCTGCCCGTGCCGGTCAGACCCAGGCCTCGGTGGCCCAGGGCTTCACCCGCCTGACCGCACCCTACGACGGCTGGGTGCTGGCCACCCACGCCGAGGCGGGGTCGCTGGCCATGCCGGGGTCACCGGTGCTCACGGTGTACGCGCCGCAGCCGATCCGCGCCGTGGTGTTCGTGCCGGCTTCGCAGCAGTCGCTGGCCAGCCAGGCGCAGCGTGTCGAGGTGCGCCTGCCCGACGGCCGATGGGTGCAACCGGTGGCCCGGACCGCCCTGCCGGCGGCCGATCCGGTGTCGCAGACGGTGGAGTGGCGCCTGGACCTGAGCGCCGCCGACGGCGCCAACCAGGTGCCCGGTCGCCAGGTGCAAGTGCGTTTTGTTGGCGGCGAGGCCCAGCGGCTGGTGGTGCCCGCCTCGGCGCTGCTGCGCCGCGGCGAGCTCACCGCGGTCTATGTGGCCACCCCCCGCGCCGATGGTGCGCAGGGCTTTGGGCTGCGCGCGGTGCGCACCGGCGCCAGCCATGGCGAAGCCGGGGTGGAGGTTCTCTCGGGCCTGAAAGCCGGCGACCGCGTGGCGCTCGACCCGGTCCGGGCCGGCATCGCCGGAGCCCGTCCGGCCGCGCAGTGAGGGCCTGAACATGACCCCCACCGCCGAATCGAACGAAAAGCTGGGCTTCTCGGGCAGCGTCGCCCGGATGTTC
>CALMYH010000179.1 GCA_937873395.1 uncultured Burkholderiales bacterium
ACTGCACCGGGTCGGTGTAGGTCTTGCGGATGTGGTCGGCGATGTCGTCGCGCACACCGTCGCCATCGGCATCGATGCCTTCGACCATGGGTAATCGTTCGAGCTGCGGCAATTGGCCGCTGGCGTTGAGTGGTGTGGCAATCGGCTCGGCCGGGGGTGGCAAGGTGTCGCCGCAGGCGAGCATGGCCAGCAGCGTGGCGGTACCGGCCAGCATCCGGATGGGTGCTGCGCTCTTCAGGCGATGTACGAGGCGTGGCATGGTGCGCGGGGTCTCCCTGTCGGGCGCCACCCGTGTTCGCGCTGCCATGGTTTGCGCGTGCGCACGGGTCTGGGCCCATGCGGAAGATGGTAGTGGAGCGAAGCCTCAGGCGCGCCAGCCACCTGCCGATGGCGGACATCCACGAATGGACCGCCATCCCTGGTGGCTCAGGGCTGGGTCCTGGTGCGACGCTGCGTCAGGCCGGCTGGGCGCCGGGCCTTGTCGCCTTCGCGCCAAAGCGACTGAGCAGCCAGTGGGTCAGCCCGGTGAGGGCCAGCAGGGGCAGCAGGCCCAGGGCCCAGGTGGTCCAGGCCAGCGGCGTGAGCCAGCCCAGCAGGGTGGCGGCCGAGGGCAGCCACGGGCCCAGCCAGGCCAGCAGGTCGGCGGTCAGCGTCTGCAGGGCGGTCCACCAGCCGGCACTGAGCCAGGGGGCCAGGACATCGGGCACCGGCGGGGCGGGCAGCTGTCGCACTGCATCGGACAGCTGGGCGGTGCTGCCGGCAGGCACGGCGCCCAGCAGCCAGCCAGTGAAGGAGGCGGCGGCCCAGATGAACAGAGACCAGCCGGTGGCCAGCAGGGCGGCCACCCCCCAGAGCAAGGCCGTCATGTCGGCTGGGCCTGCACCGAACGCCAGGCGCCGGCCAGCGCGTCCAGCAGCTCGGTTTCGCCGTCGGCCAGGTGCCCGTCGGACAACATGATGGTCTCGCAGTGCTGGCGCAGCCGGGCCCGCAGCTCGGGGTCCCGCACCTCGGACAGCAGCTGCTGGCGCACGTCGTCCGGCACACCCGCGCACCACTGGCCGTCGGCGGTGGCCAGCAGGTCCAGGCAGAACTGATCCAGCACGCCTTTGAAAGCTTCGGTGCTCAGGCCCAGTTGACGGGGCATGTCGTACCGGTCGACCGTTTTCAGTTCGGTCATGGAATAGTGGCCGTCGGCCACCAGGGCCATGGCCAGCACGCGGGCGGCGGCTTCGGGGCTGTCGGTGGGGTAGCTTTGCATGGCAGAAACTCCGTGAAGGTGGCGGGATCGGTACAGGACAGGCAGTCGGGGTTCAGGCAGTGGCTGCAGCCCGCCAGGCACGGGGTGCCGGTCGGGTGGCCTGGCGGCGGCGTTTGAAGCGGCTCACCAGCGTGGCGGTCACGCCTTGCAGGGCGGCATCCAGCGCCTGGCGCGGATGGGCGGCGACGGCGCTGGCCACCAGGGTGCCTTGTCCGTCGGTGACGATGCTGACCTGGCAGACCTGATCCGGGCCGCCGCGGGCGCCGTTGAGGTCGCGCAGCCGCACATGCACCTGCTGCACCTTGCCGCGAAGTCGGCGCAGCACAAAACGCACACGGCGCTCGGCCGTCTCGCGCCAGCCTTCGGCGGGGGTCGTGGGGGTCAGGGAATCGATGCGGATCTGCATGGGAGCCTCCTGGTTCAGGGTGGATGACAGGTTCAGAATAGGTGCCACAGGCCGCATAAAAAAGCAGAAAATGTCGCAGTCAGCCTCAGGGAAATTCAGACGATGCAGACGGAACTCAATTACAAGCACCTCTACTACTTCTGGGTGGCCGCCAAAGAGGGCGGCATGTCGCACGCGGCGGTGCGCCTGGGCATGGCGGTGCAGACGGTGAGTGCCCAGGTACGCCTACTGGAAAAATCGCTCGGGCGCTCGTTGTTCAAGCCCTCGGGGCGCGGCCTGGCCCTGACCGAGGCCGGTCAGGTGGCGCTGCAGATGGCCGAGCAGGTGTTCCAGATCGGCGGGCAGCTGCCGCTGGCGGTGCGCGAGGCCGGCCAGCAGACCAGTCTGCGGCTGGTGGTGGGCATCTCCGATGGCCTGTCCAAGCTGGCGGTGCGCGACCTGCTCTCGCCGGTGCTGGGTGAGCCGCGCCTGCGCCTGATCTGCCACGAGGACAATTTCGACGACCTGCTGGCCGAGCTGGCGCTGCACCGCATGGACGTGGTGCTGTCGGACCGGCCCGCGCCGGCCAACCCCAACCTGCGGCTGTACAGCCACGCGCTCGGGGCCACCGACGTGGGCTGGTACGCGCCGCCGCGCTGGTTCGATCAGGCCAAGGCCGATTTTCCGCACAGCCTGGAGCGCGTGCCGATGCTTCTGCCCTGTGCACAGGCCTCGGTGCGCGGGCGTGTCGACCACTGGCTCGAATCCCGCGGCGTGGTGCCCCAGGTGGTGGGTGAATTCGAGGACAGCGCCTTGCTGGCCACCTTCGGCTCGGGCGGCATGGGCGTGTTTCCGGCCTCCGAGCGCATGCGCGAGAAGCTGGCTCAGGGGTACGGTCTGCAGTGGGTGGCGCCCTGCGACGGGGTGCAGGAGCACCGCTATGCCATCGGCACCGCTCGCAAGGTGCAGCACCCGCTGGTGCAGCGCCTGCTCGACGCGGGCGAACCCGACGCGGATCTGCAGGGTGGTCATGTTTGACGACCGACTGGACGCTGCCCGGCAGCTGGCCGGGCGCCTGGGCCACCTGAAGCCGCCACGGCCGCTGGTGCTGGCGATACCCCGCGGGGCCGTGCCCATGGCGCGGCTGATTGCCGATACGCTGCAGGCAGACTTGGACGTGGTGCTGGTGCGCAAGCTCGGTGCTCCGGGCGAGCCCGAGGTGGCGGTGGGTGCGGTGGACGAAAGTGGCTGGGTCTGGGTGGCGCCCCACGCGGCGGCTTTCGGCGCCGACCCGGACTACCTGGCGGCCGAGACGGCGCGCCAGAGCGGGCGCATCCGCGATCGGCGCCGCCGCTACTCGCCCATCCATCCGCCCTTGTCCGTCCGCGACCGAACGGTGATCGTGGTGGACGACGGCCTGGCCACCGGCGCGACCATGACCGCCGCCCTGCACTGTCTGCGCCAGCAGCAGCCGGCGCGGCTGGTCTGCGCCGTGCCGGTGGCCTCGCCCGAGGCGCTGGCCTTGGTGCGGCCACTGGCCGACGAAGTGGTCTGCCTGCTGGTGCCCGACCGGTTCCAGGCGGTGGGTCAGTTCTACCGCGACTTTCCCCAGGTGTCGGACGACGAGGTCGAGACCTTGCTGCGAGACTGAGACTGGGCAGGCTGGCGCGCTAGGATGGCAGTCATGCTGCACACGGACCATTTCACCCCTGCGGCCGACATGCCCTGGACGGTGGCGTCACCGTTTCGCATGCAGCCGGGTCTCTCGCGCCGCGAGGGCGCGGGCCACACACTGCTGCTGCGCGATGCGCAGGCGCCGGCCTATGCACGGGCCAAGCAGGCGGTGCTGAACCGCAACCCGCAGCGGGCGCTGGCAGGAGCGCCGGACCCGCAGGTGCTGGCCGCGGTGGCCAAGGCCGCCGCGCGCGAGACCGGGCAGGTGCTGCCGGCCGATTTGAGGGCGCTGACGCTGGGCCTGCAGGAGGACGTGGTCTTTCTGCACGACGAACCCGACGCACCTGGCGCGGCGTCGGGCGCTGTGATGCGGGTGCGCGCCCTGTCGGTGTGTTTCCCGTCCAAATGGCGGCCGGATGAAAAGCCGGGCAAGGACTTTGCCGCCATCCACGCGCCGGTGGCCGACAACACGCTGCTGCTGGCCGGTGCAAGGGGCATCGTGGACCTCGCGTTCCGGCAGGCCTCGATGCTGCGCCATGTCTGGCTGCTGACCCCCGACCCGTCGCTGGCGCTGTACCCGGACGAACCGCAGCGCGTGGCGTGGGAGCAGGCCCTGCAACAGGCCGAGTCCGGAGCGGGGCGCCTGCTGGACCAGGCCTTGTTCCGGGTCGAACGACAGACCACGCTGCCGCTGCCCGCGCTGGGTGCTGGCGTGTTTTTCATCCGGGTGATGGTCTGCCCACTGCCCGAGGTGCTCGCCGTAGCGCCCGGCCGCGCGGCCGAACTGGCGCAGGCCCTGGCTTCGATGAGCGAGGCGGTGCTGGCCTACCGGGGCATGACCGAGGTGCGCGAGCGCCTGCTGGCCGAATTGCAGGTCCTGGCCATTTCAGGCCGCTGAAGCGAGGTCCAGCGGAGCGGGCCGGCTGCCTTCGAAGCCGGTGTCGACGGTCAGCGTGCCATCCAGCAACCTCCGCTGCCAGGCATCCATCGCCCGCCCGTGGATCACCCGCAAGGCCGGCGCCAGCACCAGACGCACACAGCTGCTGTCTTCCAGCCCGAACTGGCGGCTCGTGCCCGGGCGCAGCCGGCCGGTGGCGAAGTCGTTGATGGCCTCGGTCACGCAACGGCCTGAGTCGGCCACCGCAGCGGCCACAAAAATGTCGGGCTCGCGTTCCACCCAGTCCAGCACGCTGCCGATCTGGCGGATCGGACGTTCCTGGCAGGCCTGGTTGACGCCCGCCCGGCCACCGTCGAGCATGGCGAACACCAGGTCGGCGCCCTCGCGCTGCATCGACAGCGTGCAGGCATAGGCCAGAGCCGGGTCGTGCTGTTCGCCGCAGAAATGGGTCAGCAGGCGCACCGGCCGTCCGCAGGACCGCAGTCCCTGAGCAAACGCCGCCCGGGCCTTGAGGCCTGTTCGCAGCATTTCACCCGACAGGTGGCCCACCACGCCGGTGCGCGAGTGCAGTCCGGCCAGCACGCCCGCCAGGAAGGCCGACTGCTCCTGCAGCACCTCGTAACAGGCCACGTTGGAGGCGGTGCAGTGACCCTGCGTGACGACAAAGGTGGTGTCGGGAAACTCGGCATGCAGATCCCGAACCGGTGCATCGCCCTGGCCGCCGTGGGCGACCAGCAGATCGACACCGCGTCGGCACAGGTCGCGCAGCGATTCGGTGCGCCCTTCGGGGGTGCCGGGACCGACCCAGCGGATTTCGACTTCGTGGCCGCGTTCACGCGCACGCAAGGCGCCGGTGAGACCGGCCTCGTTGAAGGCGCCGCGGCCGTGCGGGCCGAACAGGGCCACCGTGATGCGCGCGGCGCTCACGTGGGGCTGGCCTGCGCTGGCACTTTGCCGCGCGCGGGTCGAAAGGTGGACATCGACACTCCCGTGGGGCGGGCACCACCGTGGTGCCCGTGCGCAGTGTCGTGCAAGAAGCATTCCCACGGGGCATCGGGCTTACCCGCAGGTCCCCTCAGTGGGGGATGGGGGGTTCACCCCGCCGGGCTCTTCACTTGCGCTGCTCGCTGACCCAGTCGGCCACCGCAAACAGCAGGCCCGAAACCACGAAGGTCAGGTGGATGAGGATCTTCCATTTCAGCTGCTCGCCGGTCAGCGAAGTGCTGACCAGAAAGGCCTTGAGCAGCTCCACCGCCGAGATGGCGACGATGGCGCCGATCAGCTTCATCTTCAGGTCCGAGAAGCCGACCTTGCCCATCCAGGCCGGCCGGTCCTCGTGGTCACCGATGCTCAGCTTGGAGACGAAGTTCTCGTAGGCGCTGAACACGATGATCAGCAGCAGCACCGCGATCAGCGCCGTGTCCACCAGCGTCAGGATGGAGATGACCGTGTCGTGCTCGATGATGCCCAGCACGCCCTGGATCAGCAGCCCCATCTCCTTGAAGAACTTGAGCAGCAGCACCCCCATGCCGACGATCAGTCCCAGGAAAAACGGCACCAGCAGCCAGCGGCTGGCGAAGATGAGCTTCTCCAGCCTGACTTCGACCGGGTGGGGTGTGGAGGGCATGATGTCGGGCTTGCGCAGGGGTCGGGACGTTGGCCGCAAGCTTAGCCGAAAATGGGGGTGGGGGTATGCCAGGTGGGCCTCTATACTGCCGAACGACCATGAGCCCACTGCCGCCCCCTGAAACCCCTGCCCTGGCGCGGTCGCTCCAGTGGCGGTCGATCCTGGCCACTGACGAAGGGCGCTGGCTGGCGCTGGGCCTGTCCCTGGCGGCGCTGGCGTTCATCGGCCTGGGGGCGGCGGCCCACTGGTGGCCGGCCCAGGTGGGTTCGCTGGCGGCCATGAGCGGCCTGAACCTGATCGTCGGGCGGGCCGCCGGCATGGCCTACGGTTATGCCAGCGGTCTGGGCCAATGGCCGGTGATAGCCTGCAACGTGCTGGTCGAAACCGTGCAGGTGCTGGTGGTCTATTCGCTGTTCGTGCTGGGCTGTCGCCAGTGGCTGCTGCCCGCCTGGCTGACGACGCCGCTGGCCCGACTGCGTGCCAATGCCGAGAGCGGTCATGCTGCCGTGCGGCGCTTCGGGGTCGTCGGCCTGTTCGTTTTTGTCTTCATGCCCTTCTGGATGACCGGCCCGGTGGTCGGCTCCATCATCGGCTACCTGCTGGGCCTGCGCACGCGCACCACGCTGGCCGTGGTGCTGGGCGGCACCTATGTGGCCATTGCCGCCTATGCGCTGTTCCTGGACGAGATGGATGCCTGGACCTCGAACTACGGACAGTACGCGGTCTTTCTGGTGCTGCTGGCACTGGCCGTGCTGGCCCTGCTGGTGCAGCGCTGGCGCCGTCGCGGCTGAGCGATCGATCCGCTCGGGCGACGTCGGTCACAGGGCGTCGCTGCGGCGCGGGGCTTGCACCCCGTAGGTCAGCAACACACGCCGCTCTTCCACCACCTGCAGGTTCACGGTGGTGCGACGAAACTGCCAGCGCTTTTCGTAGGCCGTGGTGGGGGCAGGTGCGCCCCGGCTGGTGTTGCTCAGTTCCAGGCCGTAACGCGAACGCAGCGAGCTGTACAGGCGCTGGGCCAGGGCGCGTGCCTCGGCGGCCGACCCGGTGTCGGCGCGCAGCGCCACCTGGACCAGACGCTCGTTCTCGAACAGGAAGCGCACGGCAAAATCGCCCCCCGCAATCTCCACGCTGGGAATCTCCAGCAAGGCCCTCGGCTCATCCGCCAGGGTGGCCGGGTCGGCGGGTCGGACCTCGCTCATGCGTCCGCCCACCTCGGCCGGACTCAGCCCGGCGGGAACATCACGCCACAGGGCCTGGGCGTTGGCCAGCGATGACAGGCACAGAAGGGCAAGGCAGAGCAGGGCGGATTTCATCGGGCGAATGGAAGCTCAGCGGGAGAATGACCATCACAAGCGGTCACTCTCACCACAAGTGTGGCAGATTCCGCCGAACCGCTTGGGCCCACCGGTGCTTGGCCCCACAAAACCGCACGCTGGCCGGGATCAGAACTCGATCTTGTCGGCAATGGCCTTGATGCCGGCACGGGCGCACGCGTCGTCGGCGTCGCCGCCGGGCGCGCCCGAGACACCGATGCCGCCGAAGATGGAGCCGCCACCCTCGATCACCACACCGCCGCCCACTGCCAGCATGCGGGGGGTGCTGCGGATGCCGCTCATGGGCTTGCCGGGTTGCGACTCGGTGGCCAGTTCCAGGGTGGAGGTGCGGAAGCTCGCCGCCGTCCAGGCCTTGTTGGTGGCCACGTCGACGGTGTGCGCACCAGCGAAGCGATCGCGCAGGAACACCTGTGTCAGACCCGACCGGTCGACCACCGCCACGCCCACCTGATAGCCCTGCGCGCGGCAGGAGGCCAGCGCGGCCTGGGCGGCCATGAGGGCAGTCTCGGGGGTGAGGGTCTTGATGTCGAAGGTGCCCGCCGTCGGTGTGGTCTGAGCCTGGGCAGCCAGGGGAAGGGCAAGGGCGAGGGCAATCAGGGTGTGTTTCATGTCGAGATCTCCTGCTGGGTGGTGTGTCGTGCGGATCCGTTCCAATTGGGGGACGGACTTTTCATGCTAACCATGAGAGTACGACATCGCCCTGACCTGAATCAACTGCGGCGTCCGTGCAATCCAGGCCTGGCCTGAAGTCCACCGGGCTTCAGCGAAGGTGGAACTGCTTGAGCAACAGCAGTTCGGCCCTCACGCGGTCCAGGCGGGCCTTGATTTCTGCTGACGAGCGAACAAGCTTCGCCTCATCTTCGTCGGTGAGCGCGATTCCCTCGCCCGGAAGGATGTCCCCGCTGCGCATGGACTGCCGCAGCTGGACGACCGTTTCTTCAACAAACACCACCGACTGGTGGACGGTGTTGAACAGGTCAATGGCATTGTTGATCATGAATTCCGCGTAGGCCCGTCCCTGCTCGCGACGGGCGGCGTCGCTATACGGGCTCCGCTGGTCGATGTACAGGCTGAGGACTTTCTCGACGATGGCTTCCTGGCTTTGCCCGATGCGGATGCGGTTGTACAGATCTGCGGTCACGTCGGACTGGGCGGCCAGGATGTCCCGACGCCACAGTGGATTGAGCAGCTTGAAAGGATCGGTGTAAAGGCGCAGTTGGTAGACCTTCAGCCGCTGGAAGGCTGCTGCGAATCGCACTTCCAGGGCTTCATCGTTCAGTTCAGGACACACGGGCTGCAGCATCGCATGCGCGAACTCGTGGATCAGGGTGTAATTCGAGGCGGTGTCTCTAATGAGGATGGTGGTCTGGTCACGGGCACAGTCCGAGCGCCCGGCGTGAATGACCAGCCCCTCATAGCTGTCGAGGAAGTGTGCCGCGCGCAGCAGCTCAGGCGTGGCGGGCGGCAGCCCAGCCAACAGTGGGTTCAGCGGACGATCAGATGCCTGGCTTGGTACCCGAAGCAGGTCCACGCCCCAGTGCCGGATGGTTGCAATCAGGCGATCCGGCCGGCTGTGTGTCACTTCGTACACGGCCTCCATGTTCAGCACTTGTCCGAAGGGGAAGGCCTGCAAGACCCACTCGGGCCTGTCCGCCCGTGCGCCCAGGGGCAGCAGCAGCATGCCCGCTGCAACGGTCCACCAGACTTGCCGTCGCAGGACAGCCAGACGGTGCCAGAAGACTGCCAGCAGGTCTGGCAGTTCCGGCTGCGGGGGGTGTGCGTGGCGAGGACGGTTCATACGGGGGTCAGGTCTGCTCCTGCGCCGGTTCGGTCAGCGTCATCAGGATGTCCGCATACCAGGCGCAGTTGAGGCCCAGCGATTCGTCCAGCAGGGTGTCGCGGTTGCCCATGTCCATGCGTGCCGAGTGCACGCCCAGCAGGCGCCAGGGCAGGGACCGGTTGGCCGCATCTGGCGTGGACATGCGCATGACCACCGGGGCGCCACTGGTGCCGCGGTGGGTGCGGGCATCGGTCAGGAAAAAGCCCCGACCCTGAAACCGGATGCCGAAGGGCGATGCGATGGCCGCGTGTCGCAGCACCGGCAAGCGGTGCAGGGTGTCACCAAAGCCGAGCGGAAAGCCGGCGATGCACAGCGCCACATCGCTGGGAATGGCCTCGAAGTCACGGACCAGGTGCTCGGGGGTGAAGGCGAAGATGATGGCGCCGGCGGGGAGGGCGCTGCGATCGATTTCGACCACCGCCACATCGATCTCCCCGCCGCTGTCGCTGCCCTGGCGCCAGACCGATTGGCCCTGGGCATAGAGCAGCATCGAGAAGCCGGTGCATCGGGTCAGGTCCAGCGGGTCCATGTGCAGGGTGATCTCGATGCGGTCGGGATGGTGGCCGCTGTCGGGGTCGGACAGCACGTGGCGGCTGGTGACCAGGTAAAGCTGCAGATCGCGCTCGAAAAAAAACCCGCTCGCGTTGCTCAGCGGACGTTTGTTGTCGAACGTGGCCACCGCGGGCGCGGCCAGGAACAGCGGGTCGACCGTGGGTGCACGAGGTTGTCCGTTTTCGGTACTGGGGCGGTTCATCGCTCCAGTATGAACGGTATTGGCCATCCTGTGACGTGTGGCTCAGGCCCGGGTGTCCAGCAGCGCGCCCAGCATGCGGTCATGCGCCTTCAAGGTATTCAGGTTGGCCTTGAAGCTGTAAAGGCTGATGCGTTGCCCGACCAGGTCTTCGGCAAGGCGGCCAAACCCCTGGGCTCCGGGGGGTGGGCGGGTGGCTTCGTGCCCGACGCGCGCATCGACGCCACCGTGGCCAGTTCGGGCGGACTGTGTCACCTCCTGGCGGCGGAAGTCCGGCGTCTGCAAGTTGGCCACGTTGTGGGCGCTGCTGTCCAGGCGAAGCTGGGCTGCCCGCAGGCCGCTCAGGGCAGGCGACATGCCGGAGGTGATGGGCAGACTCATGGGCGATTTTTCGGCGGTTTTGACGGTCGCTGAAAGCCCCTGCGACGAACGGCGCCGGCCTGGTGCGCTCGCAGCCGGCTCAGCCTCCGGGTTGCAGCTGCTGCCGAACGTGCCGCAGCAGCCCCTCGCTGCCATCTTCCACCAGGTCCAGCACCAGCTCGAAGCCGGCGGGGCCCCCGGTGTAGGGGTCGGGCACCACGGTGTGCTCGAAGCGCTGGAAGAACTCGGCAAAGCGCCGCAGCTTGCGCCGGTGCTCGGGCGGGCAGAGCTGCTCGCCCAGGGCCAGGTTGTCCCAGTCCATGGCCAGCACCAGATCGAAGCGCTCGAAGTCGCCGGCCGTGAGCTGGCGTGCGCGCTGGCCGGACAGGTCGTAGCCGCGGCGCAGGGCGTGGGCCTGGCTGCGCGCATCGGGCGGAGCACCGACGTGGTAGCCGTGGGTGCCGGCCGAATCGACCCGCACCTGCGCCGCCATTCCGGCCTGGCGCACCCGCGCTTCGAACACCCCGTGGGCGGTCGGGCTGCGGCAGATGTTGCCCATGCAGTAAAAAAGCACGTGGTACGCGGGGAGCGTGCCGGTCGGGTCGGACGGGGGGTTCATCATGCCCCGATTGTGGGCTTTGTGGCCGATCCGGCCCGCCCGAGGGTTGCTGCCTCCCCACAGTGCGGGTGTGACACCCGTCATGCGTGGCCAGCCGGCGTGGCCGGATGCGCGCGCAAACCGTCTCTGCAGGCGGGTTTCGGTCTATGCTTGCTGCTGACAAAGACCCAACCGACAGCCACGACGGAGCCCGCATGGCCAGCGATATCGACACGGTGCGCGTGCTGCGCGCCATCTTCAGCGACATGCCGCGCGCGCCGCAGGGAGTCTCGCCCCTGGAGACGGCCGAGTGGATCCAGCAGGCCATGTCCGGCTTCGAGGGGGGCGAGATGGCCTACACCATCGAGCACATCACCCGCAGCTCCATGGTCGACATCGTGCTGCGGCTGCGCGAGGACGGGCACCTGCGGGATGACCGGGCTTTTGAAGAGCTGCTGCAGCAACTGGAGAAGCCCGAGGGCCGCCAGGCCTTCATGGACTGGTGCATCCAGGCGCAGAAAAGCGTGGACGCCACCTCGCGCCTGCTCAACCGGGCCAAGCGCTCGCTCACCGAACCCGAGCCCTTGTTCCAGATGGACCTGGTGGCGATGCGCCGCTTCGTGGCGGGCCAGGCCACCGGCCCGGGCCCGCTGTACGCCGAGTTTGCCGCCCGTGACGATGTGCGCCAGGTGGGGGTTTTCGAGGCCACGCCGGCCCTGGTGCACGAGTTCGACTGGGGTTTCATCGTCGAGGATGAGGCAGGTTTTCATGTGTATGTGGCCCAGGCCTGGCGCGGCGGTTCGGTGGGCAGTTTCGAGCGCTTCATGAACGCCTGGCGGCAGGAGACCATGCATATTGCGGGCAGCGGCGTTGCACCGGTGCCCGTGCCCTTCGAGATCACGCCCGATGTCGGCATCGCGCGCTTTGCCAGTTTCAGCCTGTATGCCGGGGGGCCACCGGTGGCCGAGCCGGTGCGCCGCTGGGTCGGCGAGGTGTTTCTCTCCCAGATGCTCCCGGTCATGGCCGCCCGTGCCACCGACCCCGATTACGACTTTCCGCTTTCGGTGGCGGAATCGCTGTGAGCCGGCGCCCCCAGCGCACCCGGCCGCCTGCCGCCAGCGGCCGGTGAGCGGCTCCACTATCATCGTGGCATGAGCCCGCCACCGGATGCCCGCGTCTTCATCGTCGACGACGACGCCGGCGTGCGCGATGCGCTGGGCTGGCTGCTGCGCACCCGTCGCCTGCTCAGCGAGGGCCACGAAAGCGCCGAGGCGTTTCTGGAGGAGGTGGCCCGCTGGCACCAGCCGCCCGCGACCCCCTGCTGCCTGCTGCTGGACGTGCGCATGGGTGGCATGAGCGGGCTGACCCTGTTCGAGCACCTGCAGACCCTGCCCTGGCTGCCGGTCATGCCGGTCATCTTCCTGTCCGGCCACGCCGACGTGCCCACCGCAGTCGATGCGGTCAAGCGCGGGGCTTTCGATTTCTGCGAGAAGCCGTTTTCCGACAATGCCCTGGTCGACCGCATCGAGCAGGCCCTGGCGCACTCCGCCCAGGCCCTGGTCCAGCGCCGCGTGCAGGACGAAATCCGGCAGCGGCTGCACAGCCTGACCGAACGTGAACGCGACGTCATGCGGCTGGTGGCCGATGGCTTGCCCAACAAGGTGGTGGCCGACCAGCTCAACATCAGCGTCCGCACCGTCGAGGTGCACCGCTCGCGGGTGTTCGACAAGATGGGTGTCCGGTCGGCGGTCGAGCTGGCCAATGCCCTGCGGCAGTCATGAGCGCCGCCGGGCCGCTCCCAAGGCGCTCAGCCCCGCAGTGCGCAGCACGGAGGGCCGTCCCTTGACCGCCGCCGGTCGCGGCCGGCGATCCGGTTTCAGCCCTTCGGTGGCGACGTGTCGGGGGCGGGCGGCTCGGCGGGTCCGGCCTGCTGCTGCATCTGCTCTTTTTCGCGCTCGGCTTCGGCGGGCAGTTCCCCCTTGCGCCGACCCGAGAACATGGTCCACCACACGATGAACAGAAGAATCAGCAGCGCAGCCAGCGCTTCCAGCAGCAGCAAGGTCATGGGTGAAACTTTGAAGTGGGTGCTTGCACTCGTGGCATCGGTCTGCAAATCAATGCCGGATACGCTTTGCCGCGCTCGACGGGCCAGCCCGGCCCTTCTCTGGGCGCTGATTTTAGGCTTTGGCCTCTCGGCCTGCGGCATCAGCCCGGATCGACCCGTCAGCGTGCCCGACAGTTCCCCGGCCACCACCCCTCCGGTGGCCCAGACCTGGCCCGTGCCGGTCGACGACGGCCCCCTGCCTCCGGCCATCGAGCGCGGCAAGAGCCGCTGGGTGCCTGTGCGTTGGAGCGAGCTGCCCGGCTGGGGCCAGGACAGCCTGCACGAGGTCTGGAACGCCTGGGTGCGCGGCTGCGAGCGACCGGTCAACGGCCATACCGAGCTCTGCCGCGAAGCGCGCCGCCTGTCGATTGCCACCGCCGAAGAGCAGCACGCCTGGCTGCACCAGCGTTTCAGGCCCTACCGCGTGGTGGACCTCAACGGGGTGCCACCCGACGGCCTGCTGACCGGCTACTACGAGCCCATCATGCCCGCCAGCCGCGTGCGCACCGACACCCACCGCGTGCCGCTGCACCAGCCGCCGGCCGGCCTGCAGCGCGGCCAGACCTGGCATTCCCGCCAGCAGATCGACACCCAGCCCGACGTGCAGGCGGCCCTGCGTGGCCGCGAGATTGCCTGGCTGGCCGACCCCATCGACGCCCTCATCCTGCAGATCCAGGGTTCCGGGCGGCTGCGCATCACCGAACCCGACGGCCGCGAGAACGTGGTGCGGGTCGCCTTTGCCGCCCACAACGGCCATCCCTACGTCAGCGTCGGGCGCTGGCTGCTGGACCGCCGTGCCATCCGCGAAGCTTCCTGGGAAGCCATCAAGGCCTGGGCGGTGCAAAACCCCTCGCGCCTGAACGAGATGCTCTGGGCCAACCCGCGCACCGTGTTTTTCCGCGAGGAGCCGCTGGGCGAACTGGACGCCCGTTTCGGTCCGCGCGGCGCCCAGGGTGTGCCGCTCACGCCACACCGTTCCATTGCCGTCGATCCGCAGAGCATTCCGTATGGCACACCCGTCTGGCTGGCGACCCAGGGTCCCACGCTCAACATCCAGCGCCTGGTCATGGCCCAGGACACCGGGGGTGCCATCCTGGGCGCGGTGCGTGCCGACCTGTTCACCGGCTGGGGCGGCTGGACCGACGAGGCCTATACCGTGGCGGCCGCGCTCAAGCAGCCGCTGCAGATGTGGGTGCTGTGGCCAAGGTGAGGGGCGCGCGGCCAGGCTGCCGTCGCTGACCCTCAGATGGCCAGAACCTCGGTCATCAGGGGCCAGGACCAGACCGCGGGCATGGCGGTGGTGGGTGCGGTGAAACTGTGCTGCAGGTTCACGACATGCCGCCCGGGCTGGCGAAAACACACCTGGTAGCCACCTTGCACCGGGCGAGCGGTGGCCGGGCCGCCGCTCAGGGCTTCCAAGGACCATTGCAGCCCTTCCACTTGGGGCTGTCGCAGCAGCACGCAGAATCCCTGCTTGAGGTTGGACTGCAGCTCCAGCCTCTGCTGTGCCAACGCCACGCCGTCTGCGTTCGCCTGCAACTGACTGGGATGGCTGTTGTCGATGATCCGAAGGACGGCCGGGATCTTGACGACGAAGTTCAGCCGGGCACCGGCGCCCTGTCCGGTGCGGTCCAGCGTGGCTTCGGCCAGGCAGGGACCGGCCAGCAGACCCAGCACCCCACCCATCACGATGGCAGCTGGACGAAGGGGGCGTGCGGTGCGGCTCATGCTGCCTGTATCGGCAGCACCCCGGTCTGCTTGAGTACGCCAAAAGGCCTCCAGCCGGCAGGCCTTTGTCAGCCTCAGTTGTCCCGCTGCACCGGGATGCTGATCCGGCTGGTGCCGCGCAGGCGCACGTCCACCCGCGTTTCCGCGTCGGTCGCCACGTTCCAGGGCAGCGGCAATCCCTCGTTCCGGACGGTGATCGTGCGCATGCCACTGGACACCAGGGGAAACTCGAAACGCCCCTGCTCGTCGGTGCGCACCGCCCAGCGGTTGTCGAGCAATACGATCACGCCCGGCACCCCCTGTTCACTGGCTTCCTGCGTGCCGTTGCGGTTGGCGTCGAAGAACAACACCCCCTCCACCCGGCCACCGCCCTCTTCGAGACTTCCGCCCAGCGGCATCTGCCTTGAGCCCGCGCGCTGCTCGTAGCGCAGAACGACGAAGAAGCTGCGACTCGAGACACGCAGGATGTCCGGTACAGGCGCCAGCGGATCGAGCGGCGGGATGACCCGGCCGGCGGTGCTGCGGATGTACTGGCCCTCCAGGCTCCACTGGGGATTGAGGCGCCAGCTGGCACTCAGGTTGGCGTTGTAGCGGTCGGGAGCCCCCCGAACCTGTTCAGCGCCCAGAGAGCCCCTGAGGCTGGCCTGCCGGCCCAGCGGGGCCGAGAAGCTGGCAGCGGCGAACCAGCTCTCTTCGTTGCGGTCTGCTCCGCCGGTCTCCAGCCGGGCATGGGCCGCCCCGAGGCTGGTGTTCAGAGCCCAGCCCAAGGGCATGTTCCATTCGTGGTCGACGCTCAGCCGACGCTCATCCCGGCGGCTGCCCTCGGTGTCCGAGAGTTCCAGTCTCCATCCGCTGGTGCCCAGGTCATGGGTGCGGCGCCAGTCGACGTAGCTGGCCCAGGCCTGACCGCGGTAGTCGCGAACGGCAAGACCGGCACCGACCTGGTTGCTGCGGTCCAGCCGCATGCGACCGTTGAGGTTGCCATAGTAGCCGGTGCCTCCGGGGCCGTCGACGGGCTCAAGCAGGTCCAGCGATGCGTCCACCGACCACTGGCGGGTCCGCCACAAGCCGCGCCAGAACCCACCCTGCAGGTTGTTGGCCATCGCAAGTCCGGCCCAGCTCAGGCCGGGGTCGAGCCGATAGAGGCCGACCGTCTGCCGGAGCATGCCGATGTCGCGCGAGGTTTCTGCCCACCAGCCCTGGCTTTGCCCATGGCCTCTGGTGTCGCTGCCGCTCATGGCGTGCGCCGACCAGGCCCAGGCGCCCAGCGCACCGGTCATGGTGAGCAGGGTCGCCTGGCGGTCTGCGGGCGTGGCGCCCGGGACGGCCAGGCCTTCGCTGACGCGGTGGCCCTGCTCGTGCTGCAGGGAGACTCCCCAAGCTCCATCCTGGTCCGGCTGCCACTGAAGACCCACGCGATGGCGTTGTCCGGAGAACCGGCTGAACCCGCTGGCGGGCAATGACTCCAGGCGTCCGGGCTGGCCCGTGCTGGCCACCCACTGCAATCCCTGGGCAGGCGAGAGCCACTCGACACTGGCGCCGCGCAGCGTGCTCGAAGGCACGGCCACGCGAGAAGGCGTCCGGTTGAGTGTGGGCAGGGCCTGATCCACAATACCGGCCTCGAGGTTCAGCAGGCTGCCCCCTGCCAGGGGGAGGCCGCGTTGACGCACCGTCAGGGTGCCGTCGCGGTTGTCTGCCGAATAGTGGCCGTCGAACGACAGGCTGCCGTGGTTCGGGGTATCGACCAGTCCGAACGCGGAAAAGCTGGCGCGAGCCCCGCTGTTGTCGCCGACGAATGGGCGCGTGCCGAGACGGATCTCGGTTCTCAGATAGCGCGGCGGCCCCGAGCTGTCGTACGCGGCCTGGGGCGGATCGTCTGCCTGCGCTGGCAGGTCGGCGATGACCCGGTCTTCGTACCCCGGCGCCGAAGCGCCGTTGGCCTGGCTGGAAAAACCCGGAGCGGTCTGTGCCCACACCAGGGTCGCGGGCACGGTGCCCATGCCCAGCCAGCAGACGAGCAGGGTGGAAACGGATCGCCGGTTCATGGCGCCAGCGACAGGTCGATCGGCAGCTGGCCTCCAGCCCATTCGAGCCGGCCCTGGATGCGCAGGGGCAGGCGCCACTCGGTCGCCGGCTGGCCTTCCTCGGCCAGCGGGATCAGCGCGATGGGCCGGGTCTCGCCCGGGAGAATGGGCGAGTCGGCAGGCGAGAACTCCGTGCGGCGCCCGTCGGCATCCCGCCCGGTGACGAAACCTTCGAGACGACCGTGGGCCAGACCCTCGTTGCGCACCGTCAGCTCGATCTGCGGTCGATCTCCCGTGCGTTGCACCTGGACGTTTTCCAGCACGAGCTGCGGCCGGACATCGCCCACCGCCACATAGACGATCACCCCGATGCGTCCGCTGACGGGGATGCTCACGCCGCTTTCCACCAGGGCCGGGTCCATTCCCTCGATCATCAGGGCAAAGCGGCACTCGCGCGGCGCGGTTCCGGCCGGCGGCGAAATCTCGATCCGGTAGCGGTAGCGGCTGCCCGACTCGAGCGAAAGCTCACGTCGCTCGATGGCCACCCAGGGGCGGCAGCTGTCGGGCGCAAGCGCGTCCTGGAACTGCACCGACCGGTCCGGGTTGAAGGACCAGTCGTTGGTGTAGAAGCGGTAGTTGCCGCGGCTGCGCCCGGCGTGCTGGATCTCGATCACCTGGCGGATCGTCTGGCCGGGCTGGACCTTGGCCTCGATGCGAGGCGGCGTCACATAGGCCGCGAAACCCTGGGCCAGGGCATGGACCGGGCCAGCGGCCAGGGCCACGGCCAGCCACAGACGACATCCGTGAGGGAGGCGGACGAGGGGCATGGGTCAGTCGGGCTCGAATTCGAAGTGGAAGTTCAGGCGCCGGCTCTGGCTGAACCAGTCGGGGCCGGTGCGCAACCGCACGCTGAGCATATCCTGCAAGGCCTCGGCTGGAAGGGCGCCACTGAACACCAGTGCGCGCTCACCGGACACCAGCCGGCCGGCACGCAGCGCGCCGGCCGAACTCCAGACCGCTTCGACCGCCGGTGGCTGGTCCGACGGCAGGACCATGTAGACGCGGCCGCGCCGACCGGACCAGTCCCGGGTGTCGATGTGCACCCGCACCCGCACCCAAGCTTCCATGCCGTCGCCTGCATCGGGGCCACTGTGCGGCCGCCACTGCATCTGCAGGTTGGGCGGCTCGGTGTGGCTCAGCGAGTCGTCCAGGCGGTGCACGCCCGGCTGGGCGAACGCCAGCGGGCCCATGCCGGCGGCCAGCCACAACAGGGCGGATGCAAGCAGACGCTTCATGGTGTGCTGATGGTGTAGCGCACCTGACCGGTGTAGGTGCCTGCCGCCCGGATGGCGCTGTTGGCGAAGCGGAAGCTGTGGCAGTTCTCGATGTACGTGTTGGCCGGCACCGTGGTCAGCACCTGGGTGCCGTCAGTAAACGTGCCTGCGGGAATCACAGCGGGAATGCCGCTACCGGCGGCGGACACCGTCCAGCTGATCTGGCTGAACGGGATGGTGTCGCCGGCGGCGTTGGTGAGGTTGGCCGGTGAGGTGACGCTCAGGGTGGCGCTGGCCGGGCCGTTGGCTGCGTTGCTGCGACGGTATGAAGCGCCGATGAGCACCTGCTGCGCCGGGTTCGGGCAGGTGATGTAGCCATCCAGCAGGCTGGCCGACTGGGTGCTGTTGCTGGTCATGGCCAGCGGCGCGCCGTTACCCAGCTGGGCGGCCGGCACGCTCACCTGCACCAGGTTGATGGTGGGGTTGTTCGCGTCGTAGGTGCCGTTGCCCACGTGCAGGAAGACCCGGCGCGTGGCGGCGCCGATGGTCAGGGACCAGGCCTGCGCCAGGTCGGAAGCCAGCAGGCCACCGGCCAGCATCACCAGAAGGCTGGCGACGCGCAGGGGTGTGTGGCCAGACGGCGGACGGGACATGATTCGGGCAGATCGAACGAAACAGAGACAGGCGCGCCCGGCGCACCCTCGGAGCAGGCCAGATGGACCCAGCATCTTCCACCGGAGGCGGCCGGATCATGGATCGGGCCGCCCTGCCGGAGGCTCCGCGTCAGGGCATCGAGGCGGTGTAGGTCACCTGGCCGGTGTAGGTGCCCGGAGCCACGATGTCGCTGTTGGCGAAGCTGTAGGTCCAGGTGGCCGTGCGGTCGGTCAGGCGGCCGGCGTTCAGGGTCGGGCTGGCGGTGGCGCCCACGGCAGGGACCGGGAACGTGGCTTCAGAACTGGTGGCGGAGATCTGGGTCCAGGGAATGGTGTCCGTCCCGTTGCTCAGGCCGGTGCCACTGCCGGCGGCTGTGATCTCGATCAGCCCGTTGTTGCCCAGGACACGGACCGGAACGACGTTGCCGGTGACCGATGCAGCCGGTGCAAGCGCGCCACCGCCGACATCGGTCGGGTTGGTGGTGTAGTCGAACACCACCTCATCGATCGTGCCGACGGTGCCCAGCGTGGCATTGCCGGTGCCCACGGCCAGGAACAGGATGCGCGGGATCACCACCTGGAAGTTCAGACGGGCGGCGGCCGTGCCGGCACCCACGGTCAGCTGGGACTCGGCGGAGGCCAGCATCGGCACGGCCAGGGAGGCGGCCACGAGGGCCTTGAGAACAAAGGACGACTTTTTCATCGCAACTCCTGAGAAGTCAATGGAAGACATGGCCGGCCGCAGGAAGAATGAGGTAAACACCAGGGGCCGTCGTGTAGGTCGAAAGCTTAATGGCCTTCCTGGCCCCTGTCCACGCAAGGGCTGCGCAAAAACGCACACCCAAGCCCTCTGATGCGGGTTAGTGTGACCAGCGGTCGTCGGGCAAGGACGGGCGGCGCCCATGGCGCTCAAGTTGTGAGCGCTTCTGCCGTGATCAGCCTTTTGTTTGCGCGGGTTTCAGCCCCGTCCGTAAGTGTCTTCCAGCCGGACGATGTCGTCTTCGCCCAGGTAGCCGCCGGACTGGACTTCGATCATTTCCAGTTCGACCTTGCCGGGGTTGCTCAGCCGGTGGACCTCGCCGATGGGGATGTAGGTGGACTGGTTCTCGGTCAGCAGGAAGGTCTCGGCGCCGCGGGTGACCTGCGCAGTGCCGCGGACCACGATCCAGTGTTCGGCGCGATGGTGGTGTTTCTGCAGGCTCAGGCTGGCGCCGGGGTGGACGCAGATGCGCTTGACCTGGAAGCGGTCGCCGGCGTCGACGCTGTCGTACCAGCCCCAGGGCCGGGCGACCTTGCGGTGGCTGGCCGCCTGCGGGGTCTGGCGGGCTTCGAGTTCGGCCACCACCTGCTTGACCTGCTCGGCGTGGCCGGCGTCGGCCACCAGCAGGGCGTCGGGGGTGTCGATGATGAGCAGGTCGGACGTGCCCAGCGCCACGACCGGGCGGTGCGGGGCGTGGATGTAGGTGCCGCTGGCCTGCAGGGCCAGGCCCTGGCCGTGCACGCGGTTGCCTTCGGCGTCGGCCGGACTGAGTTCGGCCACCGCGTTCCAGCTGCCGACGTCGCTCCAGGCGCCGGCGTAGGGCACAACGGCCAGCGGGCGGTGGTGTTCCATGACGGCGTGGTCGATGCTTTGTGAGCGGCAGGCGGCAAAGGCGCGCGAGTCGGGGCGCACGAAGGCGTCGTCGGGCCGGGCGGTGGCCATGGCCTGACGGCAGCTGGCCAGGATGTCGGGGGCGTGCTGCTCCAGCGCGGCCAGCAGCACCTTGGCACGGCACAGGAAGATCCCGGCGTTCCACAGCGCACGGCCTTCAAGAATGAGGGCCTGGGCCTGGTCGGCCGGGGGTTTTTCGACAAAACGGTCGACGGCGCGGCTGTCGTCGGGGCGCGGTTCGCCCTGCAGGATGTAGCCGTAGGCGGTGCTGGGGAAGCTGGGCTGGATGCCGAATACCACGATGGCGCCCGCGTCGGCCGCGGCACGCCCCCGCTGCACGGTGTCGGCAAAGGCGGTGCGGTCGGGGATGTGGTGGTCGGACGGGCAGAACAGCATGAGCGCCGTGGGCGGCGCCTGCAGCGCGGCCAGGGCCATGGCCGCGGCGGTGTTGCGGGCCACCGGCTCCAGCAGCACGGTGCCCTGCATGCCGCAGTCTTTCAGGGTGTCGGCCACCAGAAAGCGGTGGTCTTCGGCGGTGACGCACATGACCGTGGTCGGGGCCGGCTGCAGCGAGGCCACGCGTTCGAGCGTGAGCTGCAGCAGGCTCTTGTCACCCACCAGCGGCACGAACTGTTTGGGAAAACTCTGGCGGCTCAGCGGCCACAGGCGCGTGCCCGAACCGCCACACAGGACCACGGGGAGGATGGCGTCGCTTGGGTTCATGGCGGGGCAGCAGTGAGGCAAAAAAGGGGTGTGTGACCGGCGGATGATAGGGGAAGCCGGCGACACCGCAGCCCACGCGGCGTCAGCGTTTTGTCGATGGGTGTGCGTTTTGTGGCACCGGGTCCAGGTGCGCCAGCGGCAGCGCGCTGCGGCTCTTGACCTCGCCGAGCGAGAAGCTGGTGTGCAGGTCTTTCACGTTGGGCAGGTTGATCAGGGTCTGGCGGGCGAAGTGGCTGAAGTGGTTGAGGTCGGTGCAGACCACCTGCAGCTCGAAGGTGCCCGAGCCGCTGATGTAGTGGCAGGCCACGATCTCCGGGATGGCCTGGATGGCTTTTTCCATGGTGCGCAGGGCGTCGCCGGCGTTGCGCTCGGCATCCAGGCGGACGAAGGCGAGCACGCCCAGGCCGATCTTCTCGCGGTTGATTTCGGCCCGGTAGCCGGTGATGTAGCCGGCGTCTTCCAGGGCCCGCACGCGGCGCCAGCAGGGCGCGGCCGACAGGCCCACGCGGCTGGCCAGCTCGGCGTTGGTCAGGCGCCCGTCGGTCTGCAGCTCGTGCAGGATGGCCAGGTCGAATTTGTCGAGGCTTTGCATGGGTGGGCGGAATCTCTGAGGGTGTTGGCCAGCCAGGGTTGCGGGTTTTCCCTAGTAATGGAAAGACGATGATTGAATTTTAGGAAATCAAGAAAGAAATTGCCATTCCAAGCCAAAAAACGGGCATGAAAAGCAAACACCTGTCGGCGCCTCGGTCATACACTGTCCGGCACACTTGGGTGCGACAAACGGCGCTGCCGAACACCCTTTGTCACTTCAGGCCAACCCGGCCATTGGTCCCCCATACGCTGCCCACAAGGCGGTTCACCCCACGGAGACAAGACACATGAACGCGCCACTGCCCGAGCACATCCGCAAGGCCCTGGAAACCGTCACGCTGGACGACAAGTACGCGCTGGACCATGGGCGCGCCTTCATGAGCGGGGTGCAGGCCCTGGTCAGGCTGCCGATGCTGCAGCGCCAGCGCGATGCGCTGCTGGGCAAGAACACGGCGGGTTTTGTCAGCGGTTACCGTGGCTCGCCGCTGGGCGGTTACGACCAGGCGCTGCAGAAAGCCGCGCCCTACCTGAAGCAGCAGAACATCGTGTTCCAGCCGGGCGTCAACGAAGAGCTGGCGGCCACCGCGCTGTGGGGCACGCAGCAGCTGGGGTTCGCACCCCAGGGCAGCAACCGGTTCGACGGCGTGTTCGGCATCTGGTACGGCAAAGGCCCGGGCGTGGACCGCTGCTCGGATGTGTTCAAGCACGCCAACATGGCCGGCACCACGCCCTGGGGCGGGGTGATCGCGGTGGCCGGTGACGACCACGTGGCCAAGAGCTCGACCGCGGCGCACCAGAGCGACCACATCTTCAAGGCCTGCGGCCTGCCGGTGTTTTTCCCGACCACGGTGCAGGAGATTCTGGACCTGGGCCTGCATGCCTTCGCCATGAGCCGTTTCAGCGGTGTGTGGGCCGGCATGAAGACGATCCAGGAGATTGTCGAGTCGAGTGCCTCGGCCATCATCGACCCCGAGCGGGTGCAGATCGTGATCCCCGAGTTCGAGATGCCGCCGGGTGGCGTGCACATCCGCTGGCCCGACGCGGCGCTGGACCAGGAAGAGCGCCTGTACAACTACAAGTGGTACGCGGCGCTGGCCTATGTGCGCGCCAACAAGCTCAACCACAACGTGATTGCCACGGCGCACGACCGCTTCGGCATCATCGCCAGTGGCAAGGCCTTCAACGACACGCGCCAGGCGCTGATCGACCTGGGGCTGGATGACGACACCTGCCGCCAGCTGGGCATCCGCCTGCACAAGGTGGCGGTGGTGTGGCCGCTGGAGGCCCAGACCACGCGCGAGTTCGCCACCGGGCTGCGCGAGATCCTGGTGGTCGAAGAAAAGCGCCAGGTCATCGAATACCAGCTCAAGGAAGAGCTCTACAACTGGCGACCTGACGTGCGCCCGGACGTGCTGGGCAAGTTCGACGAAGTGGGCGGCGACCACAGCGGTGGCGAGTGGAGCATGCCCAACCCGAGCGCCAGCACCCTGCTGCGCGCCAATGCCGATCTGTCGCCGGCCATCATTGCGCGGGCCATCGCCAAGCGGCTCAAGAAGCTGGGCGTGCCGCAGGACATTGCCGCGCGCATCGACGCGCAGCTGGCCATTCTGGATGCGCAGGAGAAGGCCACCCAGACCCTGATGCTGCAGTCCTCGCCCGACGCGGTGCGCCAGCCCTGGTTCTGCAGCGGCTGCCCGCACAACACCAGCACCCGCGTGCCGGAGGGCTCGCGTGCCATGGCCGGCATCGGCTGCCACTTCATGACCATCTGGATGGACCGCGCCACCGTGGGCTTCACCCAGATGGGCGGCGAGGGGGTGCCCTGGGTCGGCCAGCAGCCGTTCAGCCACGACCAGCACATGTTCGCCAACCTGGGCGACGGCACCTACTTCCACAGCGGCATCCTGGCCATCCGCCAGAGCATCGCGGCCGGGGTGAACATCACCTACAAGATCCTCTACAACGACGCGGTGGCCATGACCGGCGGCCAGCAGGTGGGCGAGCGGCCCGAGGGCCACAGCGTGGTGCAGATTGCCCAGAGCATGCGCGCCGAAGGCGTGGCCAAGATCACCATCGTGACCGACGAGCCCGAGAAGTACGCCGGTGTGACCGGCATTCCGTCGGGCATTGCCATCCAGCACCGCGACACGCTGGACGCGGTGCAGCGCGAATTCCGCGAGATCAAGGGCACCACGGTCATCATCTACGACCAGACCTGCGCCACCGAGAAGCGCCGCCGCCGCAAGCGCGGCACCCTGGCCGAGCCGGACCAGCGCGTGGTGATCAACGAACTGGTGTGTGAAGGCTGCGGCGACTGCGGCGTGCAGAGCAACTGCCTGAGCGTGGAGCCGCTGGAGACCGAGTTCGGCCGCAAGCGCCGCATCAACCAGAGCAGCTGCAACAAGGACTTCTCGTGCGTCAAGGGTTTCTGCCCGAGCTTTGTCACCGTCAAGGGCGGGCAGCTGCGCAAGAAAGACAAGAAGGGCGCCGGCCTGGACTGGACCGGCGGGGCCGTGCCTTCGCCGAAGCTGCCTTCGCTGGGCGCCGACGCCTGGGGCATCGTGGTGGCTGGTGTGGGGGGCACGGGTGTCATCACCATCGGCCAGCTGCTGGGCATGGCTGCGCACATCGAGGGCAAGGGCATCGTCACGCAGGACGCGGCGGGTCTGGCGCAGAAGGGCGGTGCCACCTGGAGCCATGTGCTGATCGGCACCAGCCAGGACCACATCCGCACCACCCGCGTGGGCGCGGCCTCGGCCGACCTGGTGATCGGCTGCGACCCGATCGTGGCGGCCGGCAAGGAAACCCTGCAGCGCCTGCGCAGCGGCCGCAGCCATGTGGCGCTGAACACCAGTGCCACACCGACGGCGGGCTTTGTGCGCAACACCGAGTGGCAGAACCCGGCGCAGGCCTGTGTGGACTCGCTGGTGCAGATTCTGGGCGAGTCGGACGTCGGGCGTTTTGATGCCGAGGCGGCGTCGACCCGGCTGATGGGCGACTCGATCTACACCAACCCGATGATGCTGGGCTATGCGTGGCAGAAGGGCTGGGTGCCGCTGGGCGAACAGGCGCTGATGCGCGCCATCGAACTGAACGCGGTGCAGGTGGAGAAGAACAAGCAGGCCTTCGAGTGGGGCCGCCGCGCCGCCCACGACCCCAAGGCCATGGCCGCGCTGCTGGCGCCGGCTGCGCAGCAGGCGCAGGTGATCGAGTTCAAGAAGCGCGACACGGTCGAGGCCCTGGTGGCCAAGCGCGTCGAGTTCCTGACCGGCTACCAGAACGCCGCCTACGCCGAGACCTACAAGGCCTTCGTCGAGCAGGTGCGCCAGGCCGAGAGCCGCCTGGGCAAGACCAGCCTGACCGAGGCGGTGGCGCGCTACCTGTTCAAGCTGATGGCCTACAAGGACGAGTACGAGGTGGCGCGTCTGCACACCGACCCGGCCTTCCAGGCGAAGCTGGCCGAGCAGTTCGAGGGCAACTACGAGCTGCGCCTGCACCTGGCGCCGCCGCTGTTCGCCAAGAAGAACGAGAAGGGCGAGCTGGTCAAGCAGCAGTACGGCCCCTGGATGCTCAAGGCCATGGGTGTGCTGGCCAAGCTCAAGGGCCTGCGCGGCAGTGCGCTGGACATCTTCGGTCGCACCGAAGAGCGCCGCATGGAGCGCGCGCTGATGGCGCAGTACCGGGGGGATGTGCAGAAGCTGCTGGCCGGCCTGAGCGCCGACAATCACGCGCTGGCACTGGAAATTGCATCGCTGCCGGAGCAGATCCGCGGTTTCGGTCATGTGAAGGAGCGCAACCACAAAGCCGCCCAGCTGCGCCGAGAGGCCTTGCTGGCGCGCTGGGCCGATCCGTCGGCACGGGACGGCCAGGCGCGCGCCGCCTGACCCCCCGGGGCGTGGGCATTATTGATGAGAATGAAACGCATTACAATTGATCTGCGGGATGATTTCCATCCCTTTGGCAACAGATCGATGGCATGGATTCCTCATTGCAAAGACGCAGCTTCTTCGCCCTCGCCGCCGCCCCCTGGGCTGGCGTCAGTCTGCCCGGACTGGCCGGAGAGCCCCGCCCGAGCCGGCTGAAGCTGGCGGCGGCCTGGCGCACCGCCGAAGGCACGCGCGCGGTGGACCATGTGGGCGTGTTGGCGGTTGACTGGCAGGCCGGCAGCGTCACCGTCGAGACCGACATCGACCTGGACTCCCGGGCCCACGGCCTGTTGCCCCAGGCGGACGGCGACTTCCTGGTGGTGGCCGCCCGGCCGGGCCGCTGGTTGATGCGCGTCGGACCGCAGGGACAGGTCCAGGCCCGGATCCGGGTGGACGAGGAAACACCCGCGCGCGGATTCGGCGGCCATGTGCTGGCCAGCCCGGATGGTCAATGGCTGTACACCACCGAAACCGACCCGCGTGACGGCAGCGGCTGGATCTCGGTGCGCGACGCCCGCAGCCTCAGGCGCGAGGCCAGCTGGCCGGCCCATGGCATGGACCCGCATCACCTGGTGCTGTCCCCCGACGGCCGCTCGCTGTGGCTGGCCAATGGCGGCATTGCGCGCACACCCGAAGGGCACAAGCGGGACCTGTCCGGCATGGACGCCTCGCTCGTGCAGCTGGCCCTGGACAATGGCCGTTTGCTGGGCCAGTGGCGCTTGAACGACCGGCGGCTGAGCATTCGCCACCTGGCCTGGAACCGCAGTGCCGGCGGGGAGCCGGTGCTGGGACTGGCGCTGCAGGCCGAGCACGACGAGGCTTCGGCCCGGCGCGACGCACCCATTCTGGCGCTGTGGGATACGCATCAGGGCTTGCGCCTGGCCACCCGTGCCGTGGCCGGAGCGGGTTATGCGGGGGACATCAGCCCCGGGCCAGCGGGGGGGTTCATCCTCAGTGGTCAGCGCACCGGCGAAGGCCTGCTGTGGCACCCCGACGCACCGGACCAGTGGATCACCCTCGCCCGTGTGACCGAGCCCTGTGCCCTGGCCGCCTGGCCAGACCGGGGCGGCGTGCTGATCGGCGCCTCACGCGGCATGGCCCGTTGGGATACCCGCGAGCCACCGGCCATGCTGCCCTGGCCGCAAGCCATGAACCCGGACAACCATTGGGTGGTGCTGGGCTGATACCCGCCGCCGGTGTCCCAAGATTCACGAGCGCCGGGCCGGTGGTCGCTGAGCAGCCGCAGGCATGACCCGCCTATGATCGGGACAGCTATCCGACCGCATTCATGAGCCGAACCGACATCATTTCCTGGGCCTATCCGCTGGCCTTGTGGTTGCACCTGGCCACCGTGGCCCTCAGCGTGGGCCTGTTCGCCTTGCGTGGCAGTGGTGTCCTGCTGGGCATGCGCTGGCCCATGCGCCCATTTTCCCGTCGCCTGAGTGTGTTCATCGACGTCTGGTTGCTGCTGGCCGGTGGTGCCCTGTGGTGGCTGCTGCAGCACCACCCGGTGCACAACCCCTGGCTGGGTGCCAAACTGGTGCTGCTGGTCGTCTATATCGTGCTGGGCTCACTGGCACTCAAGCGGGCCCGCGGACGGGGCACCAAGGCCCTGTGTTTTCTGGCTGCACTGGCCTGTGTGGCCTTCATGGCGTCGGTCGCCACGCACCGCCATCCCCTGGGCTGGTGGGGGCCGTGAACATGCCGCGCCAGAACCGGGTCCTGGCCCGCCCGGTCCGCGCGCTGTTGTGGCTGGCGGGCACCATCTCTCTGGCCCTGGGGCTGGTCGGTGTGGTCTTGCCGGGTCTGCCCACGACGCCGTTTGTCCTGCTGGCGGCCGCCTGCTATGCCAAGGCCTCGCCCAGGCTGCATGCGTGGCTGCTGAACCACCGGTTGACCGGACCGATGCTGCGCGACTGGGAGGCGCACCGCAGCCTCACGCGCCGCACCAAGACGGTGGCGGTGGTGTCGATGCTGCTGATGGTCAGCCTCTCGATCTGGAGCTTCCGAGGCCGGCTGGTGCTGCAACTGGTCCTGCTGGCGCTGGGCGCGATCGGTGCCTGGGTGGTGCTGCGCATTCCGACGCGCCGTCTCTGAGGACTCAGCCGGCGCGGCGCGCCAGCACTTCAAAAGCCGGCAGCGTCTTGCCTTCCAGCACTTCCAGGAAGGCACCGCCACCGGTGGAGATGTAGCCCACGTCCTTCTCGATACCGTACTTGGCAATGGCCGCCAGGGTGTCGCCACCGCCGGCGATGCTGAAGGCGCTCGATTCGGCAATCGCCTTGGCGATTTCCCTGGTGCCGTTCTCGAAGGCCGCAAACTCGAACACGCCCACCGGGCCGTTCCAGACGATGGTGCCGGCCTGCTTGAG
>CALMYH010000180.1 GCA_937873395.1 uncultured Burkholderiales bacterium
CTCGCGCCTGCGCCGGCGCCGGACGAGCCGCTCGATCCGTCCCTCGTCGAGGCGGGCCGGGCGCTCTACCCCCCGCACCCCTGCGCGCGCTGCCACGCGTTCGGCGGCCCGGGTGGGGACCACGTGCCGACCCCGCGCGCCATCCAGGCAAGCGCCCCCCTGCTTGGCCTGTTCCCGCCGGTGGAGATCGGGGGGCGCCAGTATGTGGACGGCGCACTCAAGAAGACCGTGCATGCCACCGTGGCCCTCGATGAAGGCGCGCAGCTGCTGATCTGCCTCAACCCCCTGGTGCCCTTTCGGGCCGACCCCAAGGCTGCGCGTCATCACCGGATTCCCTCGCTGGTCGAGGGCGGCCTGCCTGCGGTCATGAGCCAGACCTTCCGGTCCATGATCCACTCCCGGCTGGCGCTCGGCCTCAAGCACTACGAACGGGCCTATCCCGGGTGCGACATCGTGCTGATCGAGCCGGACCAGCGCGATGCAGAGATGTTCTTTGCCAATACCTTCAGCTACCGGCAACGCCGGCAGCTCGCCGAGCACGCCTTTCAGCAGACCCGGCTGCTGCTGCGGCAGAACGCCGGGGAGATTTCGCGCAAGCTGGAGCGACACGGGATTGCGCTGAACCCTACCGCCCTGAGCGACCCGGACCGCCGTCTCCTGCATGGACCGAACAGCCCGGTGGCCGACCCGGTGCGTCGCCTGCATGCCACCCTCGACGTCCTGGAGCACCACCTGCGCAGCGGCGCGCTTCGCCGGGAGCCCGGTTGAGCATGGCGCGCAAGCCTCCCCGCCGCACCGCCGAGCGCATCCTGGAAGTCTCGCTCGAACTCTTCAACCGCTTCGGTGAACCGAACGTTTCGACCACCCTGATCTCGGCCGAACTGGGCATCAGTCCGGGAAACCTGTACTACCACTACCCGGCCAAGGAAGAACTGATCAACGCCCTGTTCCAGCGCTTTGAACGGGCGCTCGACCAGATCCTCGGGGCTGCCGACGGTGTGCGCAACGTGGAGGACGCCTGGTTCTTCTTCCATTCCCTGTTCGAGACCACCTGGTCTTACCGCTTTCTGTACCGCGACCTCAACGATCTGCTGTCCAAGAACCGGCTGCTGGAAAAACAGTTTCAGGAAGTGCTGCAGCGCAAGACCCGGGCGGTCCGGTTCCTGCTGGCGGGCATGAGCCGCAGCGGAGCGGTCGACATCGACGCGCGGGAGGTTGAGCCCACGGCCAACTGCATGGTGGTGGTGCTGACCTACTGGCTCAGCTTCGAGTACGTGCGGAATCCGCGCCACGCACTGGAGCCCGATCATGCCCAGCAGGCATTGCTGCGCGGGGCCCGGCATGTGCTCAATCTGCTGGCGCCCTACCTGGAGGCGAACCAGCGTCAGCACCTGCTGCAGCTTTCGGGCGCCTACGGCTCGGCCGACTGAGACCTCAGCCCGACAGCCCGTCCACGGCCTGGAACAGGGCCTGCCTGGCCTGCGCCACCACCTGCCCTCGCCAGGCATCGAGGTCGGTGTAGAACGCGTCCATCATCTGTTGACGGACCCGAACCCGCAGGGCCTCCTCGGCCTGCGGATGGCGGTGCAGCCAGTGGTCGGCGCGCAAGGCCTCGATGACCTCGGTGATCGGCAGCGTGCCGAACTCCAGCGCAATGCCGGTGTATTCCGCATCCGGGCAGTCTTCGTACATGGCGCACCACATCAGGCCGGTCAGTTCGGCCGAGGTGGAACTGCCATCGTAGACCGAGGTCACCGCCGTCTGCCCGCCACCGCCCCACCAGGCCTGGGCTCGGGCCAGGGCCTGCGGGTCCTGTCGGCCGGCGTAGATGCGCTCACCCACCCCATTCGGGCCGAGGCCGGTGTGCAGGTCGATCCAAGCCACCCGTCGGGCACCCCGTGCATGGTCGCGCAACACCTGTCGCAGGGTCAGGTGACTCCAGGTCGGCGCCTGCCCGCCAAAGAACAGGCCGTCGGGGAACTGGTACTGCCCCTGTGAGACCGCCGCCTGGTACCGTGTCAGTCCGTGGCGTGCGATGTAGGCCTCGATGGCCGCCTCATTCTGCGGCCCTGGTGGCCAGGTGGCCGGCAGCAGCAGGTCATGCAGCTCGGCATAGGCCGGGTTGTCGGGCAGGGGCGCGGAGAAGTCCAGGAAGTTTCGATTCAGGTCGACGTTCTCGTGGGTGACGCGTCGCCGGTGCGAAAAGCCATGGGGGTTGAGCGCATGGAGGTACAGGACGGCCACACCCGCCTCACGCGCACGCGCCCGCCAGTCGTCGTCGTGCAGGGCATGCACCTGCACACCCGCCCCGCAGAAGCCCTCGACCCCGTGACAGGCACTGCTGACGATCAGGAGCCGATCGGCGCCCGGGGCACCGTCCAGTGCGACGTCCATGGCCAGGACTTCACCCTCGGCGCCCCGGAGCGGGTGGTTGTGGCTGCGGATGGACAGACCGCCGGCCGCTGCCGCCTCCAGAAACTTGACGCGGGCCCGCGCGTAGCTCGTCGAGAAAGCCTGCGGAACCGGAATCATGCCTGCCCCTGGGACATGGCCGGCCGGCCCAGCCACTGCTCGGCCAGCCGGACCCAGAACGTGGCGCCCAGGGGAATGAGGTCGTCGTTGAAGTCGTAGTTGGGGTTGTGCAGGGTGCACGGACCGTCACCATGGCCCATGACGCGGTGGTCACCGTCGCCGTTGGCAATGAACAGATAGCAGCCCGGCCGGTGCTGCAGCATGTAGGCGAAGTCTTCGGCCCCCATGGTGGGCTCCTGGTCGAGCACCCGCTCGGCACCCACGATGCCCGCCAGCACCTCGCGCGCGAAGGCGGTCTCGGCCGGGTGGTTGATGGTGGGCGGGTAGTTGCGGCGGAACTCGAACTCGCAGCCGGCGCCGAAGGCGGCGCAGGTATGCTCGGCGATCTCCTGCATGCGCCGCTCGATCAGGTCGAGCACCTCGTAGGTGAAGGTGCGCACCGTGCCCTGGATCTCGCAGCTGTCGGGCACCACGTTGGTGGCCTCGCCGGTGTGGATCATGGTCACCGAAATCACACCGGCGTCGACCGGCTTCTTGTTGCGGGTGATGATGGTCTGGAAGGCCTGCACCATCTGGCAGGCCACCGGCACCGGGTCGATGCCATTGTGCGGCAAGGCCGCGTGCGAGCCCTTGCCCCGGATGACGATGCGGAACTCGTTGCTCGACGCCATGACCGGGCCCGTGCTGGCGGCGAAGCTGCCGACCGGCATGCCCGGCCAGTTGTGCATGCCGAACACCGACTCCATGGGGAACTGCTCGAACAGCCCGTCCTTGATCATCTCGCGGGCACCGCCGCCCCCTTCTTCGGCTGGCTGGAAGATCAGGTAGACGGTGCCATCGAACTCGCGGTGCCGCGCGAAGTGCTGCGCGGCGGCCAGCAGCATGGCGGTGTGACCGTCGTGGCCACAGGCGTGCATCTTGCCCGGGTGGCGGCTGGCGTGCTCGAAGCGGTTGTGCTCCTGCATCGGCAGCGCGTCCATGTCGGCGCGCAGGCCGATGGCCCGGCCACAGGCACCGCCATCACGGCCATGCACGATGCCCACCACCCCGGTGGTGCCCATGCCCCGATGGATGGGAATGCCCCACTCGGTCAGTTTGGCCGCCACCAGGTCCGCAGTACGGACCTCTTCAAAACACAGCTCGGGGTGGGCGTGGATGTCACGGCGAACGGCGGCGATGGACGCTGCCTGCGTCAGAATGAAATCGATCAGTTGCATGGGGTCTCCGGCCACGGGACATGGACCAAGCGTCATCCTACCCAAATTGCTCATCACAGGGGGCCATGCGGGCGACACCACCGACCAGGCACAGGGCATCGGGCGGCAGGTGTCCTGATATCCTCGCACCAACTATCCTTGAGGCCGGTCAGGACCCGTTCATCACCCGGGTCCTGCACAACGGAAGCGAGACTTGGCATGAACTCATCGACGATCGCTCCCGGGCGGTCCGTGCGCGGCGCCTGTCCGCACGACTGCCCCGACACCTGCGCTCTGATCACCACGGTCGACGACCGGGGCGTGGCCGTGCGTGTCCAGGGTGATCCGGACCACCGCCACACCGACGGCGCCCTGTGCACCAAGGTCTCGCGCTACACCGAGCGCACCTACCACCCGCAGCGTGTGCTGACCCCATTGCGCCGCAGAGGCCCCAAAGGCAGCGGCCAGTTCGAGCCTGTCGGCTGGGAAGAGGCTCTGGACGCCATTGCCGCGCGTCTGCAGGCCATTGCCGCCCGCGACCCGCAGGCGATCGTGCCTTACAGCTACGCCGGCACCATGGGGCTGGTACAGGGCGAGAGCATCGCCGCCCGGTTCTTTCACCGGCTGGGTGCCTCCCTGCTGGACCGCACCATCTGTGCGTCGGCCGGGGCCGAGGGACTGATCCACACCCTGGGTGGCAAGGTGGGCATGAAGGTGGAACACTTCGCCGAATCCAAGCTGATCCTGATCTGGGGCAGCAACTCGATTGCCAGCAACCTGCATTTCTGGCGCCTGGCCCAGCAGGCCAAGCGCGATGGCGCCCGCCTGGTCTGCATCGACCCGCGTCGCAGCGAGACCGCCGACAAGTGCCATGAGCACATCGCCCTGCGACCCGGCACCGACGCCGTGCTGGCGCTGGCCCTGATGCACGAACTCATCGTGCACGACTGGCTGGACCACGACTACATCGAACGCCACACCCTGGGCTGGGACCGGCTGCGCGAGCGCGCGCTGCAGTGGCCGCCCGAGCGGGCCGCCGACATCTGCGGTGTGCCGGTCGAGCAGATCCGACGCCTCGCTCACGACTATGGCACCACGAAACCGGCCGCCATCCGCCTGAACTACGGCATGCAGCGCGTGCGCGGTGGCGGCAATGCGGTGCGGGCGATTGCCTGCCTGCCCGCCCTGGTGGGGGCCTGGCGCCACCGCGCCGGCGGGCTGCTGCTGTCTGCGTCCGGTTTCTTTCCGGTGCAGCGCGCGGCCCTGCAGCGACCCGACCTGCTGGCCGGCCGGCAGCCCCGCACCATCAACATGAGCACCATCGGGCAGGACCTGCTGCGCGAGGCATCGCCCAGCTTCGGGCCGAAGATCGAGGCGCTGATCGTCTACAACAGCAACCCGGTGGCGGTGGCCCCCGAGTCACCCCAGGTGGTCCAGGGTTTCCAGCGCAAGGACCTGTTCACCGTCGTGCTGGAACACTTCCTGACCGACACCGCCGACCAGGCCGACTTCATCTTGCCGGCCACCACCCAGCTGGAGCACTGGGACATCCACGCCAGCTACGGCCACACCGACGTGCTGCTGAACCGCCCGGCCATTGCGGCCCTGGGCGAGGCACGGACCAACACCGACATCTTCCGCGCGCTGGCCCGGCGCATGGGCTTCACCGACACCTGCTTTGACGACGACGACGAGACCCTGTGCCGCCAGGCCTACGGTGACGCAGTGGACTTCGGGCAGTTGCTGGAACGCGGACACGTGACGCTGCCCGTGCCCGAAGCGCCTTTTGCCGACGGCGGTTTCCCCTCGCCCTCCGGGCGCTGCGAATTCTTCAGCGAACGCCTGGCGGCCATGGGCCTGGACGGTCTGCCCGACCACCTGCCCAACCACGAGCCGGCCGGCACAGATGCCGACCACCCGCTGGCCATGATCTCGCCACCGGCCCGCAACTTCCTCAACTCCAGTTTCGTCAACGTGCAGAGCCTGCGGGACATCGAGGGCGAGCCCTGGCTGGAGATCCACCCCGACGACGCCACCGCGCGAGGCATCGGGGACGGTCAGCCGGTGCGGGTCTACAACCGACGTGGCAACTACCACTGCCGCGCCAGGGTGACCGAGCGGGCCCGCCCGGGTGTGGTCAACGGCCTGGGCATCTGGTGGCGCAAGCTGGGCATGAACGGCACCAACGTCAACGAGGTGACCCACCAGGGCCTGACCGACCTCGGGCGCGCGCCGGTGTTCTACGACTGCTGCGTCCAGGTGGAGAGGCTGTGACTGCCCCTGGGCCGCTTCGCCACCTCGCGATCTGCATAGCAGCCTTCCTGCTGTCGGGCTGTGCCTCGACCGAAACCGGGCCAGGTTACTACTGGCAGTCGGTCACCGGTCACCTGCAGCTGATGCGGGCCGCACGCCCGGTGCAGGACTGGATCGACGACCCGCAGACCAGCCCCGGGCTGCGCGAGCGGCTGGAACTGGCTCAGCGCATCCGGATCTTTGCTTCCGAAGCGCTCGCCCTGCCGGACAACGCCAGCTACCGGCGCTACGCCGACCTGGGACGCCGCGCCGCGGTCTACAACGTGGTGGCCACGGGCGAGTTCTCCCTGACACTCAAGACCTGGTGCTTCCCGGTGGCCGGTTGTGTCGGGTACCGGGGCTACTACGAGGAGGGGGCGGCCCGGCGCTTCGCCGCCACGCTGCCGGCCGGCCTGGATGTGCTGGTCTATCCCGTGCCGGCCTACTCCACCCTGGGCTGGCTCAACTGGCTCGGCGGCGATCCGCTGCTCAACACCTTCATCGCTTACCCCGAGGGCGAACTGGCGCGCCTCATCTTCCACGAGCTCGCCCACCAGGTGCTCTACGTCAAGGACGACACGGTTTTCAACGAGTCCTTTGCCACCGCCGTGGAACGGCTGGGTGGCCAGCAGTGGTTGCAGCGGCATGCGTCCGACAGGGCGCGCGAGGAATACCGGCACTTCGACGGCCGCCGTCAGGCATTTCGGGCGCTGACCCTGGAGGTTCGCCAGCAGCTGTCCCGAGTGTTTTCCGAACCCGGGCTGGACGACGACGCGCGACGGGCGGCCAAAGCCGAGGTGATGGAGCGGTTTCGCGCCGACTATCTGCGCCTGCGCGAGAGCTGGGGCGGCCACCCAGGCTACGATGCCTGGGTGGCCCGGGCCAACAACGCCAGCTTCGCGGCCCAGGCCGCCTACAACGAACTGGTGCCCGGGTTCGAAGCGCTTTTCATGGCCTCGGGTGGCGACTTCCGGCGCTTCTACGAGGCCGCCCGAAACCTGGCCCGGCAACCCCGCCTGGAGCGGCATGCCACGTTGCACCGCCTGGCCGGGGGCGACACACAGGCCCTGGTGCAGCTACCATAAGGGCACGCAAGGAAGCCCTATCCACCGGACCCATTCTCTGCAAATCATGTCAGAAATTCACATCCGACGCGACCACCACCTCGGCCTGGCCGGCGCCCGCAAACTGGCCTTTCGCTGGGCCGAGCAGGCCGAGCAGGAGTTCGACATGACCTGCACCTACGAAGAGGGCCGGTCCGCCGATGAGGTGCATTTCACGCGCACCGGCGTCTCGGGCACCTTGAAGGTGACCAAAGACCACTTCGAACTGGACGCCAAGCTGGGCTTCCTGCTCGGTGTGTTCCGGGACCGCATCGAAACCGAAATCGTTCGCAACCTTGACGAACTGCTGGCTCCGAAAAAGACCGACAGAAAGCGCAAGGGCTGAGCGCCGGCCCTGGAGGCCGGCGCGTCGCGGCCGGTCAGCTCAGCGACTCGATCAGGTCGATGTACTGCTGCATGGCGTCATCGGTGCCGGTGCCCTTGCACGCATTCCAGGCGTCCCATTTGGCGCGGCCGACCATGTCGGTGAAGCCAGGTTTCTTTTCCGTGTTGTCGCCCGTGGTGGCCTGCTTGTAGAGGCCGTAGATTTTCAGCAGGGTGGCGTTGTCGGGGCGCTCGCTGAGCTTCTTGGAGTTGGCGACGGCGGCTTCAAATCGGCTCTTCAGACTGGACATGGGAACTCCTCTTTGTGATGGAACAGCAACTCGCAACACGCCCACCCGGGCGCGCTGAACAGGCTTTGGTATCTTACGGCTGACGAAGCCGGCAAAATTAGACAGGCATACCCACAAATCCAGCCTGTGCCCAGCAGACAGGCCCACCCAGGAGACAGCATGGTCCAGACCGCAGCGGTGGAACCCGCCCACCCGGCTCATCCAGCGACCCCGGCCAGGAGACGCCGGCGCCAGCCCGCCGCGACCGGGATTGCCCAGGAACTGGCATCCACCCTGGGCCTCGACGGCGAACGCATGAGCAAGGTCGACACCGCCTGGCTGCGGATGGACTCTCCTTCCAACCTGATGATGATTGTCGGCGTCTGGCTGCTGCGCCCCGGCATCGGATTGGCCGATCTGCGCGACCGCGTGCGCGAGCGTCTGCTCCCGTACCGGCGGTTCACCCAGATCGCCCGCCAGGACATGGCGGGCGCCGCCTGGATTGACGACCCCCACTTCCGGATCGACCACCATGTGGTGGCCCGTCCGCTGGAGCGTCGCCGCGGCCAGTCAGCTCGGGCTGCCCTGCAGGCACGGGTGGGCGAACTGGCCCTGCAGCGCCTCGATCCCGACCGACCGCTGTGGCAGTTCGAACTGGTGGAGCAGCACGACGGCGGCTCGGCGCTGATCGCGCGCATCCACCACTGCATCGGTGACGGCATCGCGCTCATCAGTGTCATGATGAGCCTGGTCGACGGCGGCAACGCGCCGGTCCGGCGCAAGTCCCGGGCACGAAAGGCGGGCATCGAAGCGGCCGAGGACTGGCTGGCCGACTCGCTGATCCGGCCATTGGGCGACATCACCGCCCGCGCCCTGGAAGTGGCGGGCGGCAGCGCCGCACGGTCGCTGGCCCTGATGGCATCGCCGCAACAGGGCCTCAACGAATCGATCGACCAGGCCGCCCACGTGGCCCGGCTGGGCGGCCAGCTGGTCAGCGACCTGGCAGACCTCGCCCTGATGCCCGACGACTCCCCGACGCGGCTGAAGGGGCAGCCCGGGACGGCCAAGAAGGTCGCCTGGTGCGAGCCGATTCCGCTCGATCGTGTCAAGGCCATCGGCAAGGCGCTCAACTGTTCGGTCAACGACGTGTTGCTGTCCTGTGTCGCCGGAGCCATCGGCGCCTACCTGCGCGAGTTCGGTGACGACACGCGCGGGCAGGAAATCCGGGCCATGGTGCCGATCAACCTGCGCCCGATGTCCGAAGCCTGGCAGCTGGGCAACCGCTTCGGCCTGGTGCCGCTGGTGCTGCCGATCGGCATCGAAAACCCGATCGAACGTGTGTTCGAGGTGCGCCGGCGCATGAACGCCCTCAAGGGCAGCCTGCAACCCATCCTGACCTTCGGCCTGCTTTCCCTGGCCGGCCTGCTGGTCAAGCCTGCGCAGGACGCGCTGCTGGCCCTGTTCGGGCGCAAGACCACGGCGGTCATGACCAATGTGCCGGGGCCCGGAGAAAAGCTGCGTTTCTGCGGCGCCACCCTGGAGCAGACCATGTTCTGGGTGCCGCAGACAGGCACCGTCGGCCTGGGTGTGTCCATCCTCAGCTACGGTGGTGGCGTGCAGTTCAGCGTCATCGCCGACACCGGGCTGTGCCCGGAACCCCAGCGGATCATCGACCGCTTCGACCCGGAGTTCAATCGCCTGCTGACCTTGACCCTGATGCTGCCCTGGGGCGAAGCCTGAGCCGTCGGGTTCGGATTCTCAGACGGCCAGCAGTCGCCGGTCGGCAATCTCCAGCAGGCCGTCGAAGATCAGGCTGTCGACCAGTTCGAACTCGGTCGACATGCTGGGGGCCATCTTCCAGCCTGCGCCGCCGGTCATGTAGCAGACAGGATCCTGGCCGCAGTGGCGCCGCAGGTTCTCCACCATGCGCTGGACGGCGCCCGCGATGGCAAAGGTCCCTCCGCTGGTCAGGGCATCGCTGGTGTTGGTGGGAAAGTCCCGGACCTCTCCGGTGGGCACATGCAGGCCCGCGGTGCCGGACTCCAGCGCCCGCAACATGATGCCGTGGCCTGGCAGGATGATGCCACCGAGGAAGCGCCCGCCGGCGTCAATGGCCTCCACCGTGACCGCGGTCCCCACCATGACCACCAGGCAGGGACGGGGAGATCCGGTCGCCAGCAGCCGCTGGCGTGCGCCGATCATGGCCACCCAGCGATCGGAGCCCAGACGGGCCGGGTGGTCGTAACCGTTCGTCAGGCCTGCCTCGGCGCTGCTGGACACCACCCAGCGGGGCGGCACGTCCCACAGCTCCAGCTGCTCCTCCACCCGCCGCTTGACCGGATCACCCGCGACGATGCAACCGAGCACCCACTGGGGCGCCTGAAGGCGGCTCCAGTCGCCCTCGGCCAGTTTCTCGATGTTTTCCAGAAACTGGGCCCCATGGGCCAACAAGCGGGCGCCCACACGCGGCGCATCGTACAGGGCCCATTTCAGGCGCGTGTTTCCCACATCAAGGGCCATGAAAGTCATGGCTGCATTATCGCCACGCCCGAACCGGCCTTTTGCTGCAACGCAGCACCCGAGCTGGGCCACCGAGGCCGGGGACGTCGCCCCGCCTACAGCAGTCCCATCCAGCAGGCGCGCTGGATCGCGGCCAGCTTGCTGTCGGTCTTGAGTTTGGCCATGGCGTTGGCCAGGTGGTAGTTGACGGTGCGCTCCGAGCAGTCCATGCGCTGTGCCGTCTCGCGGGCGGTGAGGCCCTGAAAGGCGAGATTGAGGCTCTCCAGCTCCCTCGGACTGAGGTTGAGGCGGCGGTCGGCAATCGAGCGCCTGAGCAGGGGCCAGATGTTCAGGGCGGTCCAGGCCAGTGCGGCCGCCTCGGTACGCCCGGCAAACGCGCGCGGGCTGAACATGAAGCACTCGAACGCGCGCCCGGCAGGCAGGCTGAAAGCCACACGCACCAGGGTCTGCTGGCCATGGGCCAGCCAAAGCCGCCGCCAGCGGCTGTCCGGATCGTGGGCCGACTTGGCAATTTCCTGCCAGGCCACCAGCGGCGCATCGCTGTCGCGCCAGCCGGCCCCGAAATCTCGGCTTTCGGCCAGCGCCTGCGCAGCCCCCAGCAGACGCGGCGGATGGATGGCCAGCACCTGGCGGTCGTCGCGTCCGCCCAGGGGGTCGGGACCGAGGACCAGCAAGGCCTCGACCCCCTGCTCCCTGAGGGCGCAGAGCCAGTCGGCCAGCACGGCATCCAGGCCGATGCTGTCAAAGTTGACAGGCAGAGTCATGTCGGTGCGGGCAGTTTGGTATGAGAATGATAGATTGTTCTCATTTCCAGCCTGTCCTTTTCCTGTACCGGACACCCACGAAACGTCCAGACATGAACCTCCGGAGCACACCATGCCTCTAGACCGGCTCTGGCTCAGCAGCGCCCGCCGGCGCCTGGGTCGCTGGCTGGTGGACGAGCTGGTGCGCACGCCGGCCGAGGTCATTCTTCATCCTTCGCGCACCCGTCTTCAGTGGCTCGGGGGCTTCACCATCGTCGGTCATCTGTTCTTCGCCTGGTTCTGGGGCCACCATCTGCCCCAACCCTACGAAAACCCGGGCCTTCGGATCCTGATCGCGTCCAGCGGCCTGCTTCTGCTGCTGCCGTCCGTCACGCGGGACCTGCAGGCGCCCCGGACGGCGTGGACGTTTTCGATCGTGGCCTGGTTGCAACTGCCGCTGTTCTTTTCCTGGATGTACTGGATGAACCATGGCAACGCGGTCTGGCTCGGATCCATGGCCTGCATGATCGTCATCTACTACCACCTGACCGACTGGCGGCTGGCCAGTCTCGGACTGGTGCTGGGCCTGGGTCTGGGCCATCTGGTGGCTCAGCCCGAGCTGACGGTGGCTTCCCGTCCAGCCACCGCCGCCGACCATCTCGCCGTGCTGGGCTTCGCCTGGATCTCGGCGCTCCTGCTGGGGGCCTCCAGTGCCAACCTCAGGCGGACACGCCTGCTCAACACCCTCAGCGCGATCGGTGTGCTGGCCCACGAACTGCGCACGCCGCTGGCCACCCTGAGCCTGCTGGCCGATGTGCTGCGCAACCTGGGTCAACAGGACGTGCCCGATGCCAAACGGCGACGCATCGAGGATCTGTCTGGCCGGCTGCAGGCGCTGGTCAAGTCGATGCACCGCCAGATCGACACCCAGATCGCCAACGCCCAGCTGATGCGCCTGCCGCGCGACGCAGGTCCGATCCGGGCCTCGACCCTGGTTCAGGAGGCGGTCGAAGCCTACCCCTACCGCTCCAGTCGGGAGCGGGACTGCGTCCAGGTTCACATCCAGCACGATTTCTGCTTCAAGGGCTCGCCCCAGCTGTTCGGTCAGGTGATGAACAACCTGATCAAGAACGCCCTGCACGCCCTCGCGGCCGCCGGCACCTTCCCGTCGCCTGGGGCCTTGCGCTTCGACGTCGGACTGCACCATGGGCGGGGACGCATCGCGGTCACCGACGAAGGCGTGGGCATTGCCCATGAGCATCAGGCCCGGGTCTTCGAGCCGTTCTTCTCCACGCAAACCGGTGCCGGGAGCGGGCTGGGCCTGACCTTCTGCAAGAATGTGGTCGACACGGCCGGTGGCGACATTTCGCTGGTCTCCGAGCCCCACCACGGGACCGTCATCATGATCGACCTTCCCCTGTACCCGACGGCCTGACCACAGCCCTCGCCCGATCCGTCGGCGCAAAGCCCTCCCGATGAACCCCACCTTCCCGCTCTTCCACCGCTCCGGCAGCACGGTGTTCGTCGACGACGACCCGCATTATCTGGACATGCTGGGGATGGTGTTGCCCGCCCACTGGCAGGTGGAGCTGTACGCTCACCCCGGACAATTCCTGGAACGGATGGCCGGCGAGACCGGCCGCTGGGAGGCCGATGCCGCGCTCCAGCTGGACATCATCGACCAGGCGCGCCATGGCCAGTCCGTGGCCCCGCGCGTGCTGCGCTACTGGGCACAGGCCCCGCAGCGTTTTGCCCTGGTCAAGACCTGCGTGATCGATTACGCCATGCCCGGCATCCACGGGCTGCAGGTGCTTGACGCCCTGATCGACTGGCCCGGTGCCCGCGTGCTGCTGACCGGCCAGGCCGATGACCAGGTCGCCATCGATGCCTTCAACCGTGGCCTGATCGACCAGTACATCCCCAAGCATGCCGAGGACATCGGCGTGCAGTTGACCGGCAAACTGCGTGCCCTGCATCAGGCCGCACACGCCCGGCTGAACGGCATGTGGCGACCCACGCTGACCAACAGCCAGTACGCCTGGCTGCAACGTCCGTCGGTGGCCGACGCACTGCTGGCCCACAGCGACCGGACCTGGGTCGAGCATGTGGTGCTGGCCGACCCGTTCGGGTTGCTGGCGATGGACACACAGGGGGGATGCCACTGGCTGCAACTGGAGCCGGCGGACCGCCTGGGCGAGCTGGCGGAGCTGGCCGCCACCGCCGGCCTGGGCCCGTCCGTCTGCCAGGACATCGAATCCGGACGGCGCCTGGCTGCGATCGAGATGCACCAGCAGCTGGGCATGCCCGGACCGGTGCCACTGGCCGACGCGACACCGATCGACCGGGAAGGCCTGTTGCTGGGCGCCCATTTCCGGCTCCCGCCCGGTGTCCTGCCGGGCCCGATGCCGGCCTACCGGTCATTCCTGGACACCCGACGACAACGCGTCGTTCAGGGCTGCTGAGCCGCTTCGGCCATGCGGCCACGGCGAGCCAGCGGCCAGTCCCAGGGATGCACCCGCTGCGCGACGTCCGCCGTCACGCTTTCCAGATGGTCCAGTTCGGCGTCGGTGAGCGCGGCATGCAGGGTCAGTCGCACCATGGTCCGGTTGCGGCTGGTGGCCGGGGCGCAGAAAACCGCACCGAACACCCCCCGCTCCTCCAGTGCGTCGCGCAGCACCATGGTATCGGGCTCGGTGCCCGCTTCCAGGGCGATGATCTGCTCGGTGCCCTGGTGCACCGGATAGCCCTGCGCCTCCAGGAAGGCACGCACCCGGACCGTGTGTGCGCGAAGCCGCTGCCGTTCGGCCTCGCTGCGGCGAACCAGGTTCAGCGTGGCGTCCAGCGCTGCGATCTCGTGCGGCAGAAGACAGGAACTGAACATGTTCGGGTAACTGCTGCTGAGCACGTAGTGACGCATGGCGGCCGGCAAGGTCATGAAACCGGCCCGGCCCGCGAAGGCCTTGGCCAGGCTGGCCGTGATGAAATGCACCCGATGGCTCAGCCCCAGCGCGACACACAGGCCCGCGCCCTCGGGTCCATGTGTGCCCAGCGAATGGGATTCGTCGACCAGGATCATGCAGGCACCCGCCTCGGCCACCTCGACCATGCGGATCAGGGGGCACAACGCGCCGGTCGTGCTGTAAACCGAATCGACCACCACCAGACCCGGACCGTGCCTTGCGATCTGACGGGCCAGATGATCGGGATCGTTGTGCCGGAAGGCGAGCGCACGGGCACCGGCCCGCCGGGCCCCCTCCCAGAGCGAGGTGTGGGCCAGGCTGTCCATGTACACCACGGTCTTCTCATCGGCAACGGCCTGCAGCAGTCCCAGGTTGGCGGCGTAGCCGGACTGGCAGATCAGGCCATCCTCCTTGCCCATCAGGGCAGCCAGCCTGAGTTCGAGCCGCCGGGCCGGATGGGCATCGAGCAGAAACACGCCGGACTGGATGACGTACTCGGCGTCGGTCCGGATGGCCTGTGTCTGCGCCCGCACGACGTCGGGATGCCCGGTGAGGGCAAGGTAGTCGTTACCGTTCAGGCGCACCGCGCCCGGTCCGGCCTCCCGGCCGTGCAGCAGCGAGCGTCCCCCCCACAACCCGTGCCAGCGCGTCCAGAACTCGCGTTCGATGCGCGCCTGCAGATGGGCAGAAACGGGTGGGTTGACGGACGGCAGAGGTGAAGGGGCGACACAATCGGACATGGCCATCTCCTGGGGGTCAAAACCCCATTGAAGAAAGCCATCCGTGCAAAAAGTCACAACCCCTGTCAGATCTGACAGGGGTTGTTAGCCATTTGGCTCAAGTTGGAAGCCGCAGCGGCCGATAACGCGGCCGCCCCGACCGGCCGCCCCGTTCAGTTCTGGCGCCAGGGCAGGCCGTGAAAGCGCCATCCCCCTCGTCGCCCCCGCTGCGCCTGGGCGTCCGGATCGCCTTCGAAGCCTTCGAGGATGTTGTAGGCCTCAAGACCCAACTCAGTGGCCCGCTGCGCAGCGGCGATGGAGCGCACACCACTGCGACACAGCAGCACCAGCTTGCGTCCGCCTTCGGCCACCTGCCGGATACCCGCGTCGAACTGGGGATTGGGCTGCATGCCGGGCCACTGCTTCCAGGCCAGGGGAATGGCGCCCGGCACGAAGCCCACCCATTCGCGCTCGGCATCGGTGCGCACATCGACCAGGGCGGCCTCACCCGACTGCACCCATTGCCAGGCCAGCTGGGGCGAGACGTCGCCGGCGTAGCCGCCCTTGGCGGGCGGGCGCGGTTGCATCAGCAAGGCACCGTCCGCGTCGTGGCGCAGACCGGATGTCAGGTTGGCCGGCACCGCCTCGTCGATGCGCCGGGGCTTGGGCAGGTTCAGGGCTTCCATGATGGCCACGAACTCAGCCTCGCTCCTGCCGGCCACGCGGGCATTGGAGGCCTTCTCCTGACCGATGGTCGAGTGGGTGCGCCCCTGGTAGTCGTGCCCGGGCCAGACCGTGGTGTCGTCCGGCAGGGCGAACAGCAGCCGGGTGATGCTGTGGTACAGGTCCTGGGCGCTGCCCGACTGGAAGTCGGTGCGACCGCAGCCGTTGATCAGCAGGGTGTCGCCGGTGAACACATGCTCACGCCAGACAAAACTCATGCTGCCGGCGGTGTGGCCCGGTGTGTGCAAGGCACGCAGGCTTTCGCCACCGAAGCTCAGGGTGTCGCCGTGCTGCAGCTGCACGGCGGCGGTGCCGATGCCACAGCCGGCCGGTGCCGCCGTTCGGGCGCCGGCCATTTCGGCCAGCTTGCCGGCGCTGGTGATGTGGTCGGCGTGGGCATGGGTCTCGACGGTCCAGACCAGCTTCAGACCGTACTCGCGCAGACAGGCCAGGTCGCGCTCGATCTGTTCGTCGACCGGGTCGATGATGACCGCTTCGCGGGAGCTCTGGTCGAACAGCACATAGGTGTAGGTGCTGGAATCGGGATCAAAGAGCTGAATCGGTTTCATGGGCATCTCCAGTCGGGGACTCAGGAAAAACGGGACAGCATGTCGGCCACATCGTCCGCCGGCACATCACCCTGGGCGATGACACAGCCGACCATGGCAAAAAAGGATTTGTCCAGCGCCTTGCGGGCGGCGGCCAGCTGCTGGGCCACCTTCTCGCAGTCGGCGTCTTCCTCGATCAGCTTCTGGATGCCGCGCAACTGGCCTTCGACACGCCTGAGGCGCAACACCAGCGCGCGCTTGCGTTCGGGATCGTGGACGGTGGTCATGGACAGGCTCCGGATCAAATCGGGGGGGACTGGCCGGAAAAGCCAGGAAACCCCATACCCCGTCAAGTATTGTAGTGAGCTGCCGCCATGCCCGCGACCCGGGCGTCGGCCGACGAACCACAGGGTCAGCCCCATGGTGCAGCCGGTCGGCCTGCGGTAACATCGGCGGTTGACGTTTACGTAAACGTAAATCACCCCCTGTCCATGAATTCATCCGAAGCCGACGTCTTGCCCTTTCCGGTGCGTGCGCTGCGCCCTTCGGACGCGCCCGCGTGGCGCCAGTGGCAGCCCGAGACCGGTGCGGGCCGCGTGCGGCTGCGCGACTTCGACCCGGGAGCGCAGCCCTTCTCCACCGGCGACAAGGCCGCCAACAAGGCGGCCGTGGAAAGCCTGGCCGACGAACTCGACGAACTGCAGGAACTGTTCTATGCCGACGGCTGCTTCAAGCTGCTGCTGGTGCTGCAAGGCATGGACACCTCAGGCAAGGACGGCACCGTGCGCGGTGTGTTTTCGCGCACCAGCCCGCTCGGCGTCCACACGGTGGGCTGGAAGGCGCCCACCGAGCGCGAGCGGGCCCACGACTACCTCTGGCGCATCCACCAGCAGGCGCCCGGTGCGGGCGAGATCATGGTGTTCAACCGCAGCCACTACGAGGACGTGCTGGTGCCGGTGGTCAACCGCTGGATCACACCGGAGCAGACCCGTCAGCGCTACCGGCACATCAACGAATTCGAACGCCTGCTGGCCGAAACCGGCACCGTGATCCTCAAATGCCTGTTGCACATCAGCCACGGCGAACAGCGAAAGCGGCTGCAGGCCCGCATCGACAACCCGTCCAAACACTGGAAGTTCAGCCCCGGTGACGTCGAGGTGCGTCGCCAGTGGGACGACTACCAGCTGGCCTATGAAGACCTGCTCAACGCGACCAGCACCGCGTGGGCACCCTGGACCATCGTGCCCGCCGACAGCAAGCTGCACCGCAACCTGATGATCGCCACCCTGGTGCGAGACTGCCTCAAGGCCCTGCCCCTGCGTTATCCGCCCGAAAATCCGGCCCTGGCCGGCCTTCGCATCGACTGACTTCCACCCACCGAGACCCGCCATGACCCAGCTCAACGCCGAATACCAGGCCCTGGCCAGCTACCGCCCCACGAACAAGGTGCGCTTCGTCACCGCCGCCAGCCTGTTCGACGGGCACGACGCGGCCATCAACATCATGCGCCGCATCCTCCAGGGCATGGGCGCCGAGGTGATCCACCTGGGCCACAACCGCTCGGTCGACGAGGTGGTGACAGCCGCCCTGCAGGAGGACGCCCAGGGCATCGCCATCAGTTCCTACCAGGGCGGGCATGTCGAGTACTTCAAGTACATGGTCGACCTGCTCAGGGCGCGTGGGGGCGAGCACATCCAGGTCTTCGGCGGCGGCGGCGGCGTGATCGTGCCGGCCGAAATCCGCGAGTTGCATGCCTACGGCGTGGGCCGCATCTACAGCCCGGAAGACGGCCAGAAAATGGGCCTGCAGGGGATGATCGGCGAAATGATCATGCGCTGCGACAAGGACATCAGCGCGCTGGCGCCCAAGGCGCTGGAGGCCATCCAGGGGCACGGCGAGATGAACTGGCGCGCCCTGGCCCAGCTGATCACCGCACTGGAGAACCAGAAGGCGGACGCCGGTCTGGTCGACGCCCTGCGCCAGGCCGCGACCGGCAGCAGGACGCCGGTGCTGGGCATCACCGGCACGGGTGGTGCGGGCAAGTCCAGCCTGACCGACGAGCTGATCCGCCGCCTGCGCCTGGACCAGGACGACGAGTTGCGGGTGGCCGTGATCTCCATCGACCCCTCGCGCCGCAAGAGCGGCGGCGCCCTGCTGGGCGACCGGATCCGCATGAACGCCATCGGGCCTTGGCAGAAGGGTTCACGCATCTACATGCGTTCGCTGGCCACACGCGAGGCCGGCAGCGAAATCAGCGCCGCCTTGCCCGACGTGGTGGCGGCCTGCAAGGTGGCCGGCTTCGACCTGATCGTCGTCGAGACCTCGGGCATCGGCCAGGGCGACGCGGCCATCGTGCCGCATGTGGACATCCCGATGTACGTGATGACCCCGGAATTCGGCGCCGCCAGCCAGCTGGAGAAGATCGACATGCTCGACTTCGCGGAGTTCGTGGCCATCAACAAGTTCGACCGCAAGGGCGCACTCGATGCGCTGCGCGACGTGGCCAAGCAGGTGCAGCGCAACCGCGAGGCCTTCACCGTGGTGCCCGACCAGATGCCGGTGTTCGGCACCATGGCCAGCCGTTTCAATGACGACGGCGTGACCGCCCTGTACCAGGCCATCAAGGCCCGCCTGATCGAGAAGGGCCTGGCCATGTCCGAAGGCCGCCTGCCGCGGGTGAACGTGCGCCACAGCACGAACCAGCGTGCCATCGTGCCGGGCGCGCGCAGCCGCTACCTGGCCGAGATTTCGGACACGGTGCGCGGCTACAAGCAGCGTGCCCGCCAGCAGGCCCGACTGGCGCGCGAGATCCAGCAACTGCGCGCGGCGGCGGCCATGCTGTCGCTGGACAAGCCGCACCGCCCCAAGGCGGCCGAGGCCGCCATCGACCTGGCCCAGGCCCGCGAACTGCAGATGGATGCCGACGCGAAAAAGCTGCTGGCCCAGTGGCCGGAAATGCAGAAGGCCTATGCCGGCGACGAGTACGTGGTGAAGATCCGCGACAAGGAGATCCGCACCCAGCTGACCCACACCACCCTGTCGGGCAACAAGATCCGCAAGGTGGCCCTGCCCCAGTACGAGGACCACGGCGAGATCCTGAAATGGCTGATGCTGGAGAACGTACCGGGCAGCTACCCCTACACCGCCGGTGTGTTCGCCTTCAAGCGCGAGGGCGAAGACCCGACCCGCATGTTCGCCGGTGAGGGTGACGCCTTCCGTACCAACCGGCGCTTCAAGCTGGTCAGCGAAGGCATGCCGGCCAAGCGCCTGTCCACCGCCTTCGACTCGGTCACGCTGTACGGCAACGACCCGGATCCGCGGCCGGACATCTACGGCAAGGTGGGCAACTCGGGCGTGAGCATCGCCACGCTGGACGACATGAAGGTGCTGTACTCGGGCTTCGACCTGTGCAACCCGAGCACCAGCGTGTCGATGACCATCAACGGCCCGGCGCCATCCATCCTGGCGATGTTCATGAACACCGCCATCGACCAGAACATCGAAAAGTTCAAGACCGACAACGGCCGCGAGCCGACCGACACCGAAGCCGCCAAGATCCGCGAATGGGTGCTGGCCAACGTGCGTGGCACGGTGCAGGCCGACATCCTCAAGGAAGACCAGGGTCAGAACACCTGCATCTTCAGCACCGAGTTCAGCCTGAAGGTCATGGGCGACATCGCCGAGTACTTCGTGCACCACGACGTGCGCAACTTCTACTCGGTCTCGATCAGCGGCTATCACATCGCCGAGGCCGGCGCCAACCCGATCTCGCAGCTCGCCTTCACGCTGAGCAACGGCTTCACCTTCGTGGAAGCGTATCTCGCGCGCGGCATGCACATCGACGACTTTGCGCCCAACCTGAGCTTCTTCTTCAGCAACGGCATGGACCCCGAGTACACGGTGCTGGGCCGTGTGGCGCGCCGCATCTGGGCGGTGGCCATGAAGGAGAAGTACGGTGCCAACGAGCGGTCGCAGAAGCTGAAATACCACATCCAGACCAGCGGCCGCAGCCTGCACGCGCAGGAAATCGCCTTCAACGACATCCGCACCACCTTGCAGGCACTGATCGCCATCTACGACAACTGCAACAGCCTGCACACCAACGCCTACGACGAGGCGATCACCACGCCGACCGAGGAGTCGGTGCGCCGCGCCATGGCCATCCAGCTCGTCATCAACCGCGAATGGGGCCTGGCGAAGAACGAGAACCCCAACCAGGGCGCCTTCATCATCGACGAGCTGACCGAACTGGTGGAAGAAGCCGTGCTGGCCGAGTTCGAGAAGATCGCCGAGCGCGGGGGTGTGCTGGGTGCCATGGAGACCGGCTACCAGCGCAGCAAGATCCAGGAAGAGAGCATGCACTACGAGATGCTCAAGCACACCGGCGAGTACCCCATCATCGGTGTCAACACCTTCCGCAACCCGCACGGCGACCCGGTGCCCGAGCACATCGAGCTGGCGCGCTCGACCGAGGAAGAAAAGCAGTCCCAGCTGGCCCGCCTGAACGACTTCCACACCCGCCACGCCGCCGAGGCGCCGGCCATGCTGGCGCGGTTGAAGCAGGCCGTGATCGCCAACGCCAACGTGTTCGAGGTGCTGATGGACGCGGTGAGGGTCTGCTCGCTGGGGCAGATCACCAACGCCCTGTTCGAGGTGGGCGGGCAGTACCGGCGCAGCATGTGAACGCCGGCCGGTCCGGGCAAATAGGGGCAAAACCGGGGGCAGTCTCCTGCTTCGCTGGCGGCAGAGGCCTGATAGACTGAGGCGGGTGGACGACCCACAACACCCCGCTGCCCAGCCCACGATGAAACCGTCCGGGTCCCTTCCTGCCATTCCGCACGAAGGGCGCGATCGCGCCCGGCCCTCGACCTCCATGCACCCGCACCACCCCCAAGGCGGTGTCTGGCTGGTGCTGCTGTCGGGCATGGCCATCGTGCTGCTGATTGCCCTGTCATTCGGCCTGTTGCTGACGCAGCGCGACGCCACCCTGGAACGGGCCCTGGCACAGACCAAGCGGGAGGTGCAGCGACTCGCCGGTGAGCTGGACCAGACCTTGCGGATGGCGCAAGCCAGCATCGAAATCGCCGCCGAGACCAGCACAGAAGCCGAAGCCGGTTCACCAGGTGCCCAAAAGCGCCGCCGCCTGGTCGCCTCGCTCACGCTGCCGTTCGAACTGCATCGCCTGCCCGCCGAAGACGCGGCTCCCCCGTCCACTCCGACCGACCAGTGGCTACCCGGGTTGCCACGACAGATCGAGACCCAGTGGTTTGTTCCCCTGGCCTGGCGATCGACGGAGCGACGTCTTGGCGACTGGGAGGTGAGGCTGTCCCGGGACGCGCTGCTGTCGCGTTTCGCCTCGGAGGACATGCCCGAAGGCAGCAGCATGAGCCTGTTTCGCATCGAGGATGACGGCGCCACCACCCTGCTGGCCCGGTATCCGCTGGTGGAAAGCGAGCAGGGCAGAACCATCCGGGGACACCTGGCGCAGGCAGTGACCCGCTCCAACGCCGGCGTCTTCGAAGCCCAGGCCCAGATCGACGGCATCCGGCGCATCGTGGGCTACCGACAGCTCGAACACCCGGGACAAAGGCTGCTGGTCGTGTACGCACTGGGCTCCGAGGGGGTTCTGGCCGCCTGGAACGCCCTGGTGCCCTGGACGGTGTTGCTGACCCTGCTGCTGGCCGGCAGCATGGCCTGGGGCAGCCACCGGCTGCTGCGCTCGGTTCAGGCCTTGCGACAGAGCGAACAGCACTTTCAGAACCTGAGTCGCCACCTGCCGGATGTGATCGCGCGGCACGACCGGCAAGGGCGTATCCTGTACATCAACCCCGCGGTGGCCAAGGCCAACGGTCTTTCGCCCGAGGCCATGATCGGCCGTCACCTGACCGAACTCGGGGCACCCCCCGCGGTGACAGCCGCCTGGATGGCCTGTCTCGAACGGGTGTTCACCTCCGGCATCGGCGAAACCCTGTATTTCGACTACCCCGGGCCCCTGGGCAACCGGCACTGGGAGTCGCAGGTCACCCCCGAACCGACCGAACCCGGCCACCCCCCCACGGTGCTGGTGGTCAGCCGCGACATCACCGAGCGGCGCGAGGCCGAGGTCCGCCGCGACAGCGCCCAGCGCCTGTTCGAAGCCGTTTTCATGACAGCGCCGGACGCCATGTCTTTGAGCGACTGGACCGACGGCCGCCTGCTGCTGGTGAATGACGCCTTCTGCGAACTGTTCGGGCAATCCCGCGACGCCCTGATCGGCCGGACCTCGACCGAGCTCGGTCTCTGGAGCGCAGCGCAACGACGACAGGACTTGCTGGAGGCCTTGTCTCGGGGGGAGTCCGTGCGCAACCAGGAGGGCAGCAGCACGCGCCACGACGGGCAGGAGATCCACGTGCGCTTCAGCGCCGAGCGGGTGCAGGTCGATGGCCACGAGCGCTTGCTGGTGATGTTCCGCGACGTGACCCAGCTGGAACGGGAACAGCGGGCCTTGGCGCGCAGCGAATTGCGCTTTCGCCTCGCGGCCGCGCAAGGACAGGTATGGGAATGGGACTTCGAGCGTGACGACTTCAGCCCCAGCTCGGGCTTTTTCGTGCAACTGGGTCACGCGGTTTCGCCCGACACGCCCCTCGCACAGGTGTTCGGTGAAATCGTGCCTCCCGAAGACCTGATGCGACTGCGCTGGCAGCTGAGACGCTATCTCAAAGGTGAGGCCGATTTTCAAGTGGAGTTTCGAGCACGGGATGCGGCTGGCGCGTGGCACTGGTTCGAGGCGCAGGGCAGCGGACTGCGAGACGAGCTGGGTCGGGTCACCTACATGGCCGGCACGGCCTTCGAGGTCAGCGATCGCAAGGTGCTGGAGGAAGCCCAGCGTCAGACACTGAACCGCCTAGAAACCATCACGAACGCTTCCAAGGCACTGCTCTGGACGAGTGGGACCGATGGCAGCTGCGACTGGGTGAACCAGCGTTGGCTCGATTTCACCGGGCAGCAGATGGGGGAGGTGATGGGGGAAGGATGGACCACCCATGTACACCCTGAGGATCTGCCTCACGTGGTTCAAGCCTACGAAGAAGCCCTCAATGAGCGGGAACCCTACTCGGGCGAGTTCCGATTGCGCAACAGCGCGGGCGAGTACCGTTGGCTCCTTGAGCAGAGCCACCCCAGATACGACGCGGACAACCGCTTCATCGGGTACATCTGCTCGTGTCTGGACATCACCGAACTCAAGCAGGCGGAAGCGTCGGCTCGCCACCGTGGTGCCATGCTCGAACAGGTGTTCGATGTGCTGCAGGACATGCTGTTCGTGGTCGACGGGCAGGAGCGCTTCGTGTTCCACCAGTCCGGGCGCAGGGATCAGCTGTACCGCACCCCGGAAGAGTTTCTCGGCAAAACGCTCGGCGAGGTCATGCCCGCCGATCTGGTGGTGCGCTTTCGGGAAGCCATGGACGCGGCCTGGACGGGCGGCCCCCAGGAAATCGACTACACGTTGGCCCTGCCCGACGGTGAGCACCACTTCAACGCCCGCCTGGCGTGGCTGGATGGCGGTGAGCAGTGCCTGTTCCTGGTGCGGGACAACTCCGAACAGCAGAATGCCCGGCTTGAACGCGAGCGCCTGAACCGCTTTGTGCTGCTGCTGTTCCGCCTGGCCAGCCGCTTCATCAACCTGCCGGTCCAGGGCACGGACGCGGCCATCCACGATGCCTTGGGCGACATGGGGCGGTTCGTGGATGCGGACCGTGCCTACATCTTCGCCTACGACTTCGCCACCGACACCGCGTCCAACACCCATGAGTGGTGCGCCGACGGCGTCAGCCCGGAAATCGACAAGCTGCAGAACCTGCCGTTCGAGCTGATTCCCGAGTGGATCGACAAACACCGCCAGGGCCAGGTCATGCACGTGCCGGAGACACAGGACCTGCCGCCTGGTGGTCTGCGCGACATCCTTGAACCGCAGGGCATCCGCAGCCTGATGGCCCTGCCGCTGATGTACGAAGGGCGTTGCCTGGGCTTCGTCGGCCTGGACTCGGTGCGCAACGCACACCGGTACGGGGCCGAAGAAACCACCTTGCTGGAGCTGTTTGCGCAGATGCTGGTCAACATCCGCCTGCGCGTGGACGCGGAAGAACAGATTCGCGAGCTGACCGAGCAGCTGGAGCACAAGGTAGCCGAGCGCACCGCCCAGCTGGAGGAAAGTGTGCAGCAGCTCAGAGCCACCAACCGGGAGCTGGAGTCCTTCACCTACTCGGCCTCACACGACCTGCGAACGCCGCTGCGCGGCATCGAGGGATTCAGCTCCCTGCTGCTGCAGGAGCATGCCGAGCAGCTGGACGACCAGGGCTTGGACTATCTCAGACGCATCCAGAAAGCGACGCTGCACATGTCGCGACTGGTCAGCGACCTGCTGGCCTACTCCCGCCTGCAGCACACAGCGCAGCATATCGAAGCGGTGCGTCTGCTTCCCTGCATCGAAGCGGTGGTGCAACCCTTTCAGGACGAACTGGCGGCTCGCCAGGGACGCCTGGAGTTGGACCTCCCGGCCGACCTTTCGGCCCGCGCCGATGCGCAGGGTCTGGGCATCGTCCTGCGCAACCTGATCGACAACGCGCTGAAATTCACGCCACCCGACCGGATGCCGCTGATCCGCATCTCCGGCGCCATGGCACAAGGCCTGGTCCAGCTGCGTGTGAGCGACAACGGCATGGGCTTTGACATGAAGCACCACGAGCGCATCTTCGGCATGTTCCAGCGTCTGCACCGCCAGGACCAGATCCCTGGCACCGGCATCGGCCTGGCCATGGTGCACAAGGCCATCGAGCGCATGGGCGGTCGTATCCGCGCCGAAAGCCAGCCAGGCCAGGGCAGCACCTTCATCATCGATCTGCCGGCCACGGCGGCGCCGACCTGAACGCGTGCTGTCTCAGACCGATCGGGTCAGCGGCAGATTGAGCAAGAGATTCTGCGGCTTCAGGCGCAGGCGACCCCTGTCATCCATGGCCAGCCCGAGGTAGACCGGGCGCCCGCGCATGTCGGCCTGAACCCCGGACGCGTCGTCGAACTCCAGGCGAAACAGGCTGATGAGGCGTTGCAGCGTCTCGTCGGACAGGGACTGCCCCTGGTACAAGGCATCCAGCAACGAACTGGCTTGGGCATCAAGCCCGATGTGCCAGCGCCAGGCCGGGTCATCGACCCGTGCCTCGGGCCGGATCGACACCGACACCCCGAGCAGGTGACGGACCCAGTGTTCCAGCACGCGCGCCAGCGACCGCAAACCGGAGCGTGCGTTGTCCAGCTGCAACACGAGGCCATGGGACAGCGTCTGCGAAAGGCCATGGGTCAGGTCCAGCAGGTGACGGTGGCGTCCGTCGTGGGCCCGATCGGCCAGGTAGCGGGCTGCATTCGACTCGCCCAGCACCTGAAGCTGGGCATCGGCCAGGGTGACACCCCCTTCTCGCAACAGGCGCCCGAGCTCACCGAATCCGCCGTGCTGCTGGGTCTGATCCAGCCCCTGCTCATCACCACACAACACACGGCCTTCGAAGATCGCCACGCGCTGGGGGCGAAACAACAGCTCGGCGGCACGCCAGAGCTGTGCATCGTCTTCTTCCGCCAGCAGGCGGGCCACGATGGCCTGGACCACCAGGTCCATGAACAGGGGCGGCAGGTCGAACTGCCGTGACCGCACCCAACCCAGATAGACCGCCTCCAGTGTGCCGGCCAAGGACACGGTATCGCGCAGGCGCAGAAAATGTCCGTAGTTCTCCGCCACGTCCTGATCGGCCAGGGCCCGCAGTTCGGCGGCTGGCACCGGGCGGTCCGGCTGTGCCAGCAGCTGCGCATGCAGCCGGCGCTCGGCCACGCAGGATTCATGCACCGGCGCCAGCTCGGGGCGTTGCAGCCACAGGCGCCAGTAGGCCTCGCTGGGGCTGTGCCAGCCATGTTCGTCGGTTTGAAGCAGGTGCTGGCCACAGGCGGGCCAGATAGGTGCCGACGGGTCGGGCGTGGGTGTGGTGTTCATGGGTGAAAAGCGAAGCTTGGCCCGCATTGTCCCAGCCCCGGGAGGTCACAGCACTCAGCCCGGGCAAGACCTCTGCACATCGGGGGCACGACTGCTCCACAATCAGGACATGCACCACCCTCATGTCAGCCTGATCGGTGTGCCCACCGACATCGGAGCCGGCGCCCGGGGCGCCTCCATGGGCCCCGAAGCCCTTCGCGTGGCCGGCCTGGCCGCCGTGCTGGAAAGCCACGGACTGCAAGTGGCCGACCGGGGCAACCTCATGGGCCCGCCGAATCCCTGGCAAGGACCGGTCGACGGGCACCGGCACCTGCGCGAGGTGCTGAGCTGGAACCAGGCGGTGCACGAGGCGGTGAGCGCGGAGCTGAACGCGGGCCACCTGCCCATCGTCATGGGCGGCGACCACTGCCTGGCCATTGGCTCCATTGGGGCGGTGGCCCGCCATTGCCGGGCCCATGGCCGCCGGCTGCGGGTGCTCTGGCTGGACGCCCACGCCGACTTCAACACCGCTGCCCTGACACCCAGCGGCAACATCCACGGCATGCCGGTCGCCATCCTGTGCGGACACGGCCCCCGTGAGCTGGTCGAACTGGGCGGGCCGGGTCCGGCCCTGTCGGCCAGCGAGGTGCGTCAGATCGGCATCCGCAGCGTGGACCCGGGCGAGAAACGCTTCGTGCACGAACAGGGGCTGGAGGTGTTCGACATGCGCTACATCGACGAAATGGGCATGCGCCACACCCTGGAGCAGGCCCTGTCCGGCCTGGACGAGAACACCCACCTGCACGTGAGTTTCGACGTCGACTTCCTGGACCCGGAAATTGCCCCGGGTGTGGGGACCACGGTGCCGGGCGGACCGACCTACCGCGAGGCGCAGCTGTGCATGGAAATGATCGCCGACACCGGGCGGCTGGCCTCGCTGGACGTGATGGAGCTCAACCCGGCGCTGGATGTGCGCAACCGCACCGCCCTGCTCGCGGTCGACCTGATCGAGAGCCTGTTCGGCAAGTCGACCCTGATGAGGAAAAAATGACCCCCCGCGCCGCTTCGCGTCACCCATAGGGGACGATGCAAGTGGCCCGGCAAAGCCGATTTCACCGCATCACTGGATCAGGCACGCGCTCCGACTGCGTTGTGGGTCAACTCTTGCCGACCAGTTCCAGGTGTTCCACCACCGGGGGCTGGACAAAGAACGGGCCGACGATGGCGCGCCACTGGGCGAATGCGTCCGAGCCGCGGAAGCCCACCGTGTGGTCTTCCAGCGTGTCCCAGTAGATCATCAGCAGGTAGCGGCCCGGGCTTTCGATGCTGCGGTTGACCTTGTAGCCCCGAAAGCCCTTGGCCTCGGCGATGACGGTGCTGGCACCGCGCAGGATGGCCTCTTCGAATTCGGCTGCCCTGGCAGGGTCGATGCGGATGTCGGCGTGTTCCAGAATCATGCGGTACTTAGGCTGGGTGGTGGTCTTGCCGGATCATATCCGCCGCCTTCTCGGCGATCATGATGGTCGGGGCGTTGGTGTTGCCGCCCACCACGCTGGGCATGATGGAGGCGTCCACCACCCGCAGGCCGGCCACCCCGTGCACCCGCAGGCGGGCATCGACCACGGCGTCGGCATCCGGTCCCATGCGGCAGGTGCCCACCGGGTGGTAGATGGTGTCGGCGTGCTGGCGGATGAACCGCTCGATCTGCGCGTCCGTGTGCGCACCGGCGGAGGCGGCCGATTCTTTGCCACCAAACCGGGCCAGGGCCGGCTGGGTCAGCAGCGAACGCGTCAGCTTGAAGCCCCGCACCATGCGGACCATGTCGTCCGGGTCCTGCAGGAAGGCCGGATCGATCAGGGGCATGGCCGTCGGGTCGGCGCTGGCCAGCCGCAGCGTGCCGCGGCTGCGAGGCCGCAACAGGCAGACGTGGCACGAGTAGCCGTGGCCGAACACGGTCTTGCGGCCATGGTCGACCAGCTTGCCGACCACGAAATGCCATTGCAGGTCCGGAATCGGCTCATCGGGTGTGCTGCGGATGAAGCCGCCCGCCTCGGCAAAGTTGGTGGTCAGCATGCCGCTGCGCGAGCGCCGCCATTCGAACACCCCGCGAACCATGCGGGCCACACCCGTCAGGGACAGGCCGAACAGGTCGGTCAGCTGCGGCGCATTGACCACCATCACCACGTCGGGGTGGTCGTGCAGGTTGCCGCCGACGCCAGGCAGGTCGTGCACCACCGGAATGCCCATCTCCCGCAGGTGGTCCGCCGGCCCGATGCCCGAGAGCATCAGCAGCTGGGGGGAACCGAAGGCGCCCGCGCTGAGCACCACCTCGCCACCGGGTTTGAGCATCCGCCGTTGCTCCTCGCCCCCGCCCTGCGGGCGGAAGGCCACACCGGTGGCGCGCACCCGCCCGTCCACCACCTCGGTCAGCACCCGGGTGGTGGTGACCGAGGTCATCACGTCCAGGTTGCTGCGCCCCAGGTGCGGCGTCACATAGGCCTTGGCGGCGCTGAAGCGCTCGCCGTTGCGGTGGGTCACCTGGTAGACACCGACCCCCTCCTGCTCGGGGCCGTTGAAATCGGGGTTCAGCGGATAGCCGGCTTCCTGTCCGGCCTTGAGAAAATGGGGCAACATCGGGTTGGGGCTGCGCAGGTCCATCACGTTCAGCGGGCCACCCTGTCCGTGCCAGTCGTCGGCGCCGCGCTCGTTGTGCTCCGAGCGCTTGAAGTAGGGCAACACCTCGGCAAAGGACCAGCCGGGGTTGCCCTGGGCCGCCCAGTCGTCGTAGTCGCGCGCATGGCCGCGCGCGTAGATCATGGCGTTGATGGAACTGGAGCCGCCCATCACCTTGCCGCGCGGCTGGTAGCCCCGCCGGCCGCCGAGTCCGGGCTGGGGCACCGTGTCGTATCCCCAGCCGTTGAGCTGGTACTTGGCCATCACGGCGAGGCCTCCGGGACAATGGATCAGCACGCTGCGGTCGGCCGGTCCGGCTTCCAGCAGCGCCACCTGGCGCGCGGGAACCTCACTCAGGCGCCCGGCCAGGGCACAGCCGGCGGATCCGCCACCGACGATGATGGTGTCGTACATGGTCTTCGTGTCTCCTGCGTCGCACCCGCCTGTCATACCCTTGCAAGACGCTGCGCGACAATCAAGTCAAGTTAGCACAGGCCTTGTCACAAGGTTAGGCGCCCCTGCCTAGCCAAGACACCTGGGCGACCGCCACGGACGGTCAACCTTTCCGACCGATCCGATACCATCGTTTTCGTTCAACATGCAGGAGTCATCACCATGAGCAACATCCAGACCGTCGGCATCATCGGCGCCGGCACCATGGGCAACGGCATCGCGCAGGCCTGCGCGGTCAGCGGTATCCGCGTCGTCATGGTCGACGTGGCACAGGCGGCCGTCGACAAGGGCCTGGCCACGGTGGCCGGCAGCCTGGACCGCCTGATCAAGAAGGAGAAACTCACCGCCGAGGGCAAGGCCACCGCGCTGGGGCTGATCCAGGGCTCCACCAGCTACGACGACCTCAAGGGCGCGCAACTGGTCATCGAGGCCGCGACCGAGAACGAAGGCCTGAAGGTCAAGATCCTGCAGCAGCTCGACGGCATCCTGGCGCCCGAGGTGATCGTGGCCACCAACACCAGCTCGATCAGCATCACCAAGCTGGCCGCCGCCACGCAGCGCGCCGACCGTTTCATCGGCATGCACTTCTTCAACCCGGTGCCCATGATGGCGCTGGTGGAGATCATCCGCGGCCTGCAGAC
>CALMYH010000181.1 GCA_937873395.1 uncultured Burkholderiales bacterium
AAGGGCACGCTGTTCCTGTTCGACGAGCCGACCACCGGCCTGCATTTCGACGATATCGCCAAGCTGATGCGTTCGCTGCGCAAGCTGCTGGAGGCGGGCCATTCGCTGATCGTGATCGAACACAACCTGGACGTGGTCCGGTCGGCCGACTGGCTGATCGACCTGGGACCCGAAGGGGGGGCGGGTGGCGGGCGGGTGGTGGTCGAAGGGCCACCCGAAGAGGTGCGCGAACACCCCACCAGCCACACCGCCAAAGCGCTGCGTGACTACGCCAGCGCCATGGACAAGGTGCATGCCGTGAGCGAGGCCACGCCGCCGCCGTACCTGGCGCGCAGCCGCCGGACCCATGAGCCGGGCGACGAAGCGATCCGCATCGTCCATGCCAAGGAACACAACCTCAAGAACCTGAGCGTGGACATCCCGCGCGGCAAGTTCAACGTGATTTCGGGGGTCAGCGGCTCCGGCAAGAGCACGCTGGCGTTCGACATCCTGTTCAACGAAGGCCAGCGGCGCTACCTGGAGAGCCTCAATGCCTATGCGCGCAGCATCGTGCAGCCTGCGGGCCGGCCCGAGGTCGATGCGGTCTATGGCATTCCACCCACCGTGGCCATCGAGCAGCGCCTCTCGCGCGGCGGGCGCAAGTCCACCGTCGGCACCACCACCGAGGTCTGGCATTTCCTGCGCCTGCTGTATGTGAAGCTGGGCACCCAGCACTGCGTGCACGACGGCGCGGCCGTGATGCCGCAGAGTCCGGACAGCATCGTCGCCGCCATTCTGCGGCGCTACCGTGGCCACCACATCGGGCTGCTGGCGCCGCTGGTGGTCAATCGCAAGGGGGTCTACACCGAGCTGGCCGACTGGGCGCGGCCGCGAGGCTACACGCACTTGCGCGTCGATGGCGAGTTTTTGCCGACCGCCGGCTTCCCGCGCATTGACCGCTTCAAGGAGCACACCATCGAGCTGCCGGTGGCCGACGGCGTGGTCGACCCGGCCAACGAACCCTGGCTGCGCACCCAGCTGACGAAGGCGCTCGAGCTGGGCAAGGGGACGGTGCATCTGCTGGACAACCTGGACGGGCTGGCGAGCGCGCTGGCCGAAGGGCGGTCCACGGCCAGCCTGGGCCAGCTGGAGGTGTTTTCCACCACCCGGGCCTGCCCGGTCTGCGGCACCAGCTATCCGGAGCTCGATCCGCGCCTGTTCTCCTACAACAGCAAGCACGGCTGGTGCCCCGACTGCGTGGGCACCGGCGTGAAACTCTCGCGCGAGCAGCGCAAGGCGCTGGACGATTCGGTGCGGGACGACAAGGAGCGCGGCCGTGAGCAGAGCTTTGCCGAACCCGAGGTCGAGGATCTGGCCGACGAGGCCTGCCCGAGCTGCGAGGGCACGCGTCTGAACGCGCAGGCGCGGGCGGTGCGCTTCGGTGGCATGGGCATCACCGACATCGCGCGGCTGTCGGTGAGTGAAGTGCGGCAGAAGATCCGGGTCATGATGGCCGAAGGGGGTTTGAGCAGCAGAGAGGCCGACATCGCGCGCGACCTGCTGCCGGAAATTGAAAGCCGTCTGGCCTTCCTCGAAGAAGTGGGCCTGAGTTACCTGACGCTGGACCGTGGAGCGCCCACGCTCAGCGGTGGCGAAGCACAGCGCATCCGTCTGGCTGCCCAGCTCGGCTCCAACCTGCAGGGCGTGTGTTACGTGCTGGACGAGCCGACCATCGGCCTGCACCCGCGCGACAACCAGATCCTGCTGGATGCGCTGCACAAGCTGGGCGACATGGGCAACACCCTGGTGGTGGTGGAGCACGACGAGGACACCATCCGCCGCGCCGACCACATCATCGACATCGGGCCCAGCGCCGGCAAACGCGGCGGCCGCGTGGTGGCGCAGGGCACGGTGGCCGACCTGTCGGCCAGTGAGGAGTCCCTGACCGGTCGCTACCTGCTGCACGCCATGAAGCACCCGCTGCAAGCGCGCCGGGCCGTCACAGCAGAAACCGAGCAGATGGAACTGCGCGGCGCCACCCTGCACAATCTCCAGCAGGTGGATGTGGCCGTGCCGCTCAAGCGCCTGGTGGTCGTGACCGGCGTCAGCGGTTCCGGCAAATCCACCCTGGCGCGCGACGTGCTGCTCACCAACGTGGCGGAAGCGGTTTCCATGCGCAGCACCTTCGCGGGCCGCCAGGCCTGGGACAACGAGGGCGCGCGCCCCGCCTGGACCGGCTGCAGCAAGCTGCTGGGCACCGAACCGGTGGACCGGGTGCTCGAAGTGGACCAGACGCCCATCGGCAAGACCCCGCGCAGTTGCCCGGCCACCTACATCGGCTTCTGGGACACGGTGCGCAAGCTGTTCGCCGACACGCTGGAGGCCAAAGCGCGCGGCTACGGGCCGGGGCGCTTTTCCTTCAACACCGGCGAAGGCCGCTGCCCGGCCTGCGAAGGACAGGGCCTGCGCACCATCGAGATGAGTTTCCTGCCCGACGTGAAGGTGCCCTGCGAGGTCTGCCACGGCGCGCGCTTCAACCCCGAGACCCTGGCCGTCACCTGGAAGGGCAGGAACATCGGCGAGGTGCTGCAGATGGCGGTGGACGAGGCGGTCGAGTTCTTCGCCAGCATGCCCGCCATCAGCCACCCGCTGCAACTGCTCAAGGACGTGGGGCTGGGCTACCTCACCCTGGGCCAGCCGTCACCGACCTTGAGTGGCGGCGAGGCGCAGCGCATCAAGCTGGTGACGGAACTCAGCAAAGTTCGGGATGATGTCGGAAGACGCGGCCAGAAGGCGCCGCACACGCTGTACGTGCTGGACGAACCCACGGTGGGCCTGCACATGGCCGACGTGGAGAAACTCATCCGTGTGCTGCACCGGCTGGTGGACGGCGGCCACAGCGTGGTCGTCATCGAGCACGACCTGGACGTGATGGCCGAAGCCGACTGGATCATCGATCTGGGGCCCGAGGGCGGATCGGGCGGCGGCCGCGTCGTGGCAGCGGCCACGCCGGAGGAGGTCGTTCGGCTGGGCACGCACACGGGCAGAGTGCTGGCACCGGTGTTGAACCGCTGAGGCTTGCCGGGCACATAGCGTCACGCCAAGGTGCAACAACAGATCATCCACATCCACCCGCACGCGCCGCCCAAGCCGGTGCCGGGCGCCCCATGCAATGGCTGTGGGGTCTGTTGCCTGGCCGAACCATGTCCGCTGGGCATCCTGCTTTCGCGCCGCAGACGGGGTGCCTGCGTGGCGCTGCGCTGGGACGACGGCGCGGGCCTGTACCGATGCGGAGCCCTCGGCGATCCGGTTTCCGTGCTTGGCCCGCGCCACGCCTGGGCGGCGGCTGTGCTTCGATGGCTCGCCAGACGCTGGATCGGGGTGGGGATCGGCTGCGATGCGAGCCTGCAGGTCACCGGTCTGCCTGAGGAGCAGGGCAAGGGCCGGACAGGCAGCGGGCGCTGAAGGGCATCACCCAGTCAGCGCCACCACAGGAAGGCCAGCGCTGCTGCACCAGCGACCGCAGCCACCAGCAGCATGCGGGTGCGCAATCGCAGCACATCCACCGCAGCCACCAGACGGGCGTTCTGCTCGGCCAGCTCGGCCACGGTCTGCGTCAACTGGTCCTGCGCCTGCAGCAGCGTGTCGATGCGCTGGTGTGCCGCATCGAGCCGTGCCTGCAACTGTTGCGCAGTCAGCGCAGTCACGTCCGATGCCGACGCAGGGGCGGCGGACGACGTGTCGCCGCCGGACTGTCGCTGCTCACGCTGGCGATCCACCATCTTGCGGGCCGCATGGAGCACTTTCGGTGCGTGTTCGATGACGTCGCCCCAGGGGATCACCTTCAGGGCCAGCAGCCAGGGGCTGGGCATGGGCTCTCCTTTCCAAGTTGCACTCTTCATCTTCAAGCTTAACGCCAAAACCGGGTCGGGCCGGCAAAGGCCCCACCTGGCCCTCCACGGGTCGGTTGCCAAGGGGGGCTCAAGTGCGGGCCGGTCAGGCAGGGCTGCGCCGCAGCAGCCAGACACCCAGCAGGGCGGTGAACACCAGCAACGCCGGGAAGCCCAGCGTGGGGGACCACTGCAGGGCGGCGGCACCCAGGGCCGGCGCCATCACACCCCCTGCGGTGTAGGACAGCACCAGCACCGCAGTGCCGTTGACCAGGGCCAACCCCTGCTCGCGCGAGCCGATGTCGATCATGGCCAGGGTGTAGAGGCAGCCTCCGGCGCCCCCCCAGACAAAAGCGACCGGAGCGGCCAGCCAGGGCATGCCAGAAACCAGAGGAATGAGCAACGTGGCCAACAAGGTCAACACGGCGCAGACTCGCATCAGGGTCAGGCGCGATCGGGCCCCGTCGCCCCATCGGCGCTGCGGGTGGTGGGCCATCCGGTCGGCCAGCATGCCGGCGGGCAGCATCATCAGGGCGCTGCCGAAGCCGCTCGCCGCCACCAGCAGGGCGGCGGCGGTCGCGCCAAGGCCCAGGGCGAGGCCGTACAGGGGCAGCATGGCGGTGATGCCGCTTTCAAACACGCCGCCAATGAAACCGACCGCCATCACCAGCGGATGCGCCCGCAGCGCCTGCCACACCCCCGCCCAACCGACGCGGGTCTCGTGCTGGTCGGTGGCCTGGGGAAGCGGGGGAATGGCCAGGCTCCACAGCAGGCCCACCAGCAGCAACACGAACGCCACCCAGAGCGCCAGGCGGTTGCCGGTGCCCATCCAGGCCAGCAGGGCCGGCCCCAGCACGAAGGTGGCCCCGACCATGGTCTCGAACAGCCCGACATACCGACCGCGCTGGCCAGGGGGTGCCAGTTCGGCCACGATGGCCTCGGCCAGCACCCAGCGCAGGCCACCGGCCATGCCTGCCACCAGGTAGAGCACGAACCACAGCGGTAACCAGCTGCTCAGGCCAAAGCCTGCGCAGGTGACCACCGGCACCGCGGCCGAGAGCCACAGCGTGGGGCGCCGGCCCAGGCGCTGCGTCAGTGCAGAGGCCATTGGCGTGACCAGGAAGATGCCCAGCCAGACCGTGGCGGCGAACAGGCCGGCCACCGCGGTCGACTGGCCACCATCTTTGAGGCGCAACAGCAGCAGCGGGCCCAGCATGAACACGCCCACCAACTCGAAGAAGGTGGCGCAGAAGATCGCGACCAGACCCCGCGTGGCGTGGGGTGGCCGTGGACCGGGCCGGATCACGGGCGGCAGGGGGTGCTCACTCATCGGGCGGCGAGCAGGGCGTCCGCCAGCTCGGAAAAACCGGCGCCCCGCTCACTGGGGGTCACATAGCGGGGCGCATGGCTCAGCGCACCGGCAAAACGGGCGATGTTGGCCACCCCCACGCTGTGCGGGCAATGGGCGAACATCACCGCATCGTTGGTCGAATCGCCCACGTACACCCAGTGGTCCAGCTCGGCATCCAGGTCGATGCCACGCTGGCGCCGCAGGATCCAGCGGGCCCCGGCCAGCTTGTCGTGATCGCCGATCCAGCCGTTGATGTGGATGGAGCTGACCGTCGCGCGCAGGCCGCCCGCTCGCATCACACGCAACACGGCATCGATCTGCGTGGCATCGAGGTGGTGGAACTCGCTGTGGTCGATGGCGATGTCGGTCTCGCGGCCAGGGCTGTCATCGGCCAGGTGGGCGCCCGGTACGCGGGCCAGCACCTCCTGGGACACCGCTTGCAGGCGCCGGGCATTGAGCGCACGTGTGCTGGCGTCCTGCAGCCAGTCCTTGCCCAGGCGACCGTCGCGCTGGCGCCACAGCGCCACAGCCCCGTTCTCGGCCACGATGGCCTCCAGCGGCCAGTCCAGCGCGAAGGGTTCGCTCCAGCCGGCCGGCCGGCCGGTCACGGCGAAAACCGGCAGACCCGCTTCGCGCAGCCGCGACAGGGCGGCCCGGGCCACGGGCGCCAGCGTCCCCTCGGTGGTCAGGGTGTCGTCGATGTCGGTCAGCACACCGCGGATGCGCGCGCGTTCGGCCAGCGGCCATTGGTCCAGGGGTTTCATGATCGAGGCGGCAGTGTCGCACAAGGCCGCCTGTCGAGCTGTCCCGACAAGACCCTCAATCCCACCCCGCCATGGCCGATAGGCTTGGGGTGTCGCTGGCCCTTGGGCTAGAATCCGTCACATCCGAGGAGCGTTGCAGCGCCCCCATCGCATTCCATGCGGCCGCGGGGCGTGAGGCTCGGACCCATCATCGCAACGACGCTCATCCACTGATCCAGTGTGGTGAGCCCGTATCCCCCTGTCAGTGGTTTTCTCGAAACGTCGCTTTTGGAGCAAAACCTATGAATGCACGCCTTCCCGCCGTCGCCACCGACTGCGTCATCGCCGACATCGGCCTGGCCGACTGGGGCCGCAAAGAAATCAAGATCGCCGAGACCGAGATGCCCGGCCTGATGGCCATCCGCGAAGAGTACGCGGCCAAGCAGCCCCTGAAGGGCGCGCGCATCACCGGTTCGCTGCACATGACCATCCAGACGGCCGTGCTGATCGAGACCCTGCAGGCGCTGGGCGCCCAGGTGCGCTGGGCCTCGTGCAACATCTTCTCGACGCAGGACCATGCCGCGGCTGCCATTGCGGCCGCCGGCACCCCGGTGTTCGCCGTCAAGGGCGAGACCCTGACCGACTACTGGGACTACACCCACCGCATCTTCGAGTTCGGCCCCCAGGGCAGCGAGGGCGAAGGCCCGAACATGATCCTGGACGACGGCGGTGACGCCACACTGCTGATGCACCTGGGCAAACAGGCCGAGCGCGACCCCGGTGTACTGGCCCACCCGGGCAGCGACGAAGAGCGCATCCTGTTCGCTGCCATTCAGGCCAAACTGGCCGAAGACCCGACCTGGTACAGCCGCAAGAGCGCCCAGATCATCGGCGTGACCGAAGAGACCACCACCGGCGTGCACCGCCTGAAGGAAATGTCGGCCAGGGGCTCGCTGATGTTCCGCGCCATCAACGTCAACGACTCGGTCACCAAGAGCAAATTCGACAACCTGTACGGCTGCCGCGAATCGCTGGTGGATGGCATCAAGCGTGCCACCGACGTGATGATTGCCGGCAAGGTGGCGGTGGTGGCCGGCTACGGCGACGTGGGCAAGGGCTCGGCCCAGGCCCTGCGCGCGCTGAGCGCCCAGGTCTGGGTGACCGAGATCGACCCGATCAACGCCCTCCAGGCCGCCATGGAAGGCTACCGCGTGGTGACCATGGACGACGCCTGCAGCCAGGCGGACATCTTTGTCACCGCCACCGGCAACAAGAACGTCATCACCTTCGAGCACATGGCGAAGATGAAGGACCAGGCCATCGTCTGCAACATCGGCCACTTCGACAACGAGATCGACGTTGCGGCCCTCGAAGCACGCTGCCAGTGGGAAGAGATCAAGCCGCAGGTCGACCACGTCATCTTCCCCGACGGAAAGAAGATCATCCTGCTGGCCAAGGGCCGTCTGGTGAACCTGGGTTGTGCCACCGGCCACCCCAGCTTCGTCATGAGCTCCTCGTTCGCCAACCAGACCATCGCCCAGATCGAGCTGTTCTGCCATCCGGACGGCTACGACGCCGGCAAGGTGTACGTGCTGCCCAAGCACCTGGACGAAAAGGTGGCGCGCCTCCACCTGAAGAAGGTCGGCGCCAAGCTGACCGAACTCAGCGAGGAACAGGCGGCCTACATCGGAGTGCCGAAGAACGGCCCCTACAAGCCCGACACCTATCGGTACTGATGCTCTCCCGCGCCGCCTGCGGCGTCACCCCCGAGGGGGCGGCGCTGGCGGCCCGGCAAAGCCGGTTCCGCGGCGCCCTTGATCTTGTCTGTTGCACACCACCTTGCGTGCTGACCAACTTCTTGTCGACCGCGGTCTGGCCGCGTCGCGCTCGCAGGCCCAGCGGCTGATTGCTGCGGGTGTGCGCTGGCGGCTGCCGGGCGGCGACTGGAAGCTTGTCACAAAGAATGGCGAGGAACTGCGCGAGACGGTGGATCTGGCGCTGCAGGACACGGCCGAGACCCGGTTCGTGTCGCGCGGTGGTCTCAAGCTCGACGGCGCGCTGCAGCGCTGCGGTATCGATGTGACCGGGCTGCGCTGCCTCGATGTGGGGCAGAGCAGCGGGGGGTTCACCGACTGCCTGCTGCAGCGGGGTGCCGCTCGGGTGGTGGGCGTGGACGTGGGACAGGGGCAACTGCATCCGCGGCTGCGCAGCGACTCGCGTGTGGTCTGCATCGAGAAGTGCAACGCGCGCGAGCTGGCAGCGCATCAACTGGTGGACGCAGCGGGTGAAGCGGCGTCGGCGCCGTTCGACCTGATCGTCGGAGACCTGTCCTTCATCTCGCAGACGCTGGTGTGGCCGGCCCTCGTGCCGCTGCTCAGGCCTACCGGCCAGTTGCTGATGCTGGTCAAGCCGCAGTTCGAACTGCAGCCCGAACACATCGGCAAGGGCGGGCTGGTGAAAGACGCCGCGAGCCACGCGCTCGTGCAGCAGCGCATCGCACAGGCCTGCGACAGCAACGGCCTGCGTCTGCGCGACTATTTTGAAAGTGCCATCACCGGCGGTGACGGCAACCGGGAGTTTTTTGTATGGGCTTGCCCCTGAGTTTCGAGTTCTTCCCCCCCAAGACGCCCGAGGGCGTCGAAAAGCTTCGGCTGGTCCGGCAGGACCTCTATGCGCTGCGCCCCGAGTTCTGCTCGGTGACCTATGGCGCAGGCGGCTCCACCCAGGACGGCACCTTGCAGACCGTGCAGGCCATCCTTGACGAGGGCCAGCAGGGGGCGTCCCATTTCACCTGCGTGGGGGCCTCGCGCGATTCGGTGCGTGAGAAGCTGGCTCAGTTCAAGGCCATGGGCGTGCGCCGCCTGGTGGCCTTGCGTGGCGACCTGCCGAGTGGATACGGCAGCATGGGCGAGTTCCGCTACGCCGCCGATCTGGTGGCCTTCATCCGCGAAGAGACGGGCGATCACTTTCACCTGGAGGTGGCGGCCTATCCCGAGATGCATCCGCAGGCCCGATCGCCCGAAGCCGATCTGCAGGCCTACGTCGCCAAGGTCAAGGCCGGCGCCAGCTCAGCCATCACCCAGTTCTTCTTCAACTCCGACGCCTACTTTCGTTTCGTGGACGACGCCCATGGGCTGGGCGCGGACGTGCCGGTAGTGCCGGGCATCATGCCGATCATCAATTCCAGCGGTATCCTGCGTTTCGCCGACAGTTGCGGCGCCGAGGTGCCGCGCTGGATCCGCCTTCGCCTGCAGGCCTTCGGCGACGACACCGCGTCCATCAAGTCCTTCGGCCTGGATGTGGTGACCGACCTGTGTGACCAGCTCCGCCATGCCGGTGTACCGGCGCTGCACTTTTACACCATGAACCAGAGCACCGCGACGCTGGAGATCGTGCGCAGGTTGCACAATTGAAGCCGCGGACATCGCTGTTGCCCCGTCCACAAGGAGGAAATTCCATGAAGCTCGAGACCCTGGCCGTTCACGGGGGCTACACACCCGATCCGACCACCAAGGCGGTGGCGGTGCCCATCTACCAGACCGTCGCCTACGCCTTCGACAACACCCAGCATGGCGCCGACCTGTTCGACCTCAAGGTGCCGGGCAACATCTACAGCCGCATCATGAACCCCACCAACGGGGTGCTCGAAGCCCGCATCGCGGCGCTCGAGGGCGGCATCGGTGCGCTGGCCGTGGCATCGGGCATGGCGGCCATCACCTACGCGATCCAGACCATCGCCGAAGCGGGCGACAACATCGTCTCGGCCTCCACGCTCTACGGCGGCACCTACAACCTGTTCGCCCACACCTTCCCGCAGCAGGGCATCACGGTTCGCTTTGCCGACCCGGGCGACCCGGCGGCGTTCGCCGCGCTGATCGACGATCGCACCAAGGCCATCTACTGCGAATCGGTGGGCAACCCGCTGGGCAACGTGACCGATATCGGTGCGCTGGGGAAGGTGGCCCACGCCGCCGGCGTGCCGCTGATCGTCGACAACACCGTGCCCAGCCCCTATCTGTGCCGCCCGTTCGAGCACGGTGCCGATATCGTGGTGCACTCGCTGACCAAGTACCTGGGGGGCCATGGCACCAGCATCGGCGGTGCCATCGTCGACAGCGGCAAGTTCCCCTGGGCCGAGCACAAGGCGCGCTTCAGACGCCTGAACGAGCCCGACGTGAGCTACCACGGCGTGGTCTACACCGAGGCCCTGGGACCGGCGGCCTACATCGCCCGGGCCCGCGTGGTGCCGCTGCGCAACATGGGGGCGGCGCTGTCGCCCATGAACGCGTTTCAGATCCTGCAGGGCATCGAGACCCTGGCGCTTCGCATGGACCGCATCTGCGAGAACGCGGTGAAGGTGGCGAACCACCTGAAGAACCATCCCAAGGTGGGCTGGGTCAACTACGCCGGCCTGGCCGACCACAAGGACCACGGCCTGGTCAGGCAGTACATGGGCGGTCGCGCGTCGGGCATCATCAGCTTCGGGCTGAAGTCCGATGACGCGATTGCGGCCGGTGCGCGCTTCCAGGACGCGCTCAAGCTGTTCACCCGGCTGGTCAACATCGGTGATGCCAAGTCGCTCGCCTGCCACCCGGCCTCGACCACGCACCGCCAGCTCAATCCCGAAGAGCTGAAGAAGGCCGGCGTCAGCACCGACATGGTCCGCCTGTCCATCGGCATCGAGCACATCGACGACCTGATCGCTGATCTGGACCAGGCTTTGGTCGCGGTCTGACGCGTCCGATTCCCGATAACAGAAAACCCGCCTCGGCGGGTTTTTTGTCGGGGCGCCGCAGGCGGTTCAGCGCTCGTCGTAGCTCACCACCAGCTTGTCGGTGGTGGGGCGTGCCTGGCAGCTCAGCACAAAGCCTTTTTCGGTTTCCCAGGGCTCGAGCGTGAAATTCTTGTCCATGCTGACACTGCCTTCCATCACCTTGGCGCGGCAGGTGCAGCAGACCCCGCCCTTGCACGACCAGGGCAGGTCCAGGCCGGCGTTCAGGGCCACGTCCAGCACATGCTCGTCCTTGTTCATCCACAGCTGGTGCGGCTTGCCGTCGACCACCACGGTCAGTTCGACCTCGCCGGCCTCCCGCACAGCCGGATGGCCCAGCACCGCGGCCTGCCGCTGGCTGGCCGGCAAAGCCTCCAGCGTCGGTGAAGTGAAGCGCTCGGTGTGGATGCGGTCGGGCCGCACACCGGCGTCCAGCAAGGCCCTCTCGGTGCTTTCGATCATCGCCTCGGGGCCGCAGACAAACACCTCGTCCATGCTGCCCACCGGCAGCAGGGCGTCGATGATCTGGCGCACCTTGTCGCTGTCGATGCGGCCCTCGAGCAGCGGCACCTCCAGCGCCTGGCGCGACAGCACATGGATCAGCGTCAGCCGGCCCGGATAGCGGTCCTTCAGATCCTGCAGGGCCTCGTTGAACATGACGCTGGCCATGCGGCGGTTGCCGTAGACCAGGGTGAATTTGGCGTCGGGCGAGTCTTCCAGCGTGCTGGCCATGATGGACAGGATGGGCGTGATGCCCGAGCCGGCCGCAAAACCCACCCGGTGCAAGGCACGTGGCTTGTGGATGGTGAAGCGTCCGTCCGGCGGCATCACGCGCAGCGTGTCGCCGGCCTTGAGCTGGGTGGCGGCCCAGTTGGAGAACACGCCGCCTTCGACCGGGCGGATGCCCAGCGTGACCTCACCGTGTTTCACCAGCCGGCTGCGCGGGCTGCTGATGGAGTAGCTGCGGCGCACGTCCTGGCCGCCGATGTCGGCGCGCAGGGTGAGGAACTGGCCGGGCTCGAAGGCGAAGGTCTCGCGCAGCGCCTCGGGAATCGCCAGCGAAATGGCCACCGCACCGGCCGCTTCCGGATCGACGCGGGCCACGGTGAGGTCATGAAAACGGGGGGCAGCGGTGCTCATGGTTCAGTACGGCTTGAAATAATCAAAGGGTTCCAGGCAGTCCAGGCAGCGGTAAAGCGCCTTGCAGGCCGTGGAGCCGAAGGGGGCGGTCTGGGTGGTGTTGTGCGAGCCGCATTGCGGGCAGGGCACATCCACCTGTTTTGCTGCATGGCGGCTGAACTGCAGCACGCCCGCTGCTGTTGCCGGCTGGCTGCCGCACTGTGGCGGCGCGATGCCGTAGGCGCGCAGCTTCTCCTTGGCGGCATCGCTCATCCAGTCGGTGGTCCAGGCGGGCGAGAGCTGCGTCACCACGCGGCCCGGCAGACCGGCTTCGCGCAGCGCGGCCACGATGTCGTCCTCGATCTGGCCCATGGCCGGGCAGCCGCTGTAGGTGGGCGTGATGACGACCTCGGGCACGCCATCGGCGCCGGCGCGGATCTCGCGCAGGATGCCCAGCTCGCTCAGGCTGATGACCGGAATCTCCGGGTCGGCCAGGTGGGCAACGGCCTGCGCGACGGCCTGCAAAGACGACTTGGCGGCCTCGGCCATGGCGCTCACCAGACGGCGGTCGGGTGGGTCCGCGCCAGGCTCTGCATCTCGGCCAGCAGAAAACCCAGGTGCTCCGAATGCACGCCCACATGCCCCTGCGCCACATAGCCCTGGTGCGGCTGGTCGTGGCGCGTTAGCGTGGCCTCAGTCAGCGTTTCGTTGACCAGGGTGTTCCAGTTGTCGCGCAGCGCGGTGATGTCCACACCCGTGCCGTCCTGCGCCGCGGCCTGCTCGGCCGGGCCGGGTTGCCAGAAAGCCTCGCAGTAGGGCAGCAGGTGGTCGACGGCGGCCTGGGCACGGCGGTGCGATTCCTCGGTGCCGTCGCCGAAGCGCACCAGCCAGTCGCCGGCGTGCTGCAGGTGATAACGCACCTCCTTGAGCGACTTGGCGGCGATGGCGGCGAGTTGAGCATCTTTGGAAGCCTGCAGCCGGTCCCAGACCAGCACCATCAGGGCACTGACCAGGAAGTTGCGGGCGATGGTGGTGGCGTAATCGCGTTCGGCCACCGCGTAGCCGACCAGTGCGCCATGGTGCGGCAGCTCCATGATCGTGTGGTTGCGGAATTCGGCGGTGTCGCGGAAGTAGGCCAGCGTGTCCTCGGTGACGCGGCCGTCCTGGCGCGCGCCCTGCAGGTGGGCAAAACGCTGGACCAGTGCATCGTCGTTGTTGATGAGGTCGGCCGCGTGCTGGTAGAGCAGGCGCGCCTGGCCGATCAGGTCCAGGCTGTTGTTGGCCAGGGCCAGGTCTTCTTCGAGGACGGGGCCGTGGCCGCACCACTCCGCGTTGCGCTGGCCCAGCACCAGCGCGTTGTCCGCCAGGTGCAGCAAATAGTCAATGTTGGTGTTCATGGGGCGACACGCTCACATATGGCCGACTTTTTCCGGGATCTCATAGAAGGTCGGGTGTCGGTACACCTTGTCGGCCGCCGGGTCGAAGAAGCTGTCCTTGCTGTCGGGCTCGCTCGCCGTGATGGCGGTCGAGGGCACGACCCAGATGCTCACGCCTTCCTGGCGGCGGGTGTAGATGTCGCGCGCCATCTGCAGCGCGTGGCGCGCGTCGCTGGCGTGCAGGCTGCCGCAATGCTTGTGTTCCAGGCCCTGCTTGCTGCGGACAAAAACTTCCCAGAGGGGCCATTCCTTGAGTGCGGGCGCGTTCATGCGGCCTCCTTCTGTTGACGTTGCTGTTGCTTGCGGGCGTGGGCCAGCGCGGCCTCGCGCACCCAGGCACCCTGCTCATGCGCCTTGACCCGTGTGGCCAGGCGTTCCTTGTTCATCGGGCCGTTGCCGTTGACCGTGGCCCAGAACTCGTCCCAGTCGATGGCACCGTAGTCGTAGTGACCACGTTCGGCGTTCCACTTCAGGTCCGGGTCGGGCAGGGTCACGCCCAGCACCTCGGCCTGCGGCACGGTGGCGTCGATGAATTTCTGGCGCAGGTCGTCGTTGCTGATGCGCTTGATGCCCCAGCGCATGCCTTGCACGCTGTTCGGGCTGTTGTCGTCGGGCGGGCCGAACATGGCCAGGCACTTCCACCAGTAGCGGTTGACCGCGTCCTGCACCATGGCCTTCTGTTCGGCCGTGCCCTGCATCATCACCAGCAGGGCTTCGTAGCCCTGGCGCTGGTGGAAAGACTCTTCCTTGCAGACCCGGATCATGGCGCGCGCATACGGCCCGTAGCTGCAGCGGCACAGCGGGATCTGGTTCATGATCGCCGCGCCGTCGACCAGCCAGCCGATCACGCCCACGTCCGCCCAGTTGAGCGTCGGGTAGTTGAAGATGGAGCTGTACTTGGCCTTGCCGCTGTGCAGTGCGTCGAGCATCTGGTCGCGGCTGGTGCCCAAGGTTTCGGCGGCGCTGTACAGATAAAGACCGTGGCCGCCCTCGTCCTGCACCTTGGCGATCAGGATGGCCTTGCGCTTGAGGCTGGGCGCGCGGCTGATCCAGTTGCCCTCGGGCAGCATGCCGACGATCTCGCTGTGCGCGTGCTGGCTGATCTGGCGCACCAGCGTCTTGCGGTAGGCTTCGGGCATCCAGTCGCGCGGCTCGATCTTGCCGTCGGCATCGATCACGGTGTCGAAGTGCGCCTGCAGCGAGGCGTCTTCGGCGCGGATGGGGGTCGCGCCGGCCTTGGGCGCGCCTTGGGCGTCGCCATCGGCGACAGAGAAAGATTGGGTGTACATGCGTGTCTCCTGGCCCGAAGCGTGGAGCGGGCGTAGATGCAAGTATAGATAATTAACCGACCGAGCGGTCGGTTAATTCCTTGTGCGACGGTCGGGGTTTTCCCAGGGTTGAGCGGTCCCAGTCGTTGCAACCGGTTACGCGGGCCGATGGGATTGCCTTTATCTTCATCCCACCATGCCTGTTGCCTGTCCCACTCCCCCCGCCGTCCCGTCAACGTCCCTCTGGGCACTGTGTCTTTGTTCAATGCTCCTGGCCTCTTGTGGCGGGGGCAACGAGGCGAGCGGTCTGGGTCCGGTCGCGGGCGCCACGCCGCCGGTGGCCCCCGCTCCAGCTCCAGCTCCCGGCGTGGTGGATGCGGCCCGGTCGTGCGGGCTGGCCAGTTTTCAGGCCGACCTGATGGCCCAGATCAACCAGGCCCGCCAGAGTGGGCGGGTCTGTGGCGGCCAGTCCATGCCGCCCGTGGTGGCCTTGGCCTGGAACGACCCGCTCTTCTCCGGGGCCGCCAAGCATGCCGAAGACATGGCGGTGAACAACTACTTCTCCCACACCAGCCTCGACGGGCGAACGCTGGGGCAACGGGTCACCGCCGAAGCTTACAACTGGCGCGCCGTGGGCGAAAACATCGCCGCCGGGCACAGCAGTGTCAGTGCGGTCATGCAGGGCTGGCTCACCAGCGACGGCCACTGCCGCAACATCATGAACAGCAACTTCAGGGACGTGGGCGTCGCCTGCGTGAACGCGCAAGGTGCCCAATACAGCCGCTACTGGGTCATGAAGCTGGGCGCCCGCTGAAGCGGCGGCGGGCGTTCAGCCGCCGCCGCCGGTTTCCAGGGTCTGACCCTGGCCGCGCCCGCGCCCGAGGTGCTGAAGCAGGACCGGCAGGGCGGCCTGCAAACTGGCCTTGAGGGTGTGGGGCGGGTTGATGACGAACATGCCGCTGGCGCGCAGGCCGGCGTGACCGGGCTGCGCAGGTGAACCAGGCGCCTGCCCGATCGACAAGGTGGCGTGCAGCCAGGGTTTGCGGGCCTGGTTGGCCAGGCTGCGCAGCCGTTTGGGCAGTTCGTGGGCCTGTGGGCGCGGAATGATCGGATACCAGACCAGGTAAGTGCCGGTCGCGAAGCGGCGCAGGCTGTCTTCGATGCAGGCCGTGACCTGGGCGTAGTCGGTCTTGAGTTCGTAGCTGGGATCGATCAACACCAGGGCCCGGCGTGAACCGGTGGCCGACGGTGGCGGCGGCAGCAGGGGCTTGAGCCCTTCGAAGCCATCCTGCCTGAGCACCGCGATCTGCCGGCCGGCCTCCAGCTGGGCGACGTTGCCCGAGAGGGTCCGGCCATCGGTCGGATGCAGTTCGAACAGCTTGAGCCGGTCGCGCGAGGTGGCCCGCATCAGGTGATGCATGACGAAAGGCGAGCCCGGGTAGATGCGCAGGCGCCCGTCGGGATTGAAGGCGGCGATCAGGTCGAGGTAGTCTTCGACGGCCTCGGGGGCGGTCAGAGGTGCCCCGTTGCCCGGCCTGAGCACCGACATCAGTCTCAGCACGCCGTCATCGGCCTCGCCGCCGGTGCGGCTGTGGTCCCCGTCCAGCCGGTACAGGCCGGCGCCCGCGTGGGTGTCGACCAGGGTCAGCCCCGCGTCCTTCCTCATCAGATGGCGCAGGGTGGCGATCAGGGTGATGTGTTTGAGCACATCCGCGTGGTTGCCGGCGTGGAACGCGTGTCGGTAGCTGAACATAGGGCCCCATGGTAGCCGGGTTGGCCCGTCAGGCGCACACCAGATTGCCCTCGGTCTTGAAATTTCGTACAATGGAAGGCTTCGCAGCGATCAATGGGCTCCGCGGCGAAGTTCAGAACCCCACCTAAGAGGTTTCCAACAGAGAAACACCGACCGTGGAAAAGAGCCCGCCAAACCCTTTGCTTCGAGAGAAGACTCATGACCAAGACGTTCAGCGCCAAGCCCGCTGACGTGACGCACGAGTGGTTTGTGATTGACGCAACCGACAAGGTTCTCGGACGGGTCGCCAGTGAAGTGGCCCTCCGACTGCGCGGCAAGCACAAGGCCATCTACACGCCTCACGTCGACACCGGTGACTACATTGTCATCATCAACGCAGCCAAGCTGCGTGTGACCGGCACCAAGACCACCGACAAGATGTACTACCGTCACTCGGGCTACCCGGGCGGTATCTACGCCACCAACTTCCGCGACATGCAGGCCAAGCACCCCGGCCGCGCGCTCGAGAAGGCCGTCAAGGGCATGCTGCCCAAGGGTCCTCTGGGCTACGCCATGATCAAGAAGCTCAAGGTGTACGGCGGTGCCGAGCACCCGCACACCGCCCAACAGCCGCAAGTGCTGGACATCTGAAGGAGCCCCTGATGATTGGTGAATGGAACAATGGCACCGGCCGTCGCAAATCCAGCGTCGCCCGCGTGTTCCTGAAGAAGGGTACCGGCAAGATCACGGTCAACGGCAAGGACATCGAACAGTTCTTCGGCCGCCAGACCTCGATCATGATCGCCAAGCAGCCTCTGGTGCTGACCGACAACGTCGAAACCTTCGACGTGCAGGTCAACGTGCACGGTGGTGGTGAATCCGGCCAGGCCGGCGCTGTGCGCCACGGCATCACCCGCGCCCTGATCGACTACGACGCTTCGCTCAAGCCTGCGCTGTCGCAAGCCGGCTACGTGACGCGCGACGCCCGCGAGGTCGAACGGAAGAAGGTCGGTCTGCGCTCCGCACGCCGCCGCAAGCAGTTCAGCAAGCGTTAACGCCTCTGGATCTGACCGCAAAAGCCGCCCACAAGTTCAGCTTGGGGCGGCTTTTGCTTTCAGGCCCTCTGTTACCACTTGTACCCCACTGTTGTGGATTGTGAGGAGATCGGATGCGATTGCGGCTGCTGCGAAGACGTCTGACGGTCAGTGCGCCGAGGGTGTCGGTTCGAAGTGCCGCGCCCTGGCCGGTTCGGTGGTTGCTGGCTGCGCTGGTGCTCGGTTTCTCCGGAGCGCTGGCCCTGTGGGCCTTCGAGTTCGGCAAGGAGATCGCCGGACTGGACCGCAACGCCAAACAGGAGCTGGCCCAGTTGCGCACCGAAGTCCGGACCCAGCGATCCGAACTCGAGCGCCTGCAGGCCGTGGCCGATACGGCCGAGGCCTTGCTGACCGCCGAGCGGGTGGCGCAGGAACAGCTCAGCCTGCAATTGCGACAGCTGGAGGCGGACAACCAGACTTTGCGCAGCGACCTGGGTTTCTTCGAACGGCTGCTGCCGGCCCCGGGGGCCGATCTGGCCATCCGTGGCATTCAGGTGGAAAGGGTGGCGCCCGGACAGATCCGGTGGCAGACCCTGATGATGCAGGCCACCCGAAACGCGCCGGATTTCCGGGGCACGCTGGAGATCACCTTCAATGGCATGCTCAACGGCAAGCCCTGGTCGATGCCGCACGCGGCTCGCCCGCAGCCGGTGGTCATCAAGGGCTATCTGCGGCAGGAAGGCGTGTTGGACGTGCCGCCCGAGGCCGTGGTAAAAAGCGTGACCGCCAGATTGCTGCACAACGGGGTGGTCCGCACCATGCAGACCGTCAGCCTGTGACAGCTTCGAAGAGTTTCCGTGTTTTGTTCGCGCCAGGAGATGCCCGATGTTCAACAAGAAGAAGCAGCCCCCCATCAAGAGCCTGATTGCCCAGGGCACCCGCATCGATGGCAATGTGACCTTCCACGACGGTCTGCGGGTCGATGGCGAGGTGATTGGTGACATCCGGGCCAGCGACGAGCAGACCAGCATCCTGGTGATCAGCGAGGTGGCCCGGGTGGCAGGCCAGATTCACGCGGATCATGTGATCATCAATGGTTCGGTGAAAGGCCCGGTTCATGCCTTCGACCTGCTGGAACTGCAGCCCAAGGCGCGCATCGAAGGTGACGTGTCCTACCGTGCCCTGGAGATGCACCAGGGCGCCACCATTTCGGGGCAGCTCAAACCCATGGCCGGCGGAACGGAAGAAAAGCCCCCACTGAAATTGGCGGCAAACAACGGCTGATCGGCAAATCCGACTGATCTGCTATAGCATTCGATCCGTGGGTGTCCGTGGCTGCCGATGCCGACTGACCACCATACCCCAGTCCTTTTTTCTCCGCTCCCGAACCGAGGTAAATCATGAGCGCCGTGGCCGAACTCTCTCCGACCGACATGCCCGCCCCGCTGGTGTTCACCGACAGCGCTGCCGCGAAGGTGGCTGATCTGGTGGCCGAGGAAGGGAACCCGGAACTGAAGCTGCGCGTCTTTGTGCAGGGCGGGGGGTGTTCGGGTTTTCAATACGGCTTCACCTTCGACGAGGTGGTCAATGAGGACGACACCCAGATGTCCAAGAACGGCGTGACCCTGCTGATCGACGCCATGAGCTACCAGTATCTGGTGGGGGCCGAAATCGACTACAAGGAAGACCTTGAAGGGGCCCAGTTCGTGATCCGCAATCCCAATGCCACCACGACCTGCGGTTGCGGTTCGAGCTTCAGCGTCTGACACCACCTTCGCGCCCAAACAGAAAAGGAGCTTGTGAGCTCCTTTTTTGTTGGCTGAAGGCTTTCTGGCGGGTCATCGACACCACACACCCCCGAACCGGGGCGGCATCACTCGGCGCTGGCACGAACCACCGTGGCTGCGGCATCCAGCATTTGACGCTGTGCCTGGGCGACGGCTTCGAACTGCGGCCGCAGGTTCTGGGCCAGAGGCACGCTTTCGCTGTTCCTCAGTGCCACCAGCGGATCCAGGTGGCGACCGTTGTCCCGGAACTCGAAGTGAAGGTGTGGCCCGGTGCAGGTGCCGGTGCAGCCCACGGCGCCGACGAGCTGTCCCTGCGTGAGGCGCTGACCCTGCCGGACGTCGATGCGGCTCAGGTGGGCATAGACGGTCACATGGCCCCGTCGGTGCTGCACGAACACCACATTGCCGTAGCCACCCTGTCGGCCGGAGAAGCTGACCACACCGTCTCCCACGGTCCGAACCGGCGTACCGGTGGGTGCCGCGTAATCGACGCCCAGGTGGGCCCGGCGGTCTCCGTGGACCGGATGAAAGCGCATGCCATAGCCGCTGCTGACGCGCGTGAACTCCAGTGGCGACGAGAGGTATTCACGCAGCGAACTCTGCCCTTCGAAGTCGTAGTAGCCGCCCTTGTGCCCGGGTGCCTCGAACCAGACCGAGTGGTAGGCGCGGCCGGCGTTGATGAACTCGGCGCTCAGGATGCGGCCGCTGCGCAGGGCTTCGCCGTCGGCTTCAAGCACTTCGTAGACCAGGCTGAAACGGTCGCCGCGACGCAGGTCGCGACGGAAGTCGATGTGGGCCGAGAACATCTCGGCCAACTGGACGGCCACCGGATCGGGCAGGCCGATGGCATCGGTGGAGGCAAACAGTGAGCTCTGGATCTCGCCACTGGCCAGGCGGCTGGAGGCCGTGAGCTCGCCTTTTTCGATGCGCGACTGGAGGCCGTCGGGCGTCCGCTCAATCACCAGCCGCTCGAAGCCGCGCTCGCCGCCAGACAGCCAGCGGGCGGTGAGCCGCTGCAGTTCATGCCGGTCGGAGGTCTCGATCGCCACCAGTTTGCCAGGGCGGCCGGTGAACAGTTGGCGTGCCAGCGAGTCACCGCGCAGAAAGGCCTGTGCCTGGCTGTCCACGACGCCCAAGCGCTGCAGCAGGCTCTGGGCGTTGTCGTCCCGCCGCACCGTGTCGTTGCGGTAGAGCACAAAACCGTCCTGATGGGCCTGCAGGGAGCCGGGCAGCAGGCCTTGCGTGGCGGCAGACAGGGGTTCCACGACCTGCCGGACCGGCAGGTCTCCGACATCGGGCGCGAGCGGGGCAATACCGAAGGCGGTGACGCCGGTGCCCAGCAGCACGGTGCCTACACCGGCCACAATGCGTCGGTGGTGGCGCGCGGCCATCTGCCGAATGGCGTCTGAAAGGGCAGAGGGTGAGGGCAGGGAGCGACGGATCAAAACGCGGTTTCCTGTGGGGGCCAACGACAAAAAATACCCAACCCCGTGCGAGTTCTGGGGGCCACACAAGTTCCCTGACCGCTCATGGGCGGCCCATCGCCGTCAACGCCCTGCACCGCGCGCGCCAGCAGCCGACACTAGAATCCGTGTGATCGTTCACAGTATAGCCACGCACTGCCCAGTCGCATCTGAAAAAACCCGTATGAATCCCGGTCCGAAAGAAACCAAAAGTACGCTTGCAGACACCCCCGAAGCGACCGAGCTGACAGACGGTGTCCGGGAGGCGCTGGCCGTCACCCTGCGTGGGAGTGAAGAACTGCTGCCGCAGGAGGATTGGGTACGCAAGCTGGCGCGGGCCGAAAAGCAGGGGCAAGCCTTGCGCATCAAGCTGGGCCTGGACCCGACCGCGCCGGACATCCACATCGGCCACACGGTGGTGCTCAACAAGATGCGCCAGCTGCAGGACCTGGGCCACCAGGTGATCTTCCTGATCGGCGACTTCACCAGCCTGATCGGCGACCCCTCGGGCCGCAACAGCACCCGCCCGCCGCTCACGTCCGAGCAGATCAAGGCGAACGCCGAGACCTACTACAAGCAGGCCAGCCTGGTGTTGGACCCGGCCAGGACCGAGATTCGCTACAACAGCGAGTGGAGCCTGCCGCTGGGCTCGATGGGCATGATCCAGCTGGCGGCCAAGTACACCGTGGCCCGCATGATGGAGCGCAACGACTTCCACGACCGCTTCAAGGCCGGCACGCCAATCAGCGTGCACGAGTTCCTGTACCCGCTGATGCAGGGCTACGACTCGGTGGCGCTCAGGAGTGATCTGGAGCTGGGCGGCACGGACCAGAAGTTCAACCTGCTGATGGGGCGCCACCTGCAGCAGGAGTACGGCCAGGAGCCGCAGTGCATCCTGACCATGCCGCTGCTGGAGGGCCTGGACGGCATCGAGAAGATGTCCAAGTCCAAGAACAACTACATCGGCATCACCGAGGACGCCAACACCATGTTCGCCAAGGTGCTGTCGATTTCGGACACGCTGATGTGGCGCTGGTACACGCTGCTGTCGTTCAAGTCGATGGCCGAGATCGAGGCGCTGAAGAAGGAAGTGCAAGCGGGTCGCAATCCCAAAGACGCCAAGGTGATGCTGGCCAAGGAGATCACGGCGCGTTTCCACAGCGCGTCGGCGGCCGATGCGGCTGAGCAGGACTTCATCAACCGCAGCAAGGGTGGCATTCCGGACGAGATTCCCGAGGTGTCCCTGTCGGGTGCGCCGATGGGCATTGCCACCTTGCTGAAGGCGGCAGGCCTGGCCGCCTCGACGAGCGAGGGCAACCGGCTGATCGATGGCGGGGGGGTGCGGATCGATGGGGCGGTGGTGTCGGACAAGGGCCTGAAGGTCGAGGCCGGGACCTGTGTGGTGCAGGTGGGCAAGCGCAAGTTTGCCCGGGTGACACTCGGGTGAACCGACTCGCGCACCGGGAACCCAAGGTCAGCGATTGATCGGCCGAAGCTGCCAGATGTCCTCGGCGTACTCCCGGATTGTGCGGTCGGACGAGAAAATGCCCATGCCCGCCACGTTCAGGATCGCCTGGCGTGTCCACTCGAACGGCCGGCGGTACAGCGCGTCGACCCGGTCCTGGGTTGCGAGGTAGTCGCCGTAGTCGGCCAGCAGGAGATAGTGGTCGGAGTCGAGCAGGGCGGCCACCAGGTCGTGGTAGCGCTGCGGTTCGGTGGGTGAGAAGCTGCCATCGGCGATCCGGTCGATCGCCAGTCGCAGGTCGTAGCTTTCTTCGTAGTGCTGGCGGGGCCGATAACCCGCGGCGCGCGTGGCCGCCACCTCCTGCGTGCGCAGGCCGAAGATGAACATGTTGTCCGGGCCCACCTGTTCGGCAATCTCGATGTTCGCCCCGTCCCAGGTGCCGATGGTGAGGGCACCGTTGAGGGCGAATTTCATGTTCCCGGTGCCCGAGGCCTCGGTGCCGGCGGTGGAGATCTGCTCGGACAGGTCGGCGGCGGGGATGATGACTTCGGCCAGCGAAACCCGGTAGTTCGGCACGAAGACCACCTTGAGCTTGCCATCCACCCGGGGGTCGCTGTTGATCACCTGGGCAACGTCGTTGATCAGCCGGATGATTTTCTTGGCCATGTAGTAGGCAGAGGCCGCCTTGCCGGCAAAAATCACCGAGCGCGGCATCCAGTTGGCGCTCGGATTGGCGAGGATCCGGTGGTAACGCGTGACGACGTGCAACAGGTTGAGCAACTGGCGCTTGTATTCGTGCACGCGCTTGACCTGCACGTCGAACAGGCTGTCCGGGTCGAGCACGATGCCGGTCTCGCGGGCAATCCGGTCCGCCAGACGCTGCTTGTTCTGTGCCTTGACCAGCTGAAATGCGTTGTTGAACTCCGGATCGGCGGCCCACGCCCGCAATGCCTCCAGCTCGACCAGGTTGCGGCGCCAGCCGTTGCCGATGCGGGAATCGATCAGCTCGGCCAGGGAGGGGTTGGCCTGTGCCAGCCAGCGGCGGGGCGTGATCCCGTTGGTCTTGTTGCAGAAGCGGTCTGGGAAAACCCGGGCCAGGTCGGCGAAGATGGTGGTGGTCATCAGCTCGCTGTGGAGCGCCGACACGCCATTGACCCGGTGCGACGCCAGCACGCAGAGGTAGGCCATGCGGATGCGGCGAGATCCGTTTTCATCGATCAGCGACACCCGGCGCAGCAGGTCATGGTCGTGCGGAAACCGGGTGTGCAGTTCAGCCAGGAAATGCGCATTCAGGTCGAACACGATGCGCAGATGGCGCGGCAGCACGCGACCGAACAGGTCGACCGGCCAGGTCTCCAGCGCCTCCTGCAGCAGCGTGTGGTTGGTGTAGCTGAAGATGCGGGTGCACAGCGACCACGCCTTGTCCCACCCCAGCCGGTGGACGTCGATGAGCAGGCGCATGAGCTCGGGGATGGCCAGTGCGGGGTGGGTGTCGTTGATGTGGATCGCGACCATCTCCGGCAACTGTTCCAGGCTGCCGTGGTCGCGCAGGAAGCGTCGCAACAGGTCCTGCAGCGAGGCACTGACGAAGAAGTACTCCTGCCTCAGCCGCAGTTCGCGGCCGTGCTCCGTGCTGTCGTCCGGGTAGAGCACGCGCGAGACGTTCTCGGAGGCGTTCTTGGCCTCCATGGCCCGGATGTAATCCCCGCGGTTGAAGGCGTCCAGGTTGATGGCATGGCTGGCCCGGGCCGACCAGAGGCGCAGGGTGGCAACCGAGGCGAGTTCGTGCCCTGGCACGGCGGAGTCGTACGCCACCGCAATCACTTCCTCGGCCTCGATCCATTGCAGGCCGCCGTTGCTGGTGTCCAGGCGGCCACCGAAGCACACCTTGTAGCTGAACTCCGGTCGCATGATCTCCCAGGGGTTGCCCGCCTCCAGCCAGCCGTCGGGTTCTTCGACCTGCTGGCCCTGGACGATTCGCTGGGCGAACATGCCGTAGTCGAAGCGGATGCCGTAGCCCATGCTGGGCAGCCCAAGTGTCGCCAGCGAATCCAGAAAGCAGGCCGCGAGGCGGCCTAGCCCCCCGTTGCCCAGGCCCGGATCGGCCTCCATGTCGGTCAGCTTGTCGAAATCGGCGCCCAGCTGCGCGCAGGCCGCCCGCGTCTCATCCAGTATCCCGATCGCCATCAGGGCGTTGCTCAGGATGCGCCCGGGCAGGAACTCCATCGACAGGTAATAGACCCGCTTGAGGTCCTGTGCGTGGGTGATCTGCCGGGTTTCCCGCCACCGGTCCATGATCCGGTCGCGGGCGGCGTGCAGGATGGCGAACAGCCAGTCGCGCTGGGTGGCCGACTGCACGTCCTTGCCCACCATGTAGACCAGCCGGTTGGCAATGGACCGACGCAAGGCCAGTGCCGTGTTGGTCGGGTGGTCGAACTCGAAGCTGTTTTCGGCAGGATGGTTCATGGCTGGGCGGGGGGAATCGTCCGGATCAGTGGCCTGGTGGCGGTTCCCGCCCGGTCAGGTCGTCATAAAGTTTCAGGTAGGCCCTGGCCGCCTGTTGCCAGTCGAAGCACTGGCGCATGGCGTTCCTTTGCACCCTTCTCCAGTCTGCCGGCCGGCGCTGCAGCGCAAAGGCGCGCCGCACGGCCCGGGAGAGGTCGGCAGCGGAGAAGTCGCCGAAGCGGAACCCGGTGGCACTGCCATCGTCCAGATTCTCCAGCGAGCAGTCCGTCACGGTATCGGCCAGCCCTCCGACCGCATGCACCAGCGGCAGGGTGCCGTAGCGCAGGGCGTACAGCTGGGTCAGGCCACAAGGCTCGTAACGCGAGGGCATGAGCAGCACGTCCGCGCCGGCGATGATGCGGTGGGCCATGGGCTCGTCGTAAGCCAGGCGAAGACTCATGCGACCGGTGTGGCGCGAAGCCGCGTGTTGCAGCATGTCCACCAGCACCGGATCCCCGGTGCCCTGGATCACCAGTTGGCCGCCCCGCTCGAAGAGTTCGTCGAGCACTTCGGGCAGCAGGTGCAGCCCCTTCTGTTCGCTCAGGCGGCTGACCACGCCGAAGACCAGCGCGTCCTCACGGGGTTCCAGGCCGCACTGCCGTTGCAGGGCGAGGCGGTTGCGGGCTTTGGCGCCCAGCTTCCGGGCGTCATACCGTTGCTCGATGTGCCCGTCGGTGGCCGGATTCCAGACCGCGGGGTCGACCCCGTTGAGAATGCCGTGGAGCTGTTGCCTTCTGGCCCGCAGCAGGCCGTCCAGTCCGCATCCCTGTTCCGGCGTGGTGATTTCCTCGGCATAACGTGGACTGACCGTCGTGATGGCGTCGGCGTATTGCAGGCCCGCCTTCATGAAGGACAGTTGACCATGGAACTCGACGCCGTGCATCTGCATCACGGCCGCCGGCAGGCCCAGGCGCGCCGCCGTTTCGAGCGGGAACAGTCCCTGGTAGGCCAGGTTGTGCACGGTGAACACGGCCGGCGGGCGAGCACCGGTCTGTGCCAGCTGCAGGTACAGGGGCGCCAGGCCGGTGTGCCAGTCGTGGGCGTGCAGCACGTCCGGACGCCATGAGGGGTCTCCGCCCAGCGCCAGCCAGGCCGCGGCCCAGCTCAGCAGCGCAAAACGCTCGGCATTGTCCGTCCATTCTTTCCCGTCCGGACCGAGGTAGGGGTCGCCCGGGCGGTCGAACCGGTCTGGAGCGTCCAGCAGGTAGATCGGCTCTCCGGTCCCCATCAGGTGCCCGGGCAGGATGCGGGCCTGCCCGTGTCCCTGGCCGAACGCGAGGGCGTGCGCTGGCTCAGGCAGCGGCAGATCGGCTCCGCTAGCCTCGACACCAGCGAGCACGGAAGGAAAGGCCGGCAGCAGGCGTCGCACATCGCAGCCTTCGGCCTGAAGGGCGGTCGGCAAGGCGGCAGCCACATCCGCCAGCCCACCGGTCTTGAGCAGGGGAAAGAGCTCGGAGCAGGCGTGAAGCACCTTCACGAAGGGGCTCCTGCGGCTGGCGCGTCAGCGGACAGGCGATCCAGCATGCCCTGGGTCACCAGCACCACCCCCTGCTCGGTCCGGAAGAAGCGGCGGGCATCGGCCTCGGCATCGAAGCCGATTTCCAGACCTGCAGGGATCACGCAACCGGTGTCGATCACCGTCTTGCGCAGGCGCACGTGGCGTCCCACCTGGACGTCGGGCAGAATCACCGACTCCTCGACCCGGCTGTAGGAGTTCAGGCGCACGCGCGAAAACAGCACCGATCGACGGAGGTAGGCGCCCGAGATGATGGTGCCGCCGGAGACCAGGGAGTCCACCGCCATGCCCCGGCGGTCTTCGTCGTCGAAGACGAACTTGGCGGGCGGCAGCTGTTCCTGGTAGGTCCAGATCGGCCAGTCGCGGTCGTACATGTCAAGCTCGGGCAGGGGCTGGGTCAGGTCCATGTTGGCGGCCCAGTAGGCATCGATGGTACCGACATCGCGCCAGTAGTCGGGCGCCTCGGGTGCGCTCTTTACGCAAGACAGGCCGAACGGGTGCGCGACCGCTTCCGAGCGTGCCACCAGTGCCGGGATGATGTCCTTGCCGAAGTCGCGGCTGGAGCCGCTCAGCTGTGAGTCGGCCTGCAGGGCTTCGAACAGGTAGTCGGCGTCGAACACGTACACGCCCATGCTGGCCAGGGCCTGGTCGGTGCTGCCGGGCATGGGCCGGGGGTGGGCCGGCTTTTCGTCGAAGCGAACGATGCGGCGTTGTTCGTCGATGGTCATGACACCGAAGCCCCTGGCTTCGGACAAGGGGACCTGGATGCAGGCCACCGTACACCGGGCGCCCTGCGCCACGTGGTCCGCGATCAGGTTGGCGTAGTTCATCTTGTAGATGTGGTCCCCCGCCAGGATCAGCACGTAGTCCGGTTTCTGGGCGCTGAGGATGGGGATGTTCTGGAACACGGCATCGGCCGTTCCCTGGTACCAGGTGTGTTCGTCGATCTGTTGTTGCGCCGGCAGCAGGTCGATGTATTCGTTGAATTCGCTGCGCAGGAAGGACCAGCCGCGCTGCAGGTGCCGCAGCAGGCTGTGGGATTTGTACTGGGTCAGCACCGAGATACGGCGCACGCCGGAGTTCAGGCAATTCGAGAGGGCGAAGTCGATGATGCGGAACTTGCCGCCGAAATAGACCGCCGGTTTGGCCCGCCGGTCGGTCAGCGCATGCAGCCGTGAACCGCGTCCCCCGGCCAGCACCAGGGCAATGGTTCTTCGGGCCAGTTGGGAGGGATCATCTTGTTCCATGGCGGGGTCTCCTGGTGGGTCGGCTTGCAAGGGAAACGGGTCAGGTCCTGCCGTGGGCCCTGACCATGGCCCCGAGGCGGCTGGCGTGCGAGGCATCGACCATGGGCCAGTCGAAGCGCCAGCGCCAGCAGCCGCTGGCCTGCCCCGGTCGGTTCATCCGGTGGTGGCCGTCCAGACCGAGCACGTCCTGGAAGGGCACGATGAACGTGCGGGCCACCGACTGGGACAGGGCCTGCATCATGGCCCAGTGGATCTCGCTGTCGGCCTGTGCTCCCAGGTAGTCCCGGACCCGATCGCGCGAGTCGGGCCCCAGGGATTGCCACCAGCCGAGCGTGGTGTCGTTGTCGTGGGTGCCGCTGCAGGCCACCAGGCCGGGTTCCAGGTTGTGGGGCAGATGGATGTTGGCCGGCGAACCGTCGAAACCGAACTGCATGACGCGCATGCCGGGGAGTCCGTGTGCCTGCCGCAGCCGGGTCACGGCCTCGGTGATCACGCCCAGGTCTTCGGCAATGAAGGGCAGCGGCCCGAGCGCCTGTTCAAGGGCCTGGAAAAGGGCGCTGCCCGGCCCGACCTGCCAGCTCCCCTGGACGGCCGACGGGGCGGCGGCGGGTATTTCCCAGTAGGCCTCGAGTCCGCGGAAGTGGTCGATCCGGGCGAGGTCCAGCAGGGACAGCAGTCGGGTCACGCGGCGGATCCACCAGGTCCAGCCGTCGCTGGCCATGACATCCCAGCGGTACAGCGGGTTGCCCCAGCGCTGTCCGGTGGCGCAGAAGTAGTCGGGCGGCACACCGGCCACCACCTCCGGTTCGTGGGCCTGGTCAAGCCTGAACAGTTCCGGCTGGGCCCAGACGTCGACACTGTGATGGTCGACGAACAGGGGCATGTCGCCCACGAAACGGATGTGCCGCGCATGGGCAGCGGCCCGCAGGCGGTTCCACTGTTCGTGAAAACGCCACTGGACGAAGCGCCAGAACCCCAGAGCCTCGGCCGCCTCGGCATCCAGCCGGTCCAGCGCCGACGGTGTGCGCCGGGCCCATTCGGCCGGCCATTGTGTCCAGGGAGCGCCGAAGGACTCGGTCAGAACCATGAAACGGGCGTAGTCGGTCAGCCAGGTCTCCTGTGTCTGGCTGAAGTGCCGAAACGATTCCCGGTCCTGCGGCAGGCCATGACGGCGGAAATGGGACCAGGCCTGGCCCAGCGCGGCGCGCCGAAAGGGCTCGGCCTGTTCAAAGTCGCAGCGCGACGCGTCGAAGGAAGGGGGGGTGAGCGCGGGAAGCCAGCCGCGGGAGACCAGGTCGTCCAGGTCCACCAGCCAGGGATTGCCGGCAAAGGCCGACGGGCTGCGGTAAGGCGAGTGGCCGGGCCCCGGTGGCGTCAGGGGCAGGATCTGCCACAGCGACTGGCTGCCGGCGGCCAGCCAGTCCAGGAAGTGAAGGGCGCCATCTCCCAGGTCACCCGATCCGTATCGCCCGGGCAGGCAGCTCAGGTGCAACAGCACTCCGCTGGAGCGCCTGTGCAGCAAGGGATGGCTGGCGGTGTTCATGGTGGATCGTGGGGCATGGGCTGGACCAGCATGAGTACCGTGCTGGGAGGCACCTCGACCTGATGTTCGAACCGCGGGGCGGTCTCAGCGTCGTCGGTAATCCATCCGCGGCTGCTGTCCATGACCATTTGCCAGGGACCGTCCGGCAGCCTGACCCAGGAGGGCTGCGGATCGCCGTGGAAGACCAGCAGAACCTGCTCGCTGGCAGGCGCGCCGCCTTCGCCCACGGTGATGACGCTGGCCAGCAGGCGCCCGTCAGGAATGTCCCATTCGATGCCATGGGGGTGGGAGCCACTGGCGTTGCGCCAGTCGATGTCGGGATGGTCGGACCCCGGACCCGGCTCGCCGGTGTACCAGGCCGGATGCCGAAGGGCGGGATATCGCCTTCGGAGGCGGGACAGCCCGCTGACAAACCGGATCAGGCTTTCGTCGCCCCGGGCCCAGTCCAGCCAGGTGATGGTGTTGTCCTGGCAGTAGGCGTTGTTGTTCCCTTGCTGGCTGTGTCCGATCTCGTCCCCCGCCAGCAGTTGTGGCGTGCCCTGCGCGCAGAACAGCGTGGCCAGCAAGGCGCGCCTCCATCGGGACCGGCGCAACAGGATGTCCGGGTCGTCGGTCGGGCCTTCACAGCCGCCGTTGGCACTGTAGTTCTGGTTGTGGCCATCCCGCCCGTCCTCGCCATTGGCCCGGTTGTGCTTGTTCTCGTAGGCGGTCAGGTCGGCCAGGGTGAAGCCGTCGTGCGCCGTGATCATGTTGATGCTGGCCGAAGGAGGGCGGCCCGTCGACTGAAACAGGTCGCTGGAGCCCGCCAGGCGGCGCGCCAGCTGGCCCCGGGTGCAGCTGTGGCCCAGCCACCAGGCCCGGACCGTGTCGCGGAACCGGTCGTTCCACTCGTGCCAGCGCAGGCCGAACTGTCCGGTCCGGTAACCGTGCGGACCCACATCCCAGGGTTCGGCGATCAGCTTGATGCGGGCCAGCACGGGGTCCTGCGCGATGGCGGTGAAAAGAGGGGCCAGTGGGTTGAAATTGCGGCCCAGCTCGGGAGAGCGGCCGAGCGAGACCGCCAGGTCAAAGCGGAATCCGTCGACCCCGAAGGCCTGCACCCACCAGCGCAGGCTGTCCATGATGAGCTGGATGGCCCGGGGCTGGCCCATGTCGAAGGTGTTGCCGCAGCCGGTCGGGTTGAAATGCTGCCCGTGGGTGTCCAGGGCATACCAGGCCGCGTTGTCCAGGCCACGCCAGGACAGCGAGGGGCCTTGGCCATCGCCTTCGGCGGTGTGGTTGTAGACAACATCCAGGATCACCTCGATGTTGTGCCTGTGCAAGGTGTCAACCATGTGTCGGAATTCGGCCCGTACGGCCGCCCCGCCCGCTGCCCTCGCCGGCGCAGAGGCCAGGCGCGGATCCGGGGCGAAGAACGACCAGGTGTTGTAGCCCCAGAAATTGGTCAGGCCCTTGTCCAGCAGGTGCTGCTCGTCCAGTTTCAGGTGCACTGGCAGCAGGCTCAGGCTTGTGATGCCCAGACGCTGGTAATGCGCCAGCATCGCCGCGCTGGCCACGCCCGCGTAGGATCCCTGCAGCGGGGGATCCACCCCTGGATGCAGCCGGGTCAGCGACTTGACATGGGCTTCGTACAGGACGGTGTCCTGCCAGGCGATGGCCGGCCCCGGGGCCACGCGCGAGCCCGCCTGACGCTCGACCTCGGCGTCGATGACCCGGCATTTGGGCATGTGGCGCGCGTTGTCGGTTGCCCCGCCCTCATCGGTGGGGCCGGGGCGGGATCCGCTGCGCACCACCAGCGCCTCAAGCGCACCCACCAGCTCGGGGGCCCAGGGGTCGGCCAGCAGGCGGTGCGGGTTGAAGCGGTGCCCGGTCTGCGGGTTCCAGGGGCCGTCGGCCCGCAGGCCGTACAGCTGCCCTTCCTGCACGCCTGGTACAAAACCGTGCCAGACACCTTCGCTGCGTGCGGGCAGCCGCCAGCGTGCGGTCTCCTGCTGGCCGCTGTCGTCGAACAGGCAGATCACCACCGCGGTCGCGTTCGGCGCGAACACGCAGACGTTGATGCCGGCGCGTTGCCCGCGCCCGTTCAGTTGCACGCCCATCGGCCAGGGGCGACCGGGTTGGCAGCAGGGGGTCAGGGCCAGCGCGGTGCTCATGCCACGGCCCTCCGCACCAGGCGTGGCGGGGCAGAGAGGCTTCTGATGGGCCGGGCGCTGCTCATGCGGGTACCGGTTGGAGCCAAAGCACCGCCAGCGGAGGCAGGGTCAGGCTCAGGGACCAGGACTGCTGGTGCATGCCGACCGGGTCGGATGACAGCCGACCGTGGTTGCCCACGTTGCCGCCGCCATAGTGCGACGAGTCGGTGTTGATCACCTCGCGCCAGGCCCCCCCGTGCGGCACGCCGACCCGGTAGTCGGTCCGGACGGTGGGGGTGAAGTTGGCGATGGTGAGCATGGCGTCTTCCGGTCGCAGGCCGTGGCGGACAAACGCCAGGACAGACTGGCTGGCGTCATCGACCACCAGCCACTGGAACGCAAACGGGTCCGATTCGCGCACATGCAGGGCCACGGAGGCCCGGTAGCTGTGGTTGAGGTCGTGCACCAGACGCTGGATGCCGGCATGCCCGGGGTCCTCCAGCAACTCCCAGGGCAATGCGTGGTCGTGGTCCCACTCCGACGGCTGGGCCAGTTCGGAGCCCATGAACAGCAGCTTTTTGCCCGGGTGGGCGTACATCCAGCCGTACAGGGAACGCAGATTGGCCAGTTTCTGCCACCGGTCACCGGGCATCTTGTTCAGCAGCGAGCCCTTCCCGTGCACCACCTCGTCGTGGGAGAGCGGCAGCACGTAGCTTTCGCTGTAGGCGTACATCATGGCGAAGGTCAGCTTGTCGTGATGCCAGCTGCGGTGCACCGGGTCCAGCGCGAAGTAGGCCAGGGTGTCGTGCATCCAGCCCATGTTCCACTTGTGATCGAATCCGAGTCCCCCTTCGTCCACGGATCGGGTGACGCCGGGAAACGCGGTGGATTCCTCGGCGATGGTGATGGCCTGCGGGGCTTCGCGCCGCAGCACCTCGTGCACCTCCTGCAAGAACGCGATGGCCTCGTGGTTTTCGCGTCCTCCGTCGCGGTTGGGCACCCATTCACCGGGCGGCCTGCTGTAGTCGCGGTAAAGCATGGATGCCACCGCGTCCACGCGCAGGCCGTCCACCCCGTACTGTTCGATCCAGAACAGCGCATTTCCGACCAGGAAGTTCTTCACTTCGTGGCGCCCGAAGTTGTAAATCAGTGTGTTCCAGTCGCGGTGAAAACCCTCGCGGGGATCGGCGTGCTCGTACAGCGCCGTGCCGTCGAAGCGGGCCAGGGCGTGTTCGTCGGTCGGAAAGTGTGCCGGGACCCAGTCCAGGATGAGCTTGAGACCGGCCGCGTGCACCGCCTCGACGAAGCGGGCAAAGGCTTCGGGCGAACCGTAGCGTGCGCTGGGCGCATAAAGACCGGTGGGCTGGTAGCCCCAAGAACCGTAGAAGGGGTGCTCGCTGATCGGCAGCAGTTCGATGTGCGTGAATCCCATGTCGGCGGCGTAGGGGACGAGTTCTCGGGCCAGGTCGTCCCAGTCGGGCAGGACCTGAGGGTGCTGCGGCCGGCGCCACGAACCCGCATGCACCTCGTAGATCGCCATCGGCCCCGGCGTCTTCCCGGTCGCGGTGGGCGCGACCCCGGACGGCCGCAGCGGAGGGCAGATCCTGGCGGCGTTGCCCGGGGGAAGCTCCGACTGGCGGGCGTAGGGGTCGGTCTTGAGCACCACGCTGCCGTCGGCGTGGTGCACCTCGAACTTGTACCACTGCCCGACCAGCGCACCGGGGACGAACAGCTCCCAGATCCCGCATTCGGGCCGCAGATGCATGGGCTCAAAGTCCCAGTGGTTGAAATCGCCGGTGAGCCGGATCAGCCTGGCCGAGGGCGCCCAGACGGCGAAGGCCACACCCTCCCTGCCAGCGCGGGATGTGGGGTGGGCACCCAGCTTCTGCCAGGGGCGCAGGTGCTTGCCCTCGGCCAGAAGCCATGCATCGGTTTCGCCGATCCATGGCGCATCAAGGGGCAGAGACGGTGACTCCATGTCGAATGGTTTCCGTGCCTATTCTGGCACGGCCGACCCGGCGGTCGAATCGGGAGGGATGGTCGGTCCCGCCGGTCCGACGGGCTGACCCAGGCGCCGGGCGCTTCGGGAGGCGACAATCGCGCCATGACATCTGTGGTTTCTGACTGGATGACGCCCCGGCGTCTGCTGATCGCCTCGGTGCTGGTGGCTTGCCTGACCATCGGCCTCAAGACCCTGGCCTGGCAGGTGACCGGTTCGGTCGGTCTGCTCTCCGACGCGCTGGAGTCTTTTGTCAACCTGGCCGGTGCGGTGTTCGCCCTGGCCATGGTGACCATTGCGCAGCGGCCCGCCGACGACGATCACCCCTACGGCCACACCAAGGCGGAGTATTTCTCCAGCGGATTCGAGGGCGTCCTGATTTTCGGGGCCGCCCTCGCCATCGGCTGGACGGCGGTCGATCGCCTGCTGTCCCCGCAGCCGCTGGAGGCGCCGGGCCTCGGCCTGGGGCTGTCGGTGCTCAGCGCGGCTCTCAACGGTCTGCTGGCGGTGCTGATGCTGGGCGCGGCCCGGGCGCACCGGGCCAAGGGGGTTGCAGGGGCCGAAGCGGTCGAGGCCGATGCGCGCCACCTGATGACCGATGTCTACACCACCGCAGGCGTGGTTCTGGGGGTGGGCCTGATGTTTCTCACCGGCTGGCTCTGGCTCGACCCGGTGGTGGCCCTGCTGGTGGCCGCCAACATCGTGCGCGAGGCCTTGCACCTGATGAAGAGGGCCAGCGACGGTCTGATGGACCATGCCATCGACGCCGAAGAGCTCGCGCGCATCCATGAGGTGTTGGCCGGATTTGTCGACCCGCAGAGGCCCGGCCTGCTGCGCTTCGACCATGTGAGCACCCGGCGGGCGGGGCAGCGGCGTTTTGTCGACCTGCACATGCACATGCCACCCAACTGGACACTGCGGCGCGCCGCCGCCCTGCGCACCAGCGTGGAGCAGGCCCTGATGAGCGCGGTACCCGGGCTGCGCGCCACCATCCAGCTGCTGCCGGGTGACGTGGAGGCGCATTTCCATGACCGGGAGGACCTGAGGTGATCGTGCTGCTGCAGAGGGTGTCCAGTGCCCGGGTCGAGATTGGCGGAGAGACGGTCGGGGCCATCGGCCCGGGCCTGCTGGCGCTGGTGTGTGCCGAGCCGCAGGACACCGAGTCGGTGTGCCAGCGGATGCTGGACAAGATACTGAAGCTGCGCATCTTCGGTGACGAGCAGGGCAAGATGAACCGCAGTGTGCAGGACGTCAGAGGCGGCCTTCTGCTGGTGAGCCAGTTCACGCTGGCGGCCGACACCCGGCATGGCAACCGGCCCGGCTTCACGGCCGCTGCTCCGCCCGAGCTGGGGCGCGCCCTGTTCGACCGTTTCGTGGCGTTGGCGCGTGCGCGGCACCCGCAGGTGGAAACCGGACGCTTCGGTGCCGAGATGGCAGTGCACCTGGTCAATGACGGACCGGTCACCATCCCCTTGCGCATGGGCTGAGTCGGGGGGGCAATCTCCGGGTTCTGTCCAAGGGCGTGCCGGCCCGGGCTGCCCACCGTCAGCGGTACGGGTTTTTCAGGCCCAGCCTGGCCAGGATCTCGATTTCCCGGGCCTCCATGGCCTCGGCGTCCGCTTCGCCCTTGTCGTGGTCCCACCCCTGGGCGTGCAGGGTGCCGTGCACCAGCAGGTGGGTGTAGTGGTCGGCCAGCGTTTTCTTCAGATCTTGGGCTTCGCGGGCCACCACCGGCGCGCAAAGCACCAGGTCGGCCATCACCAGGGGCTCGGTGGCGTAGTCGAAGGTGAGCACATTGGTCGCGTAGTCCTTGCCGCGGTAATCGCGATTCAGGGCACGGCCTTCTTCTTCGTCGACGATGCGCACCGTGATCTCGGCGTCGGCCTCCAGGGCGTGGCGGATGGCGCGCTGCACCCGGTGGCGCGGCAGGGCGGCGCGGTGGACGTCGGCTTGGCTCAGGGCGCCAAACTGCAGCGACAGGCTCAGGCTGGGCAGGGACATGGTGGCGGGGGATCGAAGCGGGGTTGGGGTCAGGGCGTGACGGCGCTGCAGTCGGCCAGCAGCACCTGCTCGCGGGCTGTGTGGTCGGCCGCCAGAAAGGCCAGGAACCCTTCGTCGCCCTTGCTGTGCCAGCGCAGGCCGGCTTCCTCGTCCAGGGCCACATAACGCGCGCCCGATGCCGATGGGCGGTTCTGCATCAGGTGGGTGCGGCCCTGGTGGTGCAGGGCCGCGAAGGACAGGCCACTGCGCAGGTTCAGGTAGACCAGTTCCAGCTCGGCGCCGCCCGCGCAGCGGTAGCGCCGGGCGTGGCTCTCGAAGTCCGGGCCGCTGATGACGCCGGGTCTGGGGGGGGCCTCGGTGGCTTGCGGGCCCGGCGCGGTGCAGCCGGCCAGCAGCAGGATGAACCCGCCCAGCAGGGCCGCCATGACCGGATGGAACGGGCGAGCAGGCGCAGACATGGCAACTCCTTCAGCCGCTCTTGCGCCGGCTGCGCGTGGGCAGCGGCGGCAGGTCGTCGGCGCTGCCGCGCGCATCGTAGGCATCGACGATACGGGCCACCAGCGGGTGCCGCACCACGTCGGCGCTGGTCAGGCGGTTGAAGGCAATGCCTTGCAGGCGCTTGAGCACCCGCTCGGCGTCGATCAGACCCGACAGCTGGGTGCGCGGCAGGTCGATCTGGCTCACGTCGCCGGTGACCACGGCCTTGCTGCCGAAGCCGATGCGGGTGAGGAACATCTTCATCTGCTCGGGCGTGGTGTTCTGCGCCTCGTCGAGGATCACAAAGGCGTGGTTGAGGGTGCGCCCGCGCATGAAGGCCAGCGGGGCGATCTCGATCTGCTGGCGCTCGAAGGCTTTCTGCACCTTGTCGAAGCCCATCAGGTCGTACAGCGCGTCGTAAAGCGGCCGCAGGTAGGGGTCGACCTTCTGGGTCAGGTCGCCCGGCAGAAAGCCCAGGCGTTCGCCGGCCTCGACCGCCGGACGGGTCAGCACGATCTTCTGCACCGCACTGCGTTCCAGCGAGTCGACCGCACAGGCCACCGCCAGGTAGGTCTTGCCGGTGCCGGCCGGCCCGATGCCGAAGGTGATGTCGTGGGTGGCCATGTTCTCCAGGTAGCGGGCCTGGTTGGGCGTGCGCCCGCGCACCTCGCCCCGTCGCGTCTGCATGGCCAGCGCGTCCTCACCGGCCTCGGGCAGGGCGGTGTCGCCGGCCAGCATCAGCTGCACCTGCTCCTCCGGGATGGGCTTGCGCGACATCTCGTACATGGCCTGCAGCACCTCCATGGCCTGCTGCGCACGCGCCTTGGGGCCTTCGACACGAAACTGTTCGAAGCGGTGCGCCACCTTGACCTGCAGCGCAGCCTCGATGCTGCGGATATGGCGGTCCATCGGGCCGCACAGGTGGGCCATGCGCTCGTTGTCGGGTGGGGCGAAGGTGTGGCGCAGGATCAAGCCGATAATCTCCGGAGAACGAAGGAAATACCCCGATGATAGGCAAGTTGACCGGCACCCTGCTCGAAAAGAACCCGCCGCAGATTCTGATCGACTGCCAGGGCGTGGGCTACGAGGTGGATGTGCCCATGAGCACCTTCTACCACCTGCCGGCGGCGGGCGAACGGGTGTCGCTGCTGACGCACTTCGTGGTGCGCGAGGACGCCCAGATCCTGTACGGCTTTGGCAGCACTGCCGAGCGCGAGGCCTTTCGCCAGCTGATCCGCATCAGTGGCGTGGGGCCGCGCACTGCGCTGTCGGTGCTCTCGGGCCTGTCGGTGGCCGAGCTGGCCCAGGCGGTCACCGCCCAGGAAACCGGGCGCATCGTCAAGGTGCCCGGCATCGGCAAGAAGACCGCCGAGCGCCTGCTGCTCGAACTCAAGGGCAAGCTGGGCGCCGACCTGCCGCTGCCCGGCAGCGCGGCCGCGGTGGGCGACGCCGCCAGCGACATCCAGCAGGCGCTGATGGCCCTGGGCTACAGCGAAAAGGACGCCGCCGCCGCTCTGAAGGCCTTGCCGGCCGGCGTGGGGGTGAGCGAAGGCATCAAGCTGGCGCTGAAGTCGCTGGCGAAATAAGCAGGCCGGACACGCATGACCATCCAGACCGACGACTTCGCCCCGCCGCCCCGTGTGGTGTCGGCCGCGGCCGCTTCCCCCAAGGAAGAGGCCATCGAGCGCGCGCTGCGCCCCAAGCTGCTCGACGAGTATGTGGGGCAGCAGAAGGTGCGCGAGCAGCTGGAGATCTTCATCGGCGCCGCGAAGAAGCGCGCCGAGGCGCTGGACCATGTGCTGCTGTTCGGACCGCCGGGCCTGGGCAAGACGACACTCAGCCACATCATCGCGCAGGAGCTGGGCGTGAACCTGCGCCAGACCAGCGGGCCGGTGCTCGAAAAGCCCAAGGACCTGGCGGCGCTGCTGACCAACCTCGAACCCAACGACGTGCTGTTCATCGACGAGATCCACCGGCTCTCGCCGGTCGTCGAGGAAATCCTCTACCCCGCGCTGGAGGACTACCAGATCGACATCATGATCGGCGAGGGGCCGGCGGCGCGCAGCATCAAGCTGGACCTGCAGCCCTTCACCCTGGTGGGCGCCACCACGCGCGCGGGCATGCTGACCAACCCGCTGCGCGACCGCTTCGGCATCGTGGCGCGGCTGGAGTTCTACACCCCGGCGGAACTGCAGCGCATCGTCACCCGCAGTGCCGGTCTGCTGAACGCACCCATCGATACCGAAGGCGCGTTCGAGATCGCGCGCCGCAGCCGCGGTACACCGCGCATCGCCAACCGCCTGCTGCGCCGGGTGCGCGACTTCGCCGACGTCAAGGGCGATGGCCGCATCACGGCCGACATTGCCGGCCGCGCACTGACCATGCTGGACGTCGACCCCGAAGGCTTCGACCTGATGGACCGCAAGCTGCTGGAGGCGGTGATCCACCGCTTCGACGGTGGCCCGGTGGGGCTGGACAACATCGCGGCCAGCATCGGCGAGGAGCGCGACACCATCGAGGACGTGATCGAGCCCTACCTGATCCAGCAGGGCTACCTGCAGCGCACGCCGCGCGGGCGCACCGCCACGCTGGCCGCCTACCGCCACCTGGGGGTGGCGCCGCCGGCTGCCGAGGGCGGGCTTTTCGGCGCCTGAGACGGGCGTGCCCAGACCGGTGCCGATGCTCGCCCGGTCCCGATCGGGCGGAAACACGCTGTGACAGAATGAGGCATGGCCGATCCGGTGCCCGT
>CALMYH010000182.1 GCA_937873395.1 uncultured Burkholderiales bacterium
GACCAGGTCTGCCGGGGTGGACGGCGGGCAACATGCACTTGCCGTCGGGGGGCCGACAGGAGTCTGATGTCCTGGCGGCCAGGAAGCAAGAGATTGCTTCCCAAGTGGGCCGGCCTCGGGCTGAACCCTTGAACCGGCAAACCCGTCAAAACAACGGGCAAAGACAGCTTACCCCCATCACGCCGCTGCCGCAAGACCCGGAGCAGCCCTGAGCCATGGATATTTCCAATCCATCGGGGCCCCCCCATGCCACCGACCAGCAAAGCGGTGGCCGGCCCCCAACGGCAGCCACGAACCGACAAACGGCGAACCACCGGCCGCCAGATCTCGGCCTGCCACACCAGCCCATCTGGCCAAGAATGCCTGCTAGCAAAGATGAAGCTCGTCCGACACCCATCGCTCTATATATCCGCAAGGTATAAAAAATCGGATTTCAAACTTGACTTTGCATTAAGTCGACTTTGATAATTCGCGCTGCCCGGTTCCGGACCCCGGGTAAACCCTCAATCGCTGCCGGGAACGGCTGAGTCCCTGCCCCTTCCGAACGAAGGGCCCGGGATAGCGAACCTCTCAGAGCCTGTCCGGATTCCAGTCCTGGACCGACCCAAAGGAGCGACGAAATGACAGCGAAGCAAAACACCCCAGCCTCGGGCCTGTGGAGCCCCGTGCGATCGGCGCTGGCCACCGCACTGGCCGACACGACGCGCGGCCTTTATGTGGTCACGCACAACAGCATGGCCGTGCTCGGCATTGGCCTGGCCCTGGCCGTGATCGTGCTCGCGGCCCGCGGTGACCTGCGCCAGAGCGCCGAAGAACGCCTGCTCGACTGGCTGGTGGCGCGTCAGGAGGCGACCCAGACCGAGACAGCCGTCCCGGTCGACCCGACGGCGGCCGAACGGGCCACCGCCGCCATGCCCGACGTGCTGCCCGCGCAGCAGGCCAAGGTCGCCTTCTGGCTCAGCCGCAAGTACCGGGTGGCGCCCGAGCCTCTCAGTGTGCTCGTGGCCGAAGCCTTCCGGCTCGGAGAACAGGTGCGAATCGACCCGACCCTGATTCTGGCGGTGATGGCCATCGAATCTCGCTTCAATCCGTTCGCCCAGAGCCCGGTCGGCGCCCAGGGCCTGATGCAGGTGCTCACGCGGGTGCACACCGAAAAATACGAAGATTTCGGGGGCCAGCTGGCCGCCTTCGACCCGCTGGCCAACCTGCGCGTCGGGGTGCAAATCCTCCAGGACTGCATCCGCCGCGCCGGCTCCATCGAGGGTGGACTGCGCCTGTACGTGGGTGCCGTGAGCACCGATGGCGCCGATTACATCAACAAGGTCATGGCCGAGCACACCCGCCTGCAGCATGTGGCCATGGGTCGGCCGGCTCCCCGGCACGTCGAGCCCACCTGGAGCATCCCGGTCGTGGCGCCCGCCGTCAAGTCGCAGGCACAGGAAGAGCTGGTGCAAAGCTCCGGCGGTGAGCCGGCGCAGACCACACCGCTGCTCTCGCGCGAAGACGGGACGGGCCTTCGCTCCTGAGCCTTCCGTTGCCCAAGGTGTCCATCGGCCGCCGGCCACTCTCTTCTTGAACTAAAATCTGTCCGCGCGCGACTGGCGATAGGTGAGGTCGTGCGGGCCCCTCAGCCGGCCCGCGGTCGACCGGTACCGACGTGGACCCCGTTGCCCGACCCCCGGGGTCGGCACACCGGACAACCACTGGGGAGCGCGCCGCCCGGATCCCGGGCGTTCAGCCGTTCGCCTGGGCAGCATCCGCCGGACACCCACCGGTCCGCGCGGGGTTCACTCCACCGACGACTGCCAACCATGTACGACCGCAACATTCTCATCGAGCAAACCGATCCGGAGCTGTTCGCTGCCATCCAGGCCGAGAACGCCCGCCAGGAACACCACATCGAGCTGATCGCCAGCGAAAACTACGCCTCGCCGGCCGTGATGGCCGCCCAGGGCACCCAGCTGACCAACAAGTACGCCGAGGGCTACCCCGGCAAGCGCTACTACGGCGGCTGTGAATATGTGGACGTGGCCGAGCAACTGGCCATCGACCGCGTCAAGCAGCTCTTCGGCGCCGACGCCGCCAACGTGCAGCCGCACTGCGGCGCCTCGGCCAACGAGGCCGTGTTCCTGGCCTTCCTCAAGCCCGGCGACACCATCATGGGCATGAGCCTGGCCGAAGGCGGTCACCTGACCCACGGCATGCCGCTGAACATGTCGGGCAAGTGGTTCAATGTCGTCAGCTACGGTCTGGACAGGAACGAAGCCATCGACTACGACGCCATGGAAGCCAAGGCACGCGAGACCAAGCCCAAGCTGATCATCGCCGGCGCCTCCGCCTACAGCCTGCGCATCGACTTCGAGCGCTTCGCGAACATTGCCAAGGAAGTCGGTGCCATCTTCATGGTCGACATGGCCCATTACGCGGGCCTGATCGCCGCGGGCGTCTATCCCAACCCGGTGCCGTTCGCCGACGTGGTGACCTCCACCACCCACAAGAGCCTGCGCGGCCCGCGCGGCGGCATCATCCTGATGAAGGCCGAGCACGAGAAGGCCATCAACAGCGCCATCTTCCCCGGCCTGCAGGGCGGCCCGCTGATGCACGTGATCGCGGCCAAGGCCGTGGCCTTCAAGGAAGCGCTGACGCCCGAGTTCAAGGCCTACCAACAGCAGGTGGTCAAGAACGCCCAGATCGTGGCCGAAACCCTGACCCAGCGTGGCCTGCGCATCGTCTCGGGCCGCACCGAAAGCCACGTCATGCTGGTCGACCTGCGCGCCAAGGGCATCACCGGCAAGGAAGCCGAGGCTGTGCTGGGCAGCGCCCACATGACCATCAACAAGAACGCGATTCCGAACGACCCGGAAAAGCCGATGGTCACCAGCGGCGTGCGCATCGGCACCCCGGCCATGACCACCCGCGGATTCAAGGACGAAGAAGCCCGCCTGACGGCCCATCTGATCGCCGACGTGCTGGACAACCCGCGCGACCCGGCGAACATTGAGGCTGTGCGTGCCAAGGTCAACGCGCTGACGGCACGCTTCCCTGTATACCGGTGAAATGCCCCTTCTGCGGTCATCTGGAGACCCAGGTTGTCGAGACCCGGGTCTCTGAAGAGGCGGATTTCATCCGCCGGCGTCGCCAGTGCGGACACTGCGAAAAGCGCTTCACGACCTACGAGCGGCCGGAAGTGAGCTTTCCGGCCGTCGTCAAGAAGGACGGGCGGCGCGTGGACTACGTGCCGGCCAAACTCCGGGCCTCGTTCACCCTGGCCCTGCGCAAGCGCCCGGTCAGCACCGAGCAGGTCGATGCCGCCATTGAGCGCATTGAAGAGAAACTGCTCAACCTGGGCTCCCGTGAAGTCGCCGCCACCAAACTCGGCGAAATGGTCATGCGCGAGCTCAAGAAGATGGACAAGGTGGCCTATATCCGCTTTGCCAGCGTCTACCGCAGCTTCGAAGACATCGACGAGTTCCGGGCGCTGGTGGACGAGGTGCGCAAGTAGCCCGGTTCATCGGCACACGCTGCGATCGTTTTCGACTTCGACGCGCGGCCGGCCGGTGCTGGCAATGGCCACCCGGCGCGGCATCGGTGACGCGCCGGTGCCGCCTTCACGACAGAAATACACCGACCCTGCCTGGAAGGCGCCACTGACCAGGCGGGTGGAGCCGAGCGCATCGTAGGAAACAAAGCGTCTCACCGGCTGGTTGCCCGACAGACTCCAGCCGGCCGGCGCCGGACCGTGGTAACGCAACACCGCTTCGCCGTCGTCCAGCCAGGCGTTGTTGTTCGTGTCGACAAACATCAGCCAGCCCTGGTGCCAGCCAGGGGCGCTTGAGCAGCTCGAAGGGCCGTCGGCCGCACACAGCACCACCCGCTCGCCCCGTCGGATGGCTTCGCTCCGGGTGAGCTGGAGATCGGTGTGAAAAGCCCTGACCAGGGTTCCCATCCGAACCGAGTCGACCCATTGGCCCATGGCCGGCAGCCCCAGACCCAGCACGATGGACAGCACCGCTGTCACCACCAGCAATTCCAGCAGCGTCACGCCACGCTGGCGCCCTGCTCCAACCCGGATGGAACCCATGCACACCTCCCCTGTTGGGAGGCCATGCTAGGGCGCCCGGTGCTCGCCCGCATCCCCTGCGCTGGGGATGCGGCGGCCCAAAGGCCTTACCAGCAGGGACGGCCGTTGGTGCCCAGGTTGGGCGTGGTCTGCCCCAGATGGTTCAAGGTCATGGTGCCGCAGGCGTCGGCAGCCTGAGCAGCCGTCGGCACCGCCTGCAGCAGAAAGCCCTGCCCCAGAGCCGGGGCAGGAAAAGTGATGTTGAAGTTGTACCGGGCCCCGCCGCTGCGCGGACTCTGGTTGATGGGCAGCACGTAGGCCACCGGCGCGGCGCCCCGGGTCTGGTCATACCGGTTGTTCAAGGTGAAAAAGCGCTCGGCGTTCTGCGCTATTTCCATCATGTCGGCCTGGGCATCCCCGCGCGCCGCGCGCCGCACGTACTCCTGGTAGGACGGGTACGCGACGGCGGCCAGGATGCCGATGATGGCCACCACAATCATGACCTCGATCAGGGTGAAGCCCTGCTGCACTGGCCTCATCTTGGGAAAAACCTTCATTGGCTCACCTTGTCAAAGGGGCTGTTCTCGCCGGGGTTGACCACCACATGGGTCACGACCTGCCCGTCGCTGACCAGCAGCAGAACCTTCACCCCCGGCCTGACCCGATGGGACGGCAGCAGGCGTGTGTCGCGGTCGACCACCTGGACATCGCGGGCGAGGCGGTAGGTCTGACCCTCCACCTCGATGCGCTGCGCTCCGGGTGCCCAGAGCTTGACCACGCCCCACACCTCCAGGTCTTCGACCGCTGCAGCGGCCTGTGCCCAGACACCGCCGGCGGCGGCCCAGGCCAGGCACAGGCCCAACCCCATGTTTCGCAGAGTCTTCATGTCTTGCCTCACCTCAGTTGACGCCAGGACTGGCGGCCCACCGGACCGGCGGTGTTGCGGCCGGAGCCGATCTTCCGGCCATCGCCCGAATACAGGTTGTCCAGGGCCCGGTTCGGGTCACGGATGATGGTCAGGGTCTCGCCGGTGGGTCCGCCAATGCCGCTGACCACTCCTCCAGCGGCGTTGTCGGCAGCGTCGAAGGCGCCGTCACCGGAAAGGTCGAACACCGGCGCGGAAGTACGACCACCGCTGCCCAGGTCGATGTCCATCAGGAAGCCGTTGCGGCCGCTGCGGCACGGATCGTCGTCCGGAATCAGGGTGGTGAACCGCACGCGCCTCTGGATGGCTCCGGAGGGGAAGGTGGCCTCGCTGATCACACGCTCGCCCGCTGCCGGCAGGTTGAGCACCCAGCCCCGGTGGCTGCTGGTGAGGGTGTTGGCCGACACAAAGCGCAGGCTGCCGGGCGGAAAGTCCACGCCGTTGATGGTCACATCGGACGGGTTGGTGGAGATGGTCTGGGTCAGCAGGTTGCCGCGCAGGGCAGTGCCCACCGGCGTGGGCGAATCAAAAACACCGTACAGGGACTGCACCTGGGGGTTCACCACCGTATCGTCACCGACGCGGAAGAAGCTGCCGGTGCCGAACACCACGACGATGTCGCTGGCACTGCCAGGCCGGGGGGCCAGGGGGGGGCGGGGGGGGGGGGGGGGTCGGCGCGCGGGGGAGGGGGGGTCGGCCGCCCGAAACGGGGGGGTGCCCGCCGGGGCCCCGGTCGGTGTGAGGGTCCGGAAGTTGACCCGCCACAGGTTGCCATGCAAGTCTCCGGCATAGGCATTGGCCAGCGCAAGGTCGTTGGCCGGCCAGTCGGTGGTCTCGACGGCCGACAGGCCGTTCGGGTCGCCCGCACTGCCATCGGCAGCGGCATCGCTGAGCACCACGTTGTGGATCAGGCTGCCGTCGGCCAGGTCGACCACGAACAGGCGCGGCTGGTGGCTGGCGCTGTTGACCCCGTTGCCGAACACCGCCGCCCAGCGCCCATCGGCCAGACGGACGATGCGCGGCCGGGTCACCCCGAAGCCGAGATCCGGGTGGGTGAATTCCCAGCGCACGCTGGCGGCACCGAAGGCGGCCGGGTCGGTCACGTCCAGCGCGAACACCGTCCGTCCCCCGGACCCCATGGTACCCACGACCATGGTGCGCCAGGCACCACCGATGTAGGCGTCCCCCAGGGCCGCAGTCCCGTCCACATAATAACGGTGGCTGTAGTCGGGCCGCATCAGCTCGTTCACCTGGGCATGGCTTTCCGAGCTGTTGCGAGGCAACAGCAATTCGCTGGGCATGTAGGCAAACAGCTCGACACCGGTGCGGGCATGAAAGGCATGCAGGAAGCCGCCGTTCGACCCCACCAGCAAGGCATCGGGCCGGTTCTGGTAGGCCGCGCCGGTGCGGAAGGTGCGGTAGCTCGCCCCTTCGGCGCCCGGCAGCAGGCTGTAGCCGTAATCGCGCTTGGCAAGGTATTGCGGGTCGGAGCCGATCAAATCGCCCAAACGGCGCAACACGCCTTCGACGGTTCGCTCACGCAGCGCAGCGATGTCGCGCCCGCGCAACCAGTTCACCCGATCGGTGCCCGTGGCTGTGGTGGCGGGCGCGCCGGGCGGGTTCACCGCCAGGGCCGCCTGCTGGGCCGCCGACAGGTTGCCGAACACCAGCTCGACCGCCGAACCGCCCGTGCCCGCAGCGGTGCGCGTGAACAGCCGCCGGGCGTTCGGACTCACGGCCATCGGCTCGTGCGGCCGCGAAGCCAGCAGGGACTCGGCATTCCATTGCAGGGCACCGGGCTCACCCGACGAATTCAGCGCCCGGGCCTCGATGTTGCCCGACCAGTCGTTGCTGCGGAAACTCGCGTTGTAAAGCAAGGAGTCACTTTGCAGCACGGCAGAACTGGCGGCCGCGGCGGTGCCGGCAGCCGTGGTGCGCGCCACGATGCTGTCCAGCACGCCACTGAGCTCACGCGCGAATGTCTCTGGGTCGGCGGCCGAGAAGAAGCCGCCCCGGCTGTTGACGCCGGCATGCAGCAGGTCGTCAATGTTGTTCACGCTGTCCGGGGCTGGAGCGGGCCAAGTGACGGTGGGCGGGGAAGGTGAGGTCACGGCGCCAAATGCGATGTTGGGGTCAACAGCTCCGGAGACACCCAGGCCCACGCCATAGGTCACCATGTGTTGCCAGAAGGCCGGGTTGAACTCGGAAGGCGGCACCCGGTTTTCCAGGTCGGGGCGCAGGTCACGAACCCAGTAGTACATGGCGACGTCGGCCAACGTGTCCGCGTGGGCATCGGTGAACGGAGTTCTCGGCACGTAGGTGTAGGTCTGGGTCGGCCCCCCGGGGGTCAGCGCCGGACCGGTGATGGTCGTGCCGCCGGCCGCGTCCACGTTCAGACGGGCCGCCGCGGTCGACGCCGCATCGCCGTTCCAGTAACCGTCGGTCATCAGGACGGTAAAACTCTGGCGGCAGGTGAGCTGGTTGGTGGTGTTGTTCTCGCCCGGCACGGCACCCCAGGGGCCGCGATTGTCGGTGCGGCTGAAATACCGGCCGGCATCATCCAGCGCACGCCGCAGCGGCGTGCCTGAAGTGGGCCAGTTGCCCAGGTAGAGTTCGGAGAAAAAGGCTTCGCGGTTGGCGCCCGCAAACGGCCGCACGCCGCGCTTGATGGTGCGTGTGGCCACGCCGTCGACCGTGGTGGAACCCTGGTTGATGGAGCCGAAACCGACCCGCATGTCCTCGGGCTGGGTCACAAACGCAGCGCCGATACCCGCCTGCGCGGCCAGCATGCGCGAGCGGTAGTAGGTGTACCAGTTGGCGAAGTTCTGGATTTCTTCGTCATAGGTGCAGGTGGCGGCCGCGGCCAGGGCACAGTCGCTGCGGTTCTCGCGGCCATGTCCCACGTAGAGCGGCGTGGTGCTGCGGATCTCCACCCGCAGGTAGCTGTCGCGGTTGAACACCGGGCCCACGCCGTCGTACTGGAAATAGGTGGCGGGGTAGAAGGTCTGATCGCCCGTACTGACGTTGGCACAGGACGTGAGAGGGTTCACCCCAGCGCACCGCCTCCAGGTGGCCGTTTCGGTGTTGTCGACCGTCAGGTCGCGGACCCCGGTGTCCCGGATCGGGTGGTGCGGGGCGGCGGTCGGTGGGGCATCGGGGAACCGTTCGGCCGCGGCGGCCACCGGTGGCACTGCGGTGATGGCCATGCCGGCCGGCTTGGCCCAGGGTCGGTAGGTGGTGGCCGGGTTGTAGTAGGACTTGTTGACGTGGAACGAGCGCATTGCTGCCGCCGTCGCGCGCTCCGCAGCGTTGGCCGTCTGCGCCAGCTCCGAACGGGAACTGGGCACCCGGTTGGTGTAGTCCGCCCCACCGTAGTTGCCAGCCGCTCGAGGGAAAATGTATTCGGTCACCCGAACGCTGTCGGGTGTCATTTCCCAGTGCATGGACCCCGAGTCGTCCAGGATGAACATGATGTTCGGCTCGGCGCTGGACGTGAGGAACAGCGGCGTCTGGGCAAGGTTGACCTGGGCTTGCGACAGCCCGGCGGCCGCAGCCAGCAAGCCGGCGGCCAGCGACAGCGACCAGCGCTGCAGCTGGCGGCCAGCGGGGTGGGTGGGGTGGGGCTTGAGCTTCATGTGGCTTCTCCCTTGGGTCGTGCCGGGGGCATCGAATCAGAAATCATGGTGCGGCGGGCTCGGCGGCCTCAGTTCACCGGCTCGACGCCGGACTGGATGATGACCACGCTGCCGTCCTGAAAGCCCACCCCCCGAGCGGTGACGGGGTAGATCAGCCGCCACTCGGGCGGCAAGGTGAGGCCGACGCGGATGCGTTCGGGCGGGCCCATGTGGAACGTGGGGTTGGGCAGGTCCTGGGTGAACCCGCCCACCGCACCGCCGCCCAGGGCCGCGACCCCGTCCCAGTTGACCGGATCCGGCAGCGGGTTCGGATCGTGGTCATTCGGATTGGCGCGTTCGCCCTGGCGCAGGGCCGCCTCGGCCGCCTGGAAAGCCAGGTTGCGCTCGCGCATGTTGCTGGCCATGCGCTCCTGGGCCACGTTGGTGCGCATGCCCTGCACGCCCAGCAAGGTCAGGACCACCAGAATGATCAGGCCGATCACCAGCACCGCACCGGACTGGCGTCGCAAGCCCGGTGCGCGGCCCATCACACGGGCCGGCAAGCGGGGAGGGACAGAAAAGGAGCGCGTCATGGATGCCAGGGTTTCAAGGAGCGCGGTTGCGCAAGGTGATGGTGCTGCCGAAGGGGATGTTCACCACATCGCGATCGGTCATCTGCAGGTTCACCCGGACGGCCTGCACCAGGGCCTGCTGGGCAGCGGTGGGCGCAGCCACATAACGCACGACCGAACGGTTGCCTGGAGCGGCGACACCATACTGGAATGCCAGCGCCGCGACCCCCCCGACGATGGGCTGGTTGTTGCGGGTCAGCTCGTTGTTGCCATTGAGTTCAAACACCACTTGCTCCCGACGCATGACCTGGCTGCCAGGGCGGAACTGACGGGCCAGAGAAGCTGCGGCGGTGACCACATTGCCTGCCACGGCCTGCACGACGATGACCTCGGTGAAGGCACAGTCGGACAGCAGCAATGTGGCGCCGGCCTGCACGTTGCCGAGTGCGGACAGATCATCGACGCGGATCTGGTTGGCGGCCGGGTTGGCTTCCAGCAGCGTGCTTTCCGCACTGCCCCTGACCAGGGTCAGCCTGTTGGGAGCCAGGGGATCAAACGTCAGCGCCGCGGCGTTGCTGAACCGGTTGGCGACATTCGGGGCGTTGGCGGACAGGTGGCCGCCGTCGGAATCCATCCCGAGCAGGTTGCCGCAACCGGGGTTGCCCGCCATGCGGATGTCCCGGGCCAGCACCTCGAGCGCAATGCGGCCCGACTCCTGGACGGCGGAAAAGGACTCCTGGTGCCGGTAACTGGCCCGGCTGGCCGAGAACACATAGGTGACGGCCAGGATCACCAGCAGGCTCAGGGCGACGCCGATCATGAGCTCGACCAGGGTCAGACCCACCTGCCGGCGGACTCGGATCGGTTCGGCAGCGCGGTGTTTCATGGCAGGGGACGGACTTCGGTGCGCAGCACGACACACTCGCGTGCCACAGGGTTGCCCAACCGGGTTTCGGACCAGTTGACTTCGATCACCACGGCTCCGGACCCGACATGGCCCACGTTGCACTGGTCGGTGTAGAGCGCCCCCGCAGCCAGCACCTGAACTGCGCCCCGGCCTTCCGGCAACGCATCCTCCAGGCAACTCTTCCATTGGTTGACGTCGGCAGCGGCGAGCATGGCCGCCGTGGCGCCCGGACCGAGATCCAGTGCGTTGCCGCAGGCTTGCGCGGCATTGCCGTCAAACAGCGTGGTGCGAGGGGTGTCATAGGCACAGCCTGCCGGCGCATTGAACCGGCACACGTCCAGATTGCCCCGCATGCGATCGGCCATGTCGTAGGCCATTGCCGTGGCCTGGGAACGCAGGTAGGCGCTGTGGTTGAACTTGGTCCCGTTCATCTGCAGACCGGCCAGGCCGACGATGCCGAAGGACAGCAGCACCACCGAGACCAGCACTTCGATCAGGGTGGCCCCGCGCTGCCGGCGGGCACGGGCGAGCCGGCCCGGCCGACAGGACCGGGGGCTGGGTTCGGGGGCGACACAAAGGCTTGGCATCGGGCTTCAGAAGGTGAAAGTGCGGCCTTCAGCAGGCGTTGGTGTTGGTCTGCACCCGGCCACCGGGGCCGACCCGCACGCTGCGGCGGAAAGTGCCGAGGTCCAGCTGGTAGCAACGGGCATTGGTCACGTTGCCGAGCGGCGTGAATTCGGACGCCCCGCCGGCCGCCAGCGTCATGCCGGGCCGCAAGGCCGGCCAGGTCCGCAACGGCGGGTCGGCCACCACCGGCCCGCGAACAACCCAGCCGTCGGTCCAGGCACCGGAACAGGTGGCCTGGTCGTTGCTGGAGCAGACGGTGACGTTCACGCCCCGGCGCACCGCTTCGCTGCGGGCATACTGGAGCGCGGCCACCAGATCGTTGGCTGCGGTGGTGATGCGGTTGCCCTGGATCGTGGCCTGGAAGCTGGGCACACCCACCCCCAGCAGCACGGCCAGAACCGTGATGGTCACCATCAGCTCGACGAGGGTGAATCCCGTCTGCGGATGGCGAAGCTGGGCGAGGGCGGAATCGCGCATGGCGCTGGTCAAAAAAAAGAACATTAAAGGTTTACTTGACTGAAACTATAGCCACCGGGGCCTTTCCCGGTATTTCCGTCAGGACGAGTGGGCACCCAGCTCGGACGGACGGTGAGCAGGAAAATGACCGGCGGAAGGCGGTGCCGACAGGCGTGAAATGGCGCACGCAGCCTTGCCGTTTCGGCAACATCTATCATCGGCTCCACGCCCCTGTTTTTGAGGCTTGAAGCCTTCTCCTGTCATGCACCCTGCCCCCGACCCCACCTGGAGCCGGCCGCCCGTCGATGGCGCGACCGGGCCCTGGGCCGAACTTCTGGACCGCGCCGGCCTTTCCGTGGGCCTGTCGGAGCCGAACCCGAGGGTGGCCTGCCGCCTGCAGGTGACGCCAGAGGTCGGGTTCCTGGGCCACACCCAGGCCGCCGGCCACGACCACGCCGAGATCCAGGCTCTCAGGGCCGCGCGCGATGCCGGCACCGAGGTGCGCGGCGCCACCGCCTACGTCACCCTCGAACCCTGCTCGCACCAGGGCCGCACGCCGCCCTGCTGCGACGCCCTGGTCGCGGCCGGGGTGGCGCGGGTGGTGGTGGCCACGCTGGACCCCAACCCCCAGGTGGCCGGCCGGGGTGTGGCCCGGCTGCGGGCCTCGGGCATCGAGGTGGAGGTGCTGCCCGCCGATGACCCGGCGGCGCGCGCGGCGCGCGAGCTGAACATCGGCTTCTTCAGCCGCATGATCCGGGGCATTCCGTGGGTGCGGATGAAACTGGCTGCGTCGTTGGATGGCGTCACCGCCCTGCCCCACGGCGAGAGCCAGTGGATCACCGGCGAAGCCGCCCGGGCCGACGGCCATGCCTGGCGGGCCCGGGCCTGCGCGGTGCTGACCGGTATCGGCACGGTGCTGGAAGACGACCCGATGCTGGACGTGCGCCTGCAGCCGGCCACCCGCCAGCCACACCTGGTCATCGTTGACAGCCAGTTGCAGAGCCCCCCCACAGCCCGCCTGTTCGGCCCGGCGGCCCACGGACTGCCGCGGAAGGTCTGGATCTACTGCGCGCAGGACAGGCCGGCCGAACGCGCGGCGCTGGAGGCGCTCGGCGCCCGGGTGCGCTGCCTGCCCGGCCCTGGCGGCAAAGTCGACCTGGCCGCTCTGCTCCAGGACCTGGCCCGGCACGAGGTCAACGAGCTGCACCTGGAAGCCGGCCACAAGCTCAACGGCTCCTTCCTGCGAGAAGGCCTGGTCGACGAATGCCTGCTCTACCTGGCACCCACTCTGCTGGGCCAGGGCGCCGGCCTGTCCAGCTTCGGTCCGCTGGCGACCCTGGCCGACGGACTGGCGCTGCGCTACGTCTCGGTGGACCGGGTGGGTGATGACCTGCGCATCCTGGCCCGGGGACGTGACAGGGATGCCTTTCTGCAAGGCCAGGACTGGGCGCCGGCCGCACCCTGAGCCATGCGCCTGCAAGGGCAGCCCGACAGCCGCTGAAGCGCCGGCCGAACCCTGCGACAATAGCGGGATGTTTACCGGCATCATCACCGGCGTGGGGCGCATCGCCGCCCTTGACGTCCTGGGCTCTTCCACCGACCACGGCAAACGCCTGCACATCGAGGCGCCGCCGTCCTACCTCGACGACGTGGGACTGGGCGACAGCATTGCCCTCAACGGCGCCTGCATGACGGTCACCTCCATCAACGACGATCGGACCGGCTTCACCATCGACATCTCGGCCGAATCCCTGGCCCGTACCAGCGGCCTGGCCGAGGTCGGCCGCCGCGTCAACCTCGAAAAGGCCTTGCGCGCCCACGACCGGCTGGGGGGGCACATCGTCTCCGGCCATGTCGACGGCATCGGGCAGGTGACCCGTTTTGCCCGGGTGGGCGAGAGCTGGGAGCTGCGGGTGCTGGCCCCGGCCTCGCTGGCCCGGTTCCTGGCCTACAAGGGATCGATCGCGGTCAATGGCGTGAGTCTGACCGTCAACCGGGTGGACGACCGCCCGGACGGCTGCGAATTCAGCATCAACCTCATTCCGCACACGGTGGAGCACACCACGCTGGGCGACCTGGTCGCCGGCGCTGCGGTCAACCTCGAAATCGACACCGTGGCCCGCTATGTCGAGCGCATGCTCGCGGCCGGCCTGCCTTCCAAGGACACCCCATGAACGCACCCCAGACCCCGCCGCCCGTGGCCATCTCGCCGGTGGAGGACATCGTGGCCGACATGAAGGCCGGTCGCATGGTCATCCTGGTCGACGAGGAAGACCGCGAGAACGAGGGCGACCTGGTGCTGGCGGCCGACCATGTGACGCCGGAGGCCATCAACTTCATGGCCCGTTTCGGCCGTGGCCTGATCTGCCTGACCCTGACCCGCGAGCGCTGCGAGCGGCTGCAGCTGCCGCCCATGGTGCCGCGCAACGGCACCAAGATGGGCACCGCCTTCACCGTGTCCATCGAGGCGGCCGAGGGCGTGACCACCGGCATCTCGGCGGCCGACCGCGCGCGCACGGTGCAGGTGGCGGTGGCCGCCGACGCCCGGGCCGACGACCTGGTGCAGCCGGGGCACATCTTTCCGCTGCAGGCAGTGGACGGCGGGGTGCTGATGCGCGCCGGCCACACCGAAGCCGGCTGTGACCTCGCCGGCATGGCGGGCTGCACACCGGCCGCCGTGATCTGCGAGATCATGAAGGACGACGGCACCATGGCCCGGCTGCCGGACCTGCAACTGTTCGCGGCCGAGCACGGTCTGAAGATCGGCACCATCGCCGACCTGATCGAGTACCGCAGCCGCACCGAGAGCCTGGTGCAGAAACTGGGCTCCCGCGGCCTGCACACGGCTTTCGGTGAATTCACCGCCCATGCCTTCCGTGACGCCACCAGCGGCGCCGTCCACCTGGCGCTGGTGCGCGGCGAATGGGAGCCGCAAACCAGCGTGGATGTCCGGGTGCACGAACCCCTGTCGGTCCTCGATGCCCTGGAGGTCGGCCGATCCATGCACAGCTGGAGCCTGGAGGCCAGCCTGCGCCACATCGCGGACGCGGGTGCCGGCGTGGCGGTGCTGCTCAATTGTGGCGAGACCGCCGATCAGCTGCTGGCCCAGTTCGAGGGCAGCGCCCGCTCGGCGCAGGCGCCCGAGCGCGGCCGCATGGACCTGCGCACCTACGGCATCGGCGCCCAGATCCTGCGCGAATGCGGCGTGCACCGCATGCGGCTGCTCGGCACCCCCCGGCGCATGCCCAGCATGACCGGTTACGGGCTCGAGATCACCGGCTTCCTGGGCCGCAACGACTGACTTTTTTCAGGACCTCTCACACCATGTTTGGCGCAGACAAAGGCACCTCCGACTTCCTCGACGGCCGCAAGCTGGTCATCGGCATCGTGCAGGCCCGTTTCAACGAAGGCATCACCAACGCCCTCTACCAGGCCTGCCGGGCCGAGTTGCTGGCGCTGGGCGTGCAGGACAAGCACATCACCCATGTGACGGTCCCCGGTGCGCTGGAAGTGCCGGTGGCCCTGCAGGCCATGGCCGAACGCGACGACTTCGACGCCCTGATCGCGCTGGGCTGCATCATCCGCGGCGAGACCTACCACTTCGAGCTGGTGGCCAACGAGTCCGGCGCCGGCGTGACACGCGTCTCGCTGGACACCCACACCCCGATCGCCAACGCCATCCTGACCACCGAGAACCTGGAACAGGCGGTGGCGCGGCAGGAAGAGAAGGGCCGGGACGCCGCCCGTGTGGCGGTGGAAATGGCCCACGTGCTCGACAACATCAATTGAGCATGACCGACACCCAAGCCAAACCCCGCAAGGCCGCCGACAAGTCGGCCCGCACCCGTGCGCGCGAGTTCGCGCTGCAGGCGCTCTATCAGCATCTGGTGGGACGCAACGAAGCCACCGACATCGACGCCTTCACCCGCGACCTGTCCGGCTTCCACAAGGCCGACAGCGTGCACTTCGATGCGCTGCTGCATGGCTGCATCGAGCAGGCCATGGCGCTGGACGATTTGCTCACGCCCCTGCTGGACCGGCCACTGGCCGAGATCTCGCCGATCGAGCACGGCGTGCTGTGGATCGGCGCCTACGAGTTCCGACAGTGCCCCGACGTGCCGTGGCGCGTGGTGCTCAACGAATGCATCGAGCTGGCCAAGTCCTTTGGCGGCACCGACGGCCACAAGTACGTCAACGGCGTGCTGCACAAACTGGCGGCCCAGCTGCGCCCGCAGGAGGTGTCGGCAGCACCCTCCCGGCAGACGCCGCGCGGCTGAGCATGGGCATACGTCTCGCCCAGCGCGCCCGGCGCGTCCAGCCCTTCTATGTGATGGAGCTGGCCAAGACCGCGGCCCGCATGGCCGCCGCCCAGGGCCCCGCGGGCCGGCCCATGATCTACCTGAACATCGGTGAACCGGACTTCACCGCCCCGCCCCGGGTACAAGTGGCGGCCGAGCAGGCCATCCGGGACGGGCGCAGCCAGTACACCCAGGCCACCGGGCTGCCGGCCCTGCGCGAGGCCATCAGTGGCTGGTATGCCCGGCGTTTCGGCCTGTCCATCGACCCGGGGCGCATCGTGGTGACCGCCGGGGCCTCGGCGGCCTTGCAGCTGGCCTGCCTGGCGCTGGTCGAAGCGGGTGACGAGGTGCTCATGCCCGATCCGAGCTACCCGTGCAACCGCCAGTTCGTGCAGGCGGCCGAAGGCAAGGCGGTGCTCATCCCCTCCGGCCCGGAAGACCGCTTCCAGCTCAGCGCCGACCATGTGGAACAGGCCTGGGGACCGGCCACGCGGGGCGTCCTGCTGGCGTCTCCGTCCAATCCGACCGGCACCAGCATTGCCCGCCACGAGCTGGAGCGCATCGCCCGTTTCGTGCGCGAGCGCGGCGGGGTGACCCTGGTGGACGAAATCTACCTGGGCCTGAGCCACGAAGACGCCTTCGGACACAGCGCGCTGGGCCTGCCGGACGGCCTGGGTGATGAGGTCATCAGCGTCAACAGCTTCAGCAAGTACTTCAACATGACCGGCTGGCGACTGGGCTGGCTGGTGCTGCCGCCCGCGCTGGTCCCCGCGGTGGAGCGGCTGGCGCAGAACCTGTTCATCTGCGCCAGCACCATCGCGCAGCATGCGGCCCTGGCCTGCTTCCACCCCGAGTCGCTCGCCCTGTACGAGGCGCGACGCGCCGAGTTCAAGGCCCGGCGTGACTGGTTCATTCCAGCACTCGACCGGCTGGGGCTCGATGTGCCGGTGCGACCCGACGGCGCCTTCTACGCCTGGGTGGATGTGCGGCGCTGGTGCGAACGCTGGAACATCCCGCTGCGCACGGACAACCCGGAAGCCGGTGGCAGCTGGGCCCTGGCGCTGGCCCTGATGGAACGTTGCCAGATCGCTACCACGCCCGGGCGCGACTTCGGCGAAGCCGAACCCTGGCGCTACCTGCGACTGTCCACCGCCAATTCGATGGCGCAATTGCAGGAGGCCATGGCGCGGCTGGAGGCGGCCAGTTGAAGGACGTCAGCACCTCCACACCGTTTCGCTGGAATGTCCGGGTGTACTGGGAAGACACCGACGCTGGTGGCATCGTGTTCTACGCCAACTACCTCAAGTTCTTCGAACGCGCCCGCACCGAATGGCTGCGCCACCTGGGGGTGGAGCAGCAGCGGCTGCGCGAGGAGGTGGGCGGCATGTTCGTCGTCACAGACACCGATCTGCACTACCACCGGCCCGCGCGCCTGGATGATTTGCTTGTGGTTACAGCTGCCATCACGGAAAGCGGGCGAGCGTCGATCACAATCGCCCAGACCGCTTCACTGTGCGCCCGGGCGGGCGAACCGGATACCTTGCTGTGCGAGGGCCGCATCCGGATCGGCTGGGTCAACGCCGGCGACCTGCGTCCGCAGCGCATGCCCCCGGCCCTGACCCGGGCACTGGGCCTGGCCTGATGTCCACTGAACCAAATCCGACAATCCGTCTCTGAGACGCCATGCCGCAAGATTTCTCCATAGTGCAGTTGATGCTCGAAGCGAGCTGGGTGGTGCAGGCCGTGGTCGTGCTGCTCATCGGCATGTCGGTCGTGAGCTGGGCCGCCATCTTTCGCAAGGTGTTCGCCATCAAGCGCGTGCGTGTGCACAACGAGGACTTCGAACGCGAGTTCTGGTCGGGCACCAACCTGAACGAGCTTTACACGGCGGCGGCCCAGAGCGCTCGCCACGGGGGTCCCCTGGAGCGGATTTTTGCCAGTGGCATGCGCGAGTACCAGAAGCTGCGCGAGCGCCGCATTGCCGAGCCCGGCACGCTGCTGGACGGTGCGCGACGCGCCATGCGGGCGAGCTTCCAGCGCGAGATCGACGCGCTGGAGACCAATCTTTCTTTCCTTGGCACGGTGGGTTCGGTGGCCCCCTATGTGGGCCTGTTCGGCACCGTGTGGGGCATCATGCACGCCTTCACCGGCCTGGCTTCGATGGACCAGGTCACCCTGGCGACGGTGGCCCCCGGCATCGCCGAGGCCCTGGTTGCGACCGCCATCGGCCTGTTTGCGGCGATTCCGGCGGTGGTGGCCTACAACCGTTTCACGCACGACATCGACCGCCTCGCGATCCAGATGGAGACCTTCACGGAAGAGTTCTCCAACATCCTGCAGCGAAACCTGGGCGCCCCGCCGGCGCCCGCCCGCTGATCCCGGGAGGTCGCCACCATGACCAGCGCACGCGGTCGAGTCCGACGCACCAAGAACGAGATCAACATGGTCCCGTTCATCGACGTGATGCTGGTGCTGCTGATCATCTTCATGGTCACGGCACCGCTGATCTCGCCCAGCCAGATCGAGCTGCCCAGTGTCGGTCAGGCGACGGCCGCGCCCAAAGGTTTTGTCCAGGTGCTGATCGACAAGGAAGAGCAGATCCAGGTGCGGCAGGGCAGCAGCAGCCGGGACAGCCGCAGCGCCACCCTGCGCGACCTGGGAGAACAGGTGCGGACGGTGCAAAGCCTGGTCAGCCCCACCGAGACGGCCCAGGTGCCTGTGGTGATCACCGCCGACAAGTCGATCCGCTACGAGACGGTGGTCAAGGTGATGGACACCCTGCGCCGCACCGGCATCGAGCGTGTCGGCCTGTCGGTGCAGACCGGGGGCTGAGAGGCTGACATGAACTCCGGTCATGCCCTTCCTGGCAGCCGGGAGTCCGGCGACTTCAAGCCACCGGCCCCGGGGCATTGGTCGGTGCCCCTGACGCTGGCCGTGCTGGTGCACGGCGCGCTGATCGTGGCCCTGGCCTGGGGCGTGAACTGGAACAAGGAGTCGGCGCCGGTGGCCTTCGAAGCCGAGCTGTGGTCGGCCCTGCCGCGCGAAGCCGCCCCGCGTGCGGTGCAGCCGCCACCACATCCACCGGCCCCGCCGGCCCCTCGTCCGGCACCGCCCCCCCCTCCACCGGCCCCTGCGCCCCCGGTCAGCCGGGAGCCCGACATTGCCACCCAGCAGGCCAGACAGCAGGCCCAAGAGACACAACACACCCGGGAAGAAGAAGCCCGCCGGCAGGAAGCCCAGCGTCGTGCAGCGGCCGAACGCGCCGAAGCCGAGCGGCGACGCCAGGAACAGCAACGCCAGGAGCGGACGCGCCAGGAGCGCGAACGGCAGGAGGCCGAGCGCCGGGCAGCAGCCGAGGCCCAGGCCACCCAGCAGGCACGCGATGACCAGATTCGCCGCATGATGGGCCAGGCGGGCGCCACCGGGGCACCCCATGCCCAGGGCACGGCCGAGCGCGCCAGTGGACCGTCGGCAGGTTATGCGTCCAGGGTGGCTGCGCGCATCCGCCCCAACATCGTCTACACCGAGGACTTCCCCGCCAGCCTCGCCACCGAAGTCGAGGTTCGGGCCGCTCCCGACGGCACCATCATGTCGCGCCGGGTGCTTCGTACCAGCGGCAACGCGGCCTGGGACGACGCGGCATTGCGGGCCATCGACCGGACGGGCAGCCTGCCTCGCGACACCGATGGCCGGGTGCCCTCGCCGCTGGTGATCGTGGTGCGTCCGCTGGACTGAGCTCGCACCGCGCCCCTTGCGGGTCGCCCCCTCAGTCGAACACGATCTCGGCGCGCTGGCCGTCGGCCTGCGCCATCCAGCCGGCCAGCGCGGCGTCGGTCGGGTAGAACAGGGCCCGGTCGTCCAGCTGCAGTTCGCAGCGGGCACCCTCGCGCAGCAAGGCGAGCCGCACCGGCAACCCCCGGATCAGCTCGCCCTGTTCGGTGACTTCGCGCTGCGGCGGAAACTCGCCCACCAGCTGCGCCACCGGCGGCGGGTGGCCATTGACCGCCACGCGCAGGTACTTGCCGAAGCGGCAGCGGGCAGCGGCCAGGTCCCACATCTGCTGCACCTTGATGCGCAGCCCACCGGAGAAGCGGTCCGGCTGGGCGGTGGCCTGCACGATCAGCAGCTCGTCGTCCTTGAGCAGGTGGCGGTATTTCTGGATCATGCCCTCGTCGGCACTGATTTCCAGAATGGCCGAGCCGTCGTCCAGCTTGAAGAAGGCGATGCGGCCGCGCTGGCCGTTGATGACCCGCATGTCGGACACGATGCCCGCCAGCACCAGGGGGTCGCGGCTTTCGGTCACGTCGGCCAGCTCGGTGCGGGCAAAACGCCGCACTTCCGGGCGCACCTCGTCGAACAGGTGGCCGGAGAAGTAGAAGCCGATCGCCGTCTTCTCCTGGGTCAGGCGCTCCTTGACGCCCCAGGGCGTGGTGGCCACCAGTTCGGGTTCCTGCGTGCTGGAGCCATGGCTGTCGTCGCCCATGAGGTCGAACAGTCCGCCCTGGTGGGCATTGGCCTGGGTGGTGGCGGCATACTCGAACGCCAGGTCCACCGAGGCCAGCAGTTCGGCCCGGTTCAGGTGCAGGCTGTCGAAGGCACCGGCCTTGATCAGGGCCTCGACGGTGCGTTTGTTGATGCGCTGGCGGTCGACCCGCAGGCAGAAGTTGAACAGGCTGGTGAACGGGCCGCTTTCGTGCCCGTTCGGCCCTTCACCGCGCCCTTCACGCGCGGCCACGATGGCCTCGATGGCCAGCTCGCCGGTGCCCTTGACGGCGCCCAGGCCATAGCGGATGAGTCTGTCGTTGACCGGCTCGAAGCGGTAGACGCCTCGGTTGACATCGGGCGGTTCGAACTCCACCCCCATCTTGCGCGCGTCCTCGACCAGCACCTTGAGCTTGTCGGTATTGTCCATTTCCACGGTCATGTTGCCGCAGAAGAACTCGGCCGTGTAGTGGACCTTGAGCCAGCCCGTGTGGTAGGCCAGCAGCGAGTAGGCGGCCGCGTGCGACTTGTTGAAGCCGTAGCCCGCGAACTTCTCCATCAGGTCGAAGACCTCGTCGGCCTTGTCCTGCGCAATGCCGTGGGTCTTGAGCGCGCCGGCCCGGAATTTCTCGCGGTGCTCGGCCATCTCCTCGGCCTTCTTCTTGCCCATGGCCCGGCGCAGCAGGTCGGCGCCACCGAGCGAGTAGCCGCCCAGGATCTGCGCCGTCTGCATCACCTGCTCCTGGTAGACCATGATGCCGTAGGTCTCGCTGAGCATGTCGGCCACCGCGGGGTGCGGGTAGATGACCTCTTCGCGCCCGTGCTTGCGGGCCACGAAGCTGGGAATCAGGTCCATCGGACCCGGTCGGTAGAGCGCGTTCAGGGCGATCAGGTCTTCCAGTCGCGTCGGCTTGGCATCGCGCAGCATGCCCTGCATGCCGCGGCTTTCGAACTGGAACACGGCCTCGGTCTGTCCGCGCGAGAACAGCGCGTAGACCTTGGGGTCGTCCAGCGGCACATCCTCGAAGCGGAAGTTCTCCTGGCCCTTGTGCCGCTTCATGATCAGCTCGCGCGCGATCTCCAGAATGGTCAGCGTGGCCAGGCCCAGAAAGTCGAACTTCACCAGGCCGATGGCCTCGACGTCGTCCTTGTCGTACTGGCTGACCGCCGAGCCGCTGCCCGGTTGCATGTAGAGCGGGCAGAAGTCGGTCAGCTTGCCGGGCGCGATCAGCACGCCACCGGCGTGCATGCCGATGTTGCGGGTCATGCCCTCCAGTTTCTGCGCCAGCTCGATCAGGGTGCGGACATCCTCCTCCTTCTCGATGCGCTCGGCCAGCTGCGGTTCCATCTCGATGGCGTAGTTGTTCTTGTCGCCCTCCTTTTTCGGGTCGGGCGGGTACTGCAGCGTGACGCTCATGCCCGGCTTGTTGGGAATGAGCTTGGAGATGCCGTCGCAGAAGCCATAGGACATGTCGAGCACACGCCCGACGTCGCGGATGGCCGCGCGCGCGGCCATGGTGCCGAAGGTGGCAATCTGGCTCACCGCGTCCTTGCCGTAGCGTTCCTTGACGTAGTCGATGACGCGGTCGCGGTTGGCCTGGCAGAAGTCGATGTCGAAGTCGGGCATGGACACCCGCTCCGGGTTCAGGAAGCGCTCGAACAGCAGGTTGTACTGCAGCGGGTCCAGGTCGGTGATCAGCAAGGCATAGGCCACCAGCGAGCCGGCGCCCGACCCGCGGCCCGGACCGACGGGACAGCCGTTGTCCTTGGCCCACTTGATGAAGTCCCCCACGATCAGGAAGTAGCCCGGGAAGCCCATCTTGAGGATGGTGTTGATCTCGAACTCCAGGCGCTCCACATAGCGCGGACGCTCGGCGTCGCGCCGCACCGGGTCGGGGTACAGGTGCTGCAGCCTGGCTTCCAGCCCTTCGTAGGACGACTGGCGGAAAAAGTCCTCCATGGGCATGGGCACGCCATCGACCAGCGGTGTCGGGAAGTCCGGCAGCTGCGGTTTGCCCAGGGTCAGGCTGAGATTGCAGCGGCGCGCGATTTCGACCGCGTTGGACAGGGCGCTGGGCAGGTCGGCGAACAGGGCCTGCATCTCGGCCGTGCTCTTGAAGTACTGCTCGCGGGTGAAGCGACGCACCCGGCGCGCGTTGCCCAGGATCTCGCCCTCGGCGATGCAGACGCGGGCCTCGTGGGCCTCATAGGCGTCGGGCGTGAGGAACTGCACCGGGTGGGTGGCCACCACCGGCAGGCGCAGGCGCGCCGCCAGCTGCACGGCGGCGACCACATGGCGCTCGTCGTCGGCGCGGCCGGCCCGCTGCAGCTCGATGTAGAAACGGTGCGTGAACAGGCTGGCCAGTTTCAGGGCCACGTCGCTGGCCCGGGCCTCATCGCCTTGCAGCAGGGCCTGCCCGACCGGTCCGGCCTGCGCGCCCGAGAGCAGGATCAGCCCGCCATGGAGCTCTTCCAGCCATTCGCGCCGCACCACCGCCTGGGCACGGCCTTCGTTGCGGGTCCAGGCGCGCGCCAGCAGCTCGCACAGGTTCAGGTAGCCCTGGTGGTCCTGCACCAGCAGCAAGACCCTGGGCATGGCCTGCCCCTGACCGGGTGGACCGCCGGCGGCCGCCTCGCCGAAGCCCTGCAGGAAGATCTCGGCGCCCAGCAGCGGCTTGACGCCCGTCCCCCGGGCCTCCTTGTAGAACTTGACGGCACCGAACAGGTTGCCCAGGTCGGTGATGGCCAGGGCCGGTTGGGCATCGGCCGCGGCCGCGGACACCACTTCATCGATGCGGCAGGTTCCGTCGACGACGGAGAACTCGGTGTGCAGGCGCAGGTGTACGAACATGCGTCCGATTTTAAGGACGGGCCCGGCCGACTGCCGGACTCACCTGTCGGTGTTGCCGTCCTCGCGCAGGATGTGCAACACCTCGGAGCGGAACTCGCGGCTGTACAGGATCAGCACCACGAGACCGGTGGCCAGCACCATGGCCAGCGGCGAGATGAACCAGGCCATGGCGGCAAACGAGAAATAGTAAGCCCGCAAGCCATCGTTGAAGGTCTCGGCAGCGGCCCCCACCATCGCGGCAGCCCGGTCGGTGTACCGCTTGAGATCGAACTTGCCCGAATCGAAGTCCGCCGGCGGCGGCATGGCGCCGATCACCAGCGCCACGAAGGTGTACTGGCGCATACACCAGGAAAACCGGAAAAACGCGTAAACGAAGATGCTGACCAGCACCAGGATCTTGAACTCGAACACGACCAGCGGCACGGTCTGTGCAAACGGAATCTCGCTGACCAGTTCGGTGGCCTTCTCGGTGGTGCCCAGCAAGGCGAACAGGGCCCCGATCACCAGAATCGAGGTCGACGAAAAGAAGGCGGGTGTATTCGAGAGTGTCTGCGTGATCAGGCCGTCCAGCATGCGTGGGTCGCGCATGGCGGCCTGCCTCATCCAGTAGGCCCGGTAGCGGTTGGTGGTGACCAGCAGCGAACCCTGCCGGCGGCCCCAGACGCGGGCGAACCAGGCGTAGCCCACCCACAGGCCAGAAAAGGCGGCCAGCGCCAGCCAGTCGGCCCAGGGAAGGATGTTGATGATGGCCATGGCGCGATGGTAGCGCGCCATGGCCTGCGGGTGTCAGCGCTTGAAGCGCTGCGTCACCTCGGCCACGCGGGCACCGAACAGGCGCGCGGTCTCCAGGTCGCCGGGCAGCATCTCGTTGGCGCCCGCATCCGAGGGGCTCTGCGCCATGGCGCCGCTGAACGAACCGACGTAGTTGACGTCGTTGCGCTGCGCCGCCTTGCTGTTGCTGGGCATCAGGCCGGTGCCGACCCAGATGCCACTGTGCTGCATCGCCAGCGTGAACAGGTAGTGCAGCGTCGAGAGCTTGTCTCCGTTCATGGTGGCGCTGTTGGTGAAGCCGGCAAACACCTTGTCCTTCCAGGCCTGAGAAAACCAGGCCTTGCTGGAGGCATCGGCGAACTTCTTGAACTGCCAGCTGACGGTGCCCATGTAGGTGGGCGAGCCCATGACGATGGCATCGGCCGCGTTCAGCGCGTCCCAGCCCCTTTCGGGCAGGTTCCCGTCGGCGTCGATGGCCAGCAGTTCGGCACCGGCGCCCTCGGCGACCGCCTGGGCCATGCGCTGGGTGTGTCCGTAGCCCGAGTGATAAACGACCACGATGTCTGCCATGAGTAAAAAACTCCTGTTGCTGATGAAACCGGCACCGACAGGCGGCCCGGCGGGTTGGAAAAAAAGCGCGCCACCGCCGCCGGCGATGGCGGGGAATCAGGGCTGCAGGTCGAACACCAGCACCTCGGCATCGACGCCGCCACCGAGTTCGATGGCGGGCTCACCCTCCATGGCCAGCGCGTCGCCGGTGCGCAGGCGCTCACCGTTGACGGTCAGCTCGCCCTTGACCAGGTGAACATAGGCTTTGCGGCCAGCCGGCAGGTTCAGCAGCGCGTGCTCGTCGCCGTCGAACAGACCCGCGTACAGCCGCGCGTCGGCGTGAATGGCGACGGCGCCCGACTCACCGGCAGGCGCCGCCACCAGCCGCAGCCGGCCGCGTTTGTCCGCGTCGTCAAAATGTTTCTGCTCGTAGCCAGGGGCCACGCCCAGCTGGTCGGGCTCGATCCAGATCTGCAGGAAATGGGTCTGACCGTCCGGGTCGTGGTTGAACTCGCTGTGCCGCACGCCGGTGCCCGCGCTCATGCGCTGCACCTCGCCCGGCACAATGCCTTGTACATTGCCCATGCTGTCGCGGTGAGCGAGGTTGCCCTTGAGCACGTAGCTGATGATCTCCATGTCGCGGTGGCCGTGCGTGCCGAAGCCGGTCCCGGGGGCGATCCGGTCTTCGTTGATCACACGCAGATTGCCCCATCCCATCCAGGCCGGATCGAAATAGTCGGCAAACGAGAAGGAATGGTGACTCTGCAACCAGCCGTGGTCGGCGCGGCCGCGAGCTTCCGAACGTCGAATCTGCATCATGGTGTTCTCCTGCTGGCACCGCTTCCGCCACCTCGGCGGGTGAAGCAAGCCTCCATGACCGGATTCTGGACAGGTTCAGCCTCAAGCAGTTCGCACGGATTTGATGCTATCGTTCGATCCAGTTGAACATTGAACCGCCATGTCCGCCCCGTCTCCGCGCACCGTGCTCTCCGCCGACAACCTCGGGCTGCTGGAGGCGGTGGCCCGCCTGGGCAGCATGGCCGCTGCCGCCCGCGAGCTGGGCATGGTCCCCAGTGCCCTGACCTACCGGGTGCGCCAGATCGAGGACGCGCTCGATGTGCTGCTGTTCGACCGCAGTGCGCGCCGCGCCAGGCTCACCCCCGCCGGTGCCGAGCTGTTGCGCTCGGGGCAGTACCTGCTGGACGAACTCGATGCGGTGGCCCAGCGGGTCAGGCGGGTGGCCACCGGCTGGGAACCCGAGTTCACCGTGGCGGCCGATGCGATCATTGCCCGAAGCACGCTGTTCGAACTTTTCGAATCCTTCTACGCCGAGGGCGCACCGACCCGCCTGCGGCTGCGCGCGGAAACCCTGTCCGGCACGCTGGAGGCGGTGCTCAGCGGACAGGCCGATCTGGCCCTGGGTGTATCGGGCGACGTCGGACTGCCGGACATCCGAACCGCCCCCCTCGGCACGATCGACTTCGTGTTCGTCGTGGCGCCCCACCATCCGCTGGCGGCCATGGACCACCCGCTGAGCGACGAGGATCGTTTTCGGCACCGGGCGGTGGCGGTGGCCGACAGCACCCAGCGCGGCCGCGGCCGCACGCACAACCTGGCGCCGGGACAGGACGTGCTGACCGTGCCCACGATGCAGCACAAACTGGAGGCCCAGTTGCGCGGCCTGGGGGCCGGCTTTCTGCCACGCCCGCTGGCGCAGCCCTTCATCGATGCCGGACGGCTGGTGGTCAAGCCGGTGCAGGGGCCTGCGCGCGAGGTCCATCTCGCCTACGCGTGGCGCCAGCCGCGGGGACCGCTGGAGCAGCGACGGGCGCTGGCCTGGTGGCTGGAGCGGTTGCAACACCCGGCCACCCGGCAGGCCCTGCTGACACGTCACCACCAGGCGTGACGCGACACGGGCCGGGCTGATACAGTCGCAGGCATCTTCCACCGGTTGATTCCCATGCCCCGAACCTCTGTCGCTGCCCGCCCCGCCCGCCGTCCCGCCCCTTCCCCGAAGGATTCCGTTGCCGCGGGCGAGTCCGGCGCGTCCCGTTTGCGGGTGGCTGTGGTGGGTGCCGGCATGGCCGGTGTGGCCTGCGCCCGCACGCTGCTGCAGGCCGGCCACGAAGTGCACCTGTTCGAAAAGAGCCGCGGCGTCGGTGGACGCATGGCCATGCGGCGCAGCGAGTTCGGCGGTTTCGACCACGGTGCCCAGTACTTCACCGTGCGCGATGCGCGTTTTGCGCGTGCCCTGCTGACGGCACAGGACGTGGTTCGCCCCTGGGCGGTCAGCACCGTCCGGGTGCTGGACGAACTGGGCCATGTGCTGGCCAGCGCCCCGCCCCCGAAGGAGCCGCATTTCGTGGCCAAACCGGGCATGAACGCCCTGGTCACCCACTGGACCCAGCCGCTGCTGCACCCGGAGCTGTTCGGCGGCCTGCCGGCCAGTGCCGCCCTGGAGACACGGGTGGCCCAGATCGAGCGCGATGCCTTGCATCCGGGTCAGTGGCAGCTGCGCCTCGAGGGCGGCGACGGCGGCCAGCAGGTGAGCGGCGGCTTCGACCGCGTGGTCATCGCCACGCCGCACCCTCAGGCCCACGACCTTCTGCTCGCCTCAGGCCTGGCCCCCCAGCTGCGACAGGCGCTGACCGAGGTGCACGTGGCTCCGTGCTGGACCCTGATGCTGGCCTTCCCGAACGCGATGCAGCCAGGCCTGAGTCACCTGGGACCGCAGTGGAACGCGGCCCGCAGCACCCACCACCGGATCAGCTGGCTGGCGCGCGAAGGCAGCAAACCCGGGCGCGACGCGATCGAACGCTGGACGGTCCAGGCCGCACCCGACTGGTCGGCCAAGCACCTGGAAGACGACCCGGAACGGGTCAAGGGCAAGCTGCTGCGCGGGTTTGCGGAAATCACCGGCATCAGGGCCACCCCCACCCACGCCGTGGTCCACCGCTGGCGCTTTGCCCAGACGCAGACGCCGCTGGGACGCAGCCACCTGTTCGATCCGGCGCTGGGCCTGGGCCTGTGTGGTGACTGGTGCCTGGGGCACCGGGTCGAGGACGCCTTCATCTCCGGCCTCGAACTGGCGCTGGAGATGGTTGCCTGACCTTGCCGTCCATGGAGGACGAGCCGACCGGACCTGGCCCGTACCCCGTCCGCGGGAACGGATGCTACCGGGGTCGCTTTGCGCCTTCGCCGACCGGCCCCCTGCATGCCGGCTCCCTGGTCGCCGCGTTGGCCAGCTGGCTGGACGCCCGCGCGCACGGCGGGCAGTGGCTGGTGCGGATCGAAGACGTGGACACGCCGCGCTGCGTGCCCGGCGCCGACCGGCTGATCCTCGAGCAGCTCGGCCGCTGCGGCCTGGTCAGCGACGAACCGGTGATCCACCAGTCCGCCTGCGGCGGCTTCTACCGGGAGGCACTGGAACGGCTGGTGCAATCGGGCCAGGCCTACCCCTGCGCCTGCTCGCGCAGGGACATCGAACAGGCCATGGCCATGGCGGGTCAGGTGAGGGAACGTCACCAGGCACCGGTTTACCCGGGCACCTGCCGGCCCGAGCGCGGTGGACTGGGCGGGCGGGAGCCCCGGGCGTGGCGGTTTCGTGTGCCCGACGGGCCCGCGGCGGAGGTGTCATGGACCGATCGCCGGCTGGGCAATCAGATCCAGAATGTGGCGACCGAGGTGGGCGATTTCGTGCTGCGCCGCGCCGACGGCCTGTGGGCCTACCAGCTGGCGGTGGTGGTCGACGACGCGCGGCAGGGCATCACCCATGTCGTGCGCGGCGAAGACCTGACCGACAACACGGGCCGGCAGATCCTGCTGCAGCAGGCCCTGGGGCTGGCCCGGCCCCACTACCTGCACACGCCGCTGGTGCTGGCGGCCGACGGCCAGAAGCTGAGCAAACAGAACGGTGCGCGAGCGCTTGACCTGCGAGAGCCGGGACGGGCCCTGTGCGAGGCGGCCAGGGCGCTGGGTCTGCCACCGCGCGGCGGCGACCTGACCCGGATGCTGGCGGGCTGGACCTCCGACTGGAATCAGCGCTTCGGCGGCGGGGCGATCAGCGGGGCTGGCGCAGGATGAGGTCCATGCGGCGCTGGAGTTGATCGGCCTGCTCCTGGTCACCGGCGGCCCGGGCGCGTTCACGCTGGACCCCGAGCCAGGCCAGCAGCGGCCGGCTCCAGCCCTGCATGGACGCGGTCTCGACCGCCAGGGCGAGCACCTCAGGCGATGCGTCGCCGCGTCGCATCAGCACGGCTGCCCCCACCAGCCGCGACAAAGGGTCTGACACCGAAGACAGGGCCTGGCGGGCCGCGTCTCCGCCAACAGCCAGGGGACGCTGGGTCTCGGGCAACCAGACCGCGTCGCCTGGCAGCGGCTGGCCTTGAAGGTAACGGGCATAGGCCCGCTCGGTCTCGGCCGCATCGGCCTCCAGGGCCTCAAAGGGCGTGCAGGGGCCAAAGTCGAGGGCAGCGACCCGGGCCGCACACAGGACCAGTTCGGCACGGGCCATCAGGTCGATCCGTCCGGTGCGCGCCAGTTCGCGCCGCACGCGGGCCATTTCCGCCGTCTCGATGGCGGTCATCCCCGTCAGCGAGGCTTTCTGTGCCCGCTCCAGCCCGGACCGGGCATTCATCTGCCAGTCCGGTGGCGGCGGCGTGCTGCCGCAGGCCGCCAGGGCCAGCACAACCAGCAAACCGGTGCCCAGCTTGCCCAAGGGAAGGACGAACGGCTTCATGGCAGACGAATCTCCGTATCGCGCGAGAACGGCCAGCGGCGGTTGATGTCGTTGACCAGGGACTCGATCTGACGCAGGCTGGATTCGACTTCGGCCCGCAAGGTCCCCAGATCGGTGGTCGCCTCGCGCGTGTTGCTGGCAATGCCCTGTGCCTCGACCAGCACCGCATCGACCTTTTGCAGTGTGCCGCGGGTGTCGGCCAGCACACCGTCCAGCCGGCCCACCAACGCACGGACCTCTCCGACCAGACCTGGATCGGCCACCGTCTCCCCGGGGCGCCCGGGAGCCCCGAAAACCTGGCGGTCGGCATTGGCCACCAGGGCGTCCAGTCGCTGCACCAGGGCATCCGAGCGGGAAAGCAGTGCGTTGGCGCCTTCGATCGTGGCCACCAGCTTGCGGGCATCGGCCTCGTTGCCCATCAGCACGCCCAGGGCGCCATGGGGACCCTTGAGTGCTCCGGTCACGTCCTGCACATGGGCCAGGCTGCCGGCCAGGGCCCCGCCGGGCGCGGTCAGGGCGTTGAGGTTGTCCAGCAGGTCACGCACCTGGGCCGTCAGGCGCGGGATCTCGGCCGACGCATCGCCCCGCAGCACCTGGCGTTCGGCGCCATCCTCCAGGGGCGGGTCCTCCAGCACGCCGCTGTAGGCCCGAATGCGGGTGCCACCGACCAGCCCGCGCTCCATGGTGAACACGCTGGAGGTTCGCAGCCATTTGGCGTCCCTGGTGGGCACATCGATCAGGATGCGGGCGTTGCCATCGTCGCCCAGCTCGATGCGGGCCACACGGCCGATGGCAAAGCCCGCAAAGGTCATGTTCATGCCGACGACCACCCCTTCTGAGTCGTCGGAAACCAGCACCAGCCTCTGTGTGCTCTCGAACAGCCCGCGCGCGTACATGACGTACACCACGGAGGACGCCAGCAACACGACCATCGCCAGCAACAGCAAGGCCGCCTTGAACTCCAGGTACGGAACCGGGGGCACGTCGGTGGTGGCCGGGGGAGGTGGTCGGTTGTCGGGGTTCATGCTGCGCCAGTGTCGCTCAATAGTAGTTGCCGACCAGCGAAATCACCTCGACGATCAGGATGACCGACAACAGGCGCGCGAACTCGGAGATGTCGCTGCGGCGGGAAAAACGCCCCTGCGCATCGCGCTGGGCACTGGCGGCAAACGGCACGATGGCCACCGCCAGGCTGAAAAACAGCGTCTTGAGGGCAAAAATGAGCGAGACCGCGGGCGTGAACACCGCGCCCACGCCGCGCGTGTACTCCGGCAAGCCCCAGGGCGACAGACCGTATACATTGATGTAGGTCAGCACCAGCGCAATCACACCGCTGACGCCGGCCAGCAGCATCACCGACAGGGTCGCGCCCAGGGCACGGGGAAGCAGTTCACTGCGCAACAGTTGCTGGTGCTCCACATCGCAGCCTTCGCGCAGCCGCTCGGCCAGGTGCCGGCGGACCTCCTGGGCGCCCGGCAAGGCGTAACGCAGGGCCACGAACATGGCGGCATAGAGCGGAATGAGCTCCAGCACCAGGGTGCGCACCAGCACCTCCAGGGCGTACTGCGACAGTCCGTAACTGGATGCAGTGGCCACCACGATGCGGATCAACACCAGGCTCACCAGTGCAGACAGCACCAGGAAGCTGTTGATGTGCGGCAAGGTGGCACGCAGCAGGTGGGTCAGGACGGCGGTGCGCTGGAGCCCTTTGCGGTAGCTCGACGGCAGCACGGCCAGCAGCAGGATTTCGGCCCCGATCAGGATGACGTTCCACCAGGACAGCCAGGCCGCGCGAAGCTGCCGGCCCCAGCGGACCAGGAAATGGGGAGGTGGCCAGTCCAGGTTCATTGCTGGCCGAATGATAGCCCGCATGAAGGCCATCGGCGGGCGGGGCCTGGTGAGCAAAGGTGACAGCAGCGGCGAGCAACATGGTGAAAACACGCTGGGCGACCCGCGCGCGATGGGGTAAACCGCGTCCTGCATGACTTTCCGTCCCGACACCCAACAAGGAGACCTTGCATGAACCCGGCCGTTCGCCGCCAGACCATTGCCGACGCCCTGCACCGCACCGCCTGCCGCCTGCCCGAAAAAATCGCCATCGTCTGCGGTCAGACCCGCTGGACCTATGCCGACTTCAATGCCCTGGTCAGCCGCCTGGCCGCCGGGCTTAATCACATCGGCGTCGGCGAAGGCGACAAGGTGGCCGTGCTGGCGCGCAATTCACACGGCTTTGCGGCGCTGCGCTTTGCACTGGCCCGGCGTGGTGCGGTGCTGGTGCCGATCAACTTCATGCTCAAGGCCGACGAGGTGGCCTACATCCTGCGCCACGCGGGCGCCCGCACGCTGGCCACCGACAGCGGGCTGGCCGCGCTGGCCCGCGATGCGGCCCTGCTGGACACCCAGGTTCAGCAGTTCATCTGGCTGCCCTCCGAGGACCCGAGCGAGCCCGCCGAGGGCATGCACCGATTCGAAGACCTCGCCGCCTGCACCGACGCCCTTCCCGAGGTGGGCACGCAGAGCACCGACCTGGCCCAGATCGTCTACACCAGCGGCACCGAGTCCATGCCCAAAGGGGCCATGCTCACCCACGATGCGGTGCTGTGGCAGTACGTCAGCTGCGTCATCAATGCCGAGATCGCCGAGCAGGACCGCACCCTGCATGCCCTGCCGCTGTACCACTGCGCGCAGCTGGACGTGTTCTTCGGGCCGGCCATCTACATCGGCAGCAGCAACGTGATCACCGGCAAACCGACACCGGACCACCTGCTGGCCCTGCTGGAACAGCACCAGATCACCAGTTTTTTTGCGCCCCCCACCGTGTGGATCGCGCTGCTGCGCTCACCGCTGTTCGACGCGGGCAAACTGGCCCACCTGGCCAAGGGCTACTACGGCGCCTCCATCATGCCGGTCGAAGTGCTCAAGGAACTGGCCGCGCGCCTGCCCAAAGTGCGGCTGTGGAACCTGTACGGCCAGACCGAGATCGCGCCCCTGGCCACCATGCTCGCCCCCGAAGACCAGCTGCGCAAGCCCGGCTCGTGCGGCAAGGCGGTGATCAACGTCGAGACCCGGGTGGTCAACGACGAGATGCAGGACGTGGCCCCCGGCGAGGTGGGCGAGATCGTGCACCGCTCGCCGCACCTGATGCTGGGCTACTTCAACGACCCCGAGCGCACTGAGGCCGCGTTTGCCGGTGGCTGGTTTCACAGCGGCGACCTGGCCACCGTCGACGAGGAAGGCTACATCAGCGTGGTCGACCGCAAGAAGGACATGATCAAGACCGGCGGTGAAAACGTGGCCAGCCGAGAGGTGGAGGAAATGATCTACCGGTTGCCGGCTGTCAGCGAGGTGGCCGTGATCGGCCTGCCGGACCCCAAGTGGGTCGAGGCGGTCACGGCGGTGATCGTGGTCAAGGCCGGCCAGAGCCTGACCGAGGCCGAGGTGATGGCCCATTGCAGCGAACACATGGCGCACTTCAAGGCCCCCAAGCGGGTCGTGTTCACCGACGCCCTGCCCAAGAACCCCAGCGGCAAGCTGCTCAAGCGCGAGCTGCGCCAGCGCTACACGGGAGCCTGACCGGGGGCCTGGGCCAGGGCCCAGGCCACGTGCTCGCGCACAGTCCCGTCGGGGTGGTCCAGCCGCGCCCGCAAGGCTGACCGCAGACCCGCGTCCTCCCGTTGGCGCAGGGCATTGCCCATGGCCACGGCGATGTTGCGCAACCACCGGGCGTGGCCGATGCGGCGGATCGGACTGCCTTCGGTGCGGCGCAGGAACTCGTCCTCACGCCACGCCCACAGGTCCACCAGTGTGGAGCCCGCGAGCCCCTCGCGCGGGTCGAAATCGGGCAAGGGGCTTCGCTGCGCGAACTTGTTCCACGGGCAGACCAGCTGGCAGTCGTCGCAACCATAGATGCGGTTGCCCATCAGCGGGCGCAGTTCCAGTGGAATCGGGCCGTCGTGTTCGATCGTCAGATAGGAGATGCAGCGTCGCGCGTCCAGCCGGTAGGGGGCGACGATGGCGCCTGTGGGGCAGGCACCGATGCAGGCACTGCAGGCGCCGCAGTGGTCGCTCACGGGTTCGGTGGGGGGCAAGGCCAGGTCCACATAGATCTCACCCAGGAAAAACACCGAGCCGCCCTCGCGGCTGAGGATGAGCGTGTGCTTGCCGCGCCAGCCCTGGCCGCTGCGGCGCGCCAGTTCGGCTTCCAGCACCGGCGCCGAATCGGTGAACACGCGGTGCCCGAACGGGCCGAGTTCGGCCGCCATGCGGTCAGCCAGCTTCTGCAGCCGGCTGCGCAGCACCTTGTGATAGTCGCGGCCGCGTGCATAAACGGACACGATGGCCTCGCCAGGCCTTTGGAGACGGGCGAGCTCCTGCTCTGTCCAGTCGGCCGGGGTCGAGCGCGGCAGATAGTCCATGCGCGCCGTGATCACACTCACCGTGCCGGGCACCAGCTCGGCCGGGCGCGCCCGTCGCAGTCCATGGCTTGCCATATAGTCCATGCTGCCGTGAAACCCGGCGGCCAGCCAGGCCTGGAGGCCGGCTTCGGCGTCCGAAAGGTCGACACCCGCCACGCCAATTTGGGAGAATCCCAGTTCCTGGCCCCAGGCCTGCAGGCGCAAGACAAGTTGAGCAGCATCAAGAGCGGTCGTCATCAGACAGGCATTGTAGAAAGCGTTCCCGAGGCGGGCGCGGCCGGTCAGCGCCTGCCCGCCAGCTGGCAAGGGCACTGGTCCGACGAGGCTGCCACGGCCGAATTCGCCGCCAGCCTGGCTGGCTCCCCGGCCTTGGCGCATGCGGTCATCGCACTGCATGGCGACCTGGGCGCCGGCAAGACCACCCTGGTGAGGCATCTGCTGCGCGCGCTCGGCGTGGATGGGCGCGTCAAGAGCCCGACCTATGCCGTCGTCGAGCCCCACAGCAGCGCCAGTTGCCCATGGATGCCCGAGGGAGATGTGTTGTCCGTCTGGCATTTCGACTTTTACCGCTTCAACGACCCGCGCGAATGGGAAGACGCCGGCTTTCGCGAACTTTTCGCGTCGCCCGGGCTCAAGCTGGTCGAATGGCCCGAGCGTGCCAGCGGCGTCATGCCGCCGGCCGACCTGGAAATCGAGATCCGCGCCAGCAACACGCCCATGGACATCCCGCCCGACGCCCACGCCGACGAAAACCGAAAAGTGCTGGTCCGGGCCGCCAGTGCGCGCGGCCTCCAGCTGCTTCAGGTCCTGCCATGACGCCACCGGCTTCCGGCCTTCACCGACGCAAACTGCTGCGCGCCAGCGCGCTGGTGCTGCTGCTGGGCACCCAGGAGATCGCCCGCGGCGCGCAGGTGCTGGCGGTGCGGCTGTGGCCGGCCGAAGACTACACCCGCGTCACCATCGAATCCGACGGCAGCCTCAAGACCCGCCATTTCACGGTGGGCGACCCCCACCGGCTGGTGGTGGACATCGAAGGCATCGACCTGCTGCCCAGCCTGCGCGAGCTGGTGGGCAAGCTGGGCCCGGACGACCCCAACATCGCCGGCATCCGCGTGGCGCAGAACGCGCCCGACGTCGTGCGGCTGGTGATCGACCTGAAGCAGCCGATCAAGCCCCAGGTGTTCCAGCTCGACCCGGTGGCGGCCTACCGCTACCGTCTGGTCATGGACCTCTATCCGGTCCATCCGCCCGACCCGCTGGAACGGCTGATCGCCCAACGCATGCGCGAGCTTGATGCCGCCAGCGAACGCGCCGCGGCACTGCTGGGCATCGAAACCGCCCGCACCGAAACACCGTCCGACGATCCGCTGGGTGCGCTGATTGCAGAGAGGGAACGGCGACTCGCCCAGGCCGCCCCCCCAACCACCTCCGGCCCGGGCACGCCCCCTGGCGGACCACCGGCTCCCGACTCTCCGCCGCGCCAGACAGCATCCGGCAGACCGGCCACCGGCACCGGGCGTCGGCAGACCGACCGTCTGATCATCGTCGCCCTGGACGCCGGCCATGGAGGCGAAGACCCGGGAGCCATCGGCCCCGGCGGCACACGTGAGAAGGACGTCGTGCTGGCCATCGCGCGACAGTTGCGCGATCGCATCAACAAGACCCGCGTCAACGGCCATGCCATGCGTGCCTACATGACACGGGACGGCGACTATTTCGTGCCCCTCGGGGTGCGGGTCGCAAAAGCCCAGCGGGTTCAGGCCGACCTGTTCGTCAGCATCCATGCCGACGCCTTCTACACACCGCGCCCCCAGGGCGCCAGCGTCTATGCCTTGAGCACACGCGGTGCCACCAGCGCGGCCGCGCAATGGATGGCCAACAAGGAAAACGAATCCGACCTCGTGGGCGGGCTCAACGTCCGGGCACAGGACGCCACCCTGCAGCGCACCCTGCTCGACATGAGCACCACGGCACAGATCAAGGACAGCCTGCGCTTTGGCAACGCCCTGCTCGGTGAAGTGGGACGCGTCGGAAGACTGCACAAACCCCGGGTGGAGCAGGCCAACTTCGCGGTGCTGCGGGCGCCGGACATCCCGAGCGTGCTGGTGGAGACGGCCTTCATCAGCAACCCCGACGAGGAAAGGCGCCTGCGCGATCCGGCTTACCAGGCCCAGCTGGCAGACGCCCTGCTGCGCGGCATCGTGCGCTACTTCGCCGAGAATCCGCCGCTGGCCCGCTCGCGCCAGGTCTGAGCGGCCGGGTCGGGCGCAGCGCCTCTGGCCGCCACCTACAATGGCCGCGTGAACGTCGCCCTGCCCAACATCCGCCGTCCGATCCGGGAGCTGCCCGACGAGCTGATCAGCCAGATCGCCGCCGGGGAGGTGGTCGAGCGCCCGGCCTCGGTGGTGCGCGAGTTGCTGGACAACGCCCTGGACGCCGGCGCACGCCAGATCACAGTGCGCCTGCAGGCCGGTGGCATCCGCCTGATCAGCGTCGAGGACGACGGCTGCGGCATCCTGCGCGAGGAACTGCCCACCGCCCTCAAACGCCACGCCACCAGCAAGATCGCCAACCTGGACGATCTCGAGTCGGTGGAGACCATGGGCTTCCGAGGCGAAGCACTGGCGGCCGTCTGTTCGATTGCCGAGGTGTCGGTGCTGACGCGCACCGACGAAGAAACTTCCGGTCATGGCTGGCTGCTGGACGGCCGCAGCGGCGAGCTGCAGCCGACCGCGCGCAGCCGCGGCACCACGGTCGAGGTACGCGAGCTGTTCTTTGCCACGCCGGCCCGGCGCAAATTCCTCAAGTCGGAAAGCACCGAGCTGGCCCATTGCATCGAGGCGGTTCGGCGCCATGCGCTGGCGCGTCCCGATGTCGGATTTGCCATCTGGCATGAAGGCAAGCTGGTCTCGCAATGGCGTGCCGTCGTGCCCGACCTGGCCGGCGGCGAACAACTGCTGGACGCGCTGCGCCGACGCCTGGCCGACGTGCTGGGCGAGGACTTCGTGGCCCAGTCGGTGGTGGTCAACTGGCCCGCCGCCGACGTGCCCGGTGCAGCCGCCACCACCGGCGGCCTGCAGCGCCTGCGGGTCTGGGGACTGGCGGGCACACCCGACGCTGCCCGCTCGCGCGCCGACTGGCAGTTCGCCTACGTCAACGGCCGCTTCGTACGCGACAAGGTCATCAACCACGCCGCGCGCAGCGCCTACGAAGACGTGCTGCACGGTCACCGGCAGCCCGTCTATGCGCTCTACGTGAGCATCGACCCGACCCGGGTGGACGTGAACGTGCACCCGACCAAGATCGAGGTGCGCTTTCGCGACAGCCGCGAGGTGCACCAGGCGGTGCGTCATGCGGTGGAAGGCGCCCTGGCAGCACCGCGTTCGGCGCAGCCGCTGCCGGTCTCCGACGCCGTTTCGTCCACAGCCCCGGTCGAAGCGCCGCCCGCGTTCCTCGGCCCGGTGCCGCGCCAGCAGCCCCTGCCCTGGCGTCCGGACACGCCGCCGGTCGGTCAGCGGGTGAGCGATCTCGAAGCCCTCTGGCGGCCGTCGGAAGGGGTGGTGGCCCCGCAGGACTCACCTGGCCGCCCTGCTGGCGAGCCGGTGCTCAGGCCGACCCAGAACCTGGCAGAAGCACGGACCGCCCTCCCCGACGGCGACTGGCCGCTGGGCCGTGCCATTGCCCAGCTGCACGGCGTCTACATCCTGGCCGAGAACGCGCAGGGCCTGGTGGTGGTGGACATGCACGCCGCCCACGAGCGCATCGTCTACGAGCGCCTGAAGCAGCAGCTGGATGCGCACCGGATCGCCAGCCAGCCCCTGCTGATTCCGGCCACGTTCGCCGCCACGCCGGCCGAGGTGGCCACCGCCGAAACGGCGGATGAGGTGCTGGCCCAGCTGGGCCTGGAGATCGTGCCGTTTTCGCCCAGGACGCTGGCGGTGCGTGCCGTGCCCACCACCCTGGCCGCGGGCGACCCGGTCGAGCTGGCCCGCAGCGTGCTGGCCGAGCTGGGCCAACACGAGGCCAGCACCGTGGTGCAACGGGCCCGCAACGAGCTGCTGGCCACCATGGCCTGCCACGGTGCGGTGCGCGCCAACCGCCGCCTGACGCTTGACGAGATGAACGCCCTGCTGCGCCAGATGGAAATCACCGAGCGCAGCGACCAGTGCAACCATGGCCGACCCACCTGGCGCCAGCTGGGCATGAAAGACCTGGACGCGCTGTTCCTGCGCGGTCGCTGAGCGGTTCCGCCCCTGCCTTGTGCACGCACCACGGAGGTGGTGATGGCGCAAGCCTGTCCGGTCGATGCACCATTAGAAGGCCTCACGCACCATTCATGCGCCTTTTGGATGGCGAAATGCCGTTTTCGCATAATGTCATGCACTTTTCTGGAGCATGACACACATGAAGTACGCATCGGTTCACGATTTCCTGGCGCAGGTCGCCGACCGCAACCCCGGTCAACCCGAGTTCCTGCAGGCCGTCACCGAGGTGATGGAAAGCCTCTGGCCCTTCATCTCGACCCACCCGAAGTACGCCGAGCAAGGCCTGCTGGACCGCCTGGTCGAGCCCGAACGCGTGGTCATGTTCCGCGTGTCCTGGGTCGACGACCACGGCCAGGTCCAGGTCAACCGCGGCTACCGCATCCAGCACAGCATGGCCATCGGCCCCTACAAGGGCGGCATCCGATTCCACCCCTCGGTGAACCTGTCGGTGCTCAAGTTCCTGGCCTTCGAACAGACCTTCAAGAACGCCCTGACCACCCTGCCGATGGGCGGCGGCAAGGGCGGCTCGGACTTCGACCCCAAGGGCAAGAGCCCGGGCGAGGTGATGCGCTTCTGCCAGGCCTTCGTGAGCGAGCTGTTCCGCCACGTGGGCAGCGACACCGATGTGCCGGCCGGTGACATCGGCGTGGGCGGGCGCGAGGTCGGTTTCATGGCCGGCATGACCAAGAAGCTGACCAACCGGGCCGACTGCGTCTTCACCGGCAAGGGCCTGAGCTTCGGCGGCTCGCTGATCCGGCCCGAGGCCACCGGCTACGGCACGGTCTATTTCGCCCAGGAAATGCTCAAGACCCGGGGCAAGTCCTTCGAAGGCATGCGGGTGAGCGTGTCCGGCTCGGGCAACGTCGCCCAGTACGCGGTCGAGAAAGCCATGGAGCTGGGAGCGCGCGTGATCACCGTCTCCGACTCCAGCGGCACCGTCGTCGACGAAGCCGGCTTCACCCCCGAGAAGCTGGCCATCCTGATGGACGTGAAGAACCACCACTACGGCCGCGTCAGCGACTACGCCGC
>CALMYH010000183.1 GCA_937873395.1 uncultured Burkholderiales bacterium
ACTGCGCAGGTTCATCTTGCTTGGCTTCCCCTGATGCACATCGGCAATTTACCCAGTATGCGCTTGCCTGTCAAACTTTCTCCGTGCCACCTGTCAAATCTGACAGGTACGAATGTCCCAGCTTGGGGTTTGGCCGGGGCTCTCTGTCACAGGAGGCGAAGAACTGGGTTCGATGGTGGTACCGGCACAACCCATCGGTCTGGCCTGGTCAATACACCAGCACTGAGCTTGCCCACGGGAACTCCGGCTCGCCCAAGCACCTGGTACTTCAGAATGTTGGTCTTGCCAGGCCCCATCAGATGCCAGCCGGCTTTGATCACCTCGCGCTGGACCTGAAGTGCCTGTGCGTCCGACTCTGCGTTGCTCACGGACCCATGCCGTTCGGCGAAATAGGTCTTGAAGATCAATGGAGAGACCAAAGCCATCCCCTCGGCCGTGAAATGCACAAGAGCTCCCGCTTCGTTGTATTTCAACGATCGATGTGCAAGACCTTGCTGCAGCCAGTTGATGAAGTCCAGCGCCGATGCACTGGGTTCAACTTGCTGCGCGGCCATCTCATGCGGCAACTCAGGCAGGAATGGACTGAGCAAGACAGGTTCCATCTGAAGGCGCTGAGAGCCTGACTTGGCCAGTCCTTCAGGGGGTTCTGACTGCGCCAACAGTGGACGAACCATAGCGGATGTGGGCAAGGTTGGTACTTGCTCGGCGCTCCTATTCGATTGGACGTGGGTTGCCGCAGAGCTAGACGCTTGCACTTGAATTGGCGCAGGTGGTTGGCAGTTCCACTTTGGCAGGCCCGGCCGGGGGCGTTACCACAACGGCGAGTGGGCGAACAAGATGGAGTCCATTGGCCTGATGCCCTCCTCCACCGGCAAACCCGGAGGCCAGCGCACCGGGGACTGCATGAGCGACTACGCCATCGAGGGCGGCGGATTCTTGCGGGCCTGCAAGGAACTGATCACGCAGGATTTTCGGCTCAGCTGGTATGACCGTTTCCCCGGACCTGAGCTGCTCGAAGCCGGCCAGCGCTCAGCGGCGATGGATCTGAGCCCGGCCGTTGGCGGTGGCAGCACGCCGGCGCAGGCCTTGCCCGTGGCCACCAGTCTGGTGGTCAAACAACCGGGGACGCTGGTGGCCAACGTCAACCGCTCCAATCGGGTGAAATTCACCTGTGCCTGTGCCTGTGGCCAGAACATCTGGGGCAAGCCGTCGTTGCGGGTGCTGTGCCTGGCTTGTGAGACGCCTTTTGAGGCGGAACAGCCCGCAATCTAGCTTCCATCCCTCCCGGTGACTGTTCGGCTCCCAGCTGATAGATCATTGGCCAGTGCCGGCCTATGAGGTATGCCTGCCTTCTGCCTGACCAGGCTTGGTGGAAAACAGGAGAAGCGCGGTTGCTCCCAATGGTGTATAAATATGGTTCAAACGTGGTTTGACTGTGTTTCTGCCACAATGTGGCCCTACTCCTCCACCTCATCGACAGGCATCATGGAAGCAACTGCAGTCCGCCAAGCCTCTGGCCAGTCAGGTTTTGGCCTGTTCGACACCGTGCCTGAGGATCTTTTGCAGTTTGGCCACGGTAAGACCTTCGACGCAAAAAAGGCGGCCCAGTTTTTGTCTTTGAAGAAGGCTGACGTGGGCCGCATTGCTGCTGTCGCCGAGTCCTCCGTTCGCTGGGACGACAACATACCCGAGGCCGTTCAAGTCCGGCTGGAAGAGATCGCATCGACCATCAACCTAGTTGCCAAGCAGTTTTCGGGCGACCCCGAGAAAACAGTTGCTTGGTTTCGGGCACGAAACCCGCTGCTGGGAGACGTTTCCCCTCGCGACATGATCCGTCTAGGTCGGTACGACAGACTGCGCCGATTTATCATCCAAGCCATGACAAATCAGGTGCAGGTCAAGTAATTGAGTAGGCGCAGCGGGAAGCAGGCTCCACCAGCGCCTCGTGGTGCTGCCGCAGGTACGCCCCCAACTAAAGGGATTCTTGAGCTCGACCGATTCAGCGAGGAGTCGTTGGAGCGCTGGAGTGAGCTCTCTGCAGACCTCGATGAGCTTCAGGACATCCTCTACTTCAACATAGAGCCTGAACGCCGCCGCCGACGCCAGGAGCTGCTGAAGGCCTTGCAACAAACCCCAGCCGAACCCCTGCAACTTGTGAACTGGGTCCGGATCGTTGACTACCAGTGGACGCTTTATCCGCTGTCCGCTGCCGGTAGCCTTACCAGCATTGGAGGCCGATTCAATGCTGGGACCGAGATTGACAGCAAGACGTTCAGTCCATGGCCGTCTTTGTATCTGGCTTCTGACCATCCCACGGCATATCGGGAGAAGTTCCAAATCGAGGCTGACCAGCTGGTCGAGGGACTGAGCCCGGAGGAACTGGCTCTCACCCCAGGCCAGAGCCATTCAACCGTTGTCCTCAACGGAAAGCTCTCACGAGTCTTCCAACTGACTCCCGCAACGCTCGGTCCTGTGGCACGAGTCCTTGGCAAGATCAGGATGCCAGAGAGAGCCGAGCGGATCAAGAAGAGGTTGAAATTCAAGCCAACTGATCTGCGCATGATGACAACAGGCAAGCAACTGCATGACGCGGCTGCGGTTCACAACTGGCGCGTCCTCCCAATTCAGTTCGGCCTCCCGGCTCCAAGTCAGATCCTGGCAGAACTCATCAGAGCAGCTGACTTTGAAGCAGTCTCATACCAGTCCAGCAAAAGTGGCGGAACGTGCTTGGCTGTCTTCGTGGATCGGCTCGCTACAGGCTCCTACATCGAACTCTCTGGAACCCCCCCTGCCGGAGCAATAGCACGCCTTGATGAATCAACGGCCGAAGAACTTGCCGGTTGGGCTCAATTGGGTCTCAAGCCACCGAAGGGCTGAACAATGGGGTTTGCAGGTACGTGGACTCGCTGTCCTGCCAATGACCGGTCGGCAGCGGTTGCAGCCGCTCGCCGATGGAAGCGCAGTTCACGGTCTCGGCTCCAATGCGGTCATTGAGCCCCCCTGACCTGCAGAAGCGCGAACGACGCGAAGGGGTCGGGAGTGCCACTCCACCCCGATCGAAACCGGTCTTTCAACAGGGCTCTGTGCCATCCAGCGGCGAGTACCCGGTCTTGTCATGGAAGCGGTCGCAGGCGTCGCCAGTCTCTGAATGACCGCTGACGACCGTCCCATGTGTTTGGACCGCCGTACCCGAGTGACTCAGTCCAGCCTTAAAGAGACTTTGCGGACCCGAGGGGCGGCAGTGCAGCGATTGCCGTCAGCCAGGCAACTGGTGACGAGAGTCGTCTTTTGGATTTGAAGCTGACGCCTGATGACTTCCTCTTAAGTACATCAGTCCCTTTGATGTTCGACACTCACGCCATCCTCTGTGAACTACTCAGTGCTTTGCCGGTGCGGTGGCTTTTGCCGCAGCGTCGAAGCCTCCCTTGGCCTTCCACTCTTCCATGCCACCTTGCAGGACGCGCACGTTCTCCCAGCCGGCCACGCGCAGCGCAAAGCCAGCCTGGGCCGAGAGTGAGCCCGTGTTGCAGTAAATCAGCACGGGTTTGTTTTTCGGGATGCTGTCTCGCTTGGCCAGCACCTGGCGCCAGTCCATGTTGATCGCGCCGGGGATGTGGCCCTTGGCGAACTGGCCGGCGTCGCGCGCATCGATCACCACCATCTTCGGCCACTCGTCCTTGGGGATCTGCTCGGCAAAGATGACGCCGCCACCGTAGTCGACGAACTCCAGGTACCCCGCCATCTCGTCGATGGCGATGTCCTTGTTGTCAGCGTGTGCGGCAGGGGCCAGCAGCAGGCTGGCGGCGGTGGCGGCCGCGAGGGCCAGGGAGCGAAGGTTCATGTTGTCTCCAGGTTAAGAATTTTTCCATCAGCAAGCATGGATATTGTGACGGCTCTGATGCGCTTGGAAAGGCATGGCTCAGGCCGCCGGCTTCCGGTCGGCATCACCCCAGTTGCGGCGGTTGATGGCGTAGTCGGTCACTTCACCCCTGAAGGGCAGCATCAGCATGCCGGGCAGGCGCGCCACCTCGTGCGGGTCGGCGTGCCCGTGGATGCCGATGGTCATGCCCAGCTGGCCGGCGCGCGGCTGCTCGCGGTAAGTGCCGAACAGGCGGTCCCACCAGGTGAGGTTGAAGCCGAAGTTGGAATTGGTCTCGTCGTCTTCCACCGAGTGGTGCACGCGGTGCATGTCGGGCGTGACGATGAACCAGCGCAGAGCGCGGTCCACCGCCGCCGGCAGGCGGATGTTGCCGTGGTTGAAGGTGGCGCAGGCGCTGAGCAGCACCTCAAAGATCACCACCGCCAGCACCGGCGCGCCGAGCAACGTGATGGTGGCGAACTTGATGCCCATGGACAGGACGATCTCCAGCGGATGAAAGCGCGTGCCGGTGGTGAGGTCGTAATCCAGGTCGGCGTGGTGCACCCGGTGCAGGCGCCAGAGCGCGGGCACGGCGTGCACCATCACGTGCTGCAGCCAGATCACGAAGTCCATCGCCACCACGGCCAGCGGCACCGCGAGCCAGAACGGCACGTCGAAGTTGTTCAGCAGCCCCCAGCCTTTTTCCACACCCAGCGCCGCCATGCCGACCGCTGCCGTGGGGAACGCAAGGCGCACGATCACCGTGTTGAGCATCACGATGCCGAGGTTGGCGGTCCAGCGTTGCCGACGCGAAAGCAGGAGCACGCGACGCGGCCACGCCAGCTCCCACAGGGCCACGATGGCGAACACGCCGAAGAAGAAACCCGTCCGGATTAGCGGCTCGTGACCGAGCACCCATTGTTCAAAGTTCATGTGCGCTTCCGCGAGCGAAGTGACTTCAGGTCGCTGCCCACGGTCGCCAGCGGCAGGCCGGCGGCCTGCCACTCGCTCACGCCGTCGGACACCTTGCGGGCACGGTAGCCGCGGGCCTGCAGCAGCGCCACGGCTTCGTCGGACAACAGGCAGAACGGCCCGCGGCAATAAGCGACGATCTCCCTGTCGCGCGGCAGCGAAGCGAGGCGCCTTTCAACCTCGGCGAGTGGCATGGAGCGCGCGTAGGGCAGGTGCGCCACCGCGTACTCCTCGGGCGGCCGCACGTCGATCACCACCACCTCGCCACGCCGCGCTTGTTCCATCAGCGCCTGCCGGTCCACTGGTGCCATCTGGCCGGGGTTTGCAGCCATCTGGTCCAGCGCCAGGCGCAATTCCAGCAGGTGCTCCTCGGCCACCTCGCGCAGCTTCACGCCCAGGCCCGCCACGTCAGGGCCGGTGAGCCGGTAGTGGATGAACTTGCCTTCGCGCCGGCTGGTCACCAGCCGCGCGTCGCGCAACGCCTTGAGGTGGGCGCTGGCGAGCTTGATGTCGATCGAAAGCTCGGCAGCGAGCGCGTCCACCGACTTCTCGCCCTGCGCGAGCATCTCAAGCAACTCCAGCCGCTTGGGACTGGCTAGTGCTTTGCCGATGCGAGCGACCTGTTCGTAGAGCAGGTCTTTGAGTTGGCGGTTGTTCATGATTACATTCTAACGATAATTAGAATATAAATCGAGCGCTGGCTTCTTGGGAGCTTTCGTCCACCTAGGCCTGAAGGATCAAGTGAGCGAGCCGTGCTTTTCGGCCGTGTGCCCGACTTTGATGGTGAAATATATATTTCTAGTTTTGTGATGTATATTTCATCACATGCTGGCCATCCTGATCATCACACTCCCCACCCAACCCAACGCGGTTCGGGTGCGCGTCTGGCGCGCTCTCAAGACGCTGGGCTGTGGCGCCCTGCGCGACGGGGCCTACCTGCTCCCCGCGGAACACGCGGCGCTGTTCGAGCCGCTTGCCGCGGAGGTGCGCGAGCACGGCGGGTCGGCCATGGTGCTGTCGTTGTCTCCGCAAGGCGATGCCCAGCGCGACGAACTGCTGGCGCTGTTCGACCGCACCGAGGCCTATGCCTTGTGGCGCGACACTGCTACCGCCTTGCAGGCGGAGCTGCCCGCGCTGGGCGAGACCGAGGCTCGCCGGCGCGGCCGGGCGGTGGCTGAGGCGCTGCAGGCGCTGAGGCGGATTGACTACTACCCCGCCGCGGCCGCCGAACAGGCGCAGTCCGAGCTGGACGCGCTGCGGCAGGCGCTGGACGCGCGCTTCTCGCGCGGCGAACCCCAGGCCCAGAAGGACCACGGCATCGAAAGGCTCGATGCGCGCAAATTCCAGGGCAAACGCTGGGCCACGCGCGCGCGCCCATGGGTGGACCGGCTGGCCTGCGCCTGGCTGATCCGCCGCTTCATCGATCATCAGGCCCGCTTTGTCTGGCTGACCGACCCGGCAGGCAGCACGCCTGTGCCGCGCGGTGTGTTGGGCTTTGACTTCGACGGCGCCCGCTTCACCCACGTGGGCGCGCGGGTCAGCTTCGAAGTGCTGATCGCCTCCTTTGGCCTGGAAACGGACGCCCGCCTGCAGCGCATCGCCGGCGCCGTGCACTACCTGGACGCAGGCGGCATCCCGGTGCCAGAAGCGGCCGGGCTGGAAAGCGTGCTCAGCGGGCTGCGTGAACTGCACGCCAACGACGACGCACTGGCCGCCGCCGCTGCCGCCGTGTTCGACGCCCTGTACGCATCCCCTGCGCCTTCCACCGGAACCGGCCCATGAGCACCACTCCACGATCTACCGAAGCTCAGACTGCGCCCTCCGCCGTGAGCTTCGCGGAGGCCTTCCGCTTCTGGCTCAAGCTCGGCTTCATCAGCTTCGGCGGCCCAGCCGGGCAGATCGCGATCATGCACACCGAACTGGTGGAGCGCCGCCGCTGGATTAGCGAGCAGCGCTTCCTCCACGCGCTGAACTACTGCATGTTGTTGCCGGGCCCGGAGGCGCAGCAACTGGCCGTCTACATCGGCTGGCTAATGCACCGGACCTGGGGCGGCATCGTGGCCGGTGCACTGTTTGTGCTGCCCTCGCTGTTCATCCTGATCGCCCTGAGCTGGATCTACCTGCGCTTTGGCGACGTGCCGCTGGTGGCCGGGCTCTTTTACGGGCTCAAGCCAGCCGTCACCGCGCTGGTGCTGCACGCCGCCCACCGCATCGGCACACGGGCGCTGAAGAACCGCTGGATGTGGGGCATCGCCGCAGCGTCCTTCGTGGCGATTTTTGCGTTCGATACGCCGTTCCCCGCCATCGTGCTGGCCGCGGCGCTCGTCGGTCACTTCGGCGCGAAGCGCTGGCCATCGGTGTTCGCCCTTGGGGGCGGGCACGGCATCGCGAAGCAAGACTACGGACCAGCGCTGATCGACGACCACACGCCCACGCCGGCCCATGCCCGTTTCTCGCGCAGCCACCTCGCCAAGGTGCTCGCGGTCGGCCTGGGGCTGTGGCTGCTCGCCATGGCGCTGCTGGTCGCCTTCAATGGCCTGCAGGGCACACTCACGCTCATGAGCTGGTTCTTCACCAAGGCCGCGCTGCTCACCTTCGGCGGCGCCTACGCGGTGCTGCCCTACGTGTACCAGGGGGCGGTCGAGACCCACCAGTGGCTCAGCGGACCGCAGATGATCGACGGCCTGGCGCTGGGCGAAACCACGCCTGGCCCGCTCATCATGGTGGTGGCCTTTGTGGGCTTCGTGGGCGGCTGGCTCAAAGAAGTGCTCGGGCCCGACGCGCTGTTCGCCGGCGGTGCCGTGGCCGCCACGGTGGTCACCTTCTTCACCTTCCTGCCGTCGTTCGTGTTCATCCTTGCGGGCGGCCCGCTGGTCGAGGCCACCCACGGCAAGCTGGGCTTCACCGCGCCGCTGTCGGCCATCACGGCGGCGGTGGTCGGCGTGATCCTGAACCTCGCCATGTTCTTCATGTACCACGTGCTGTGGCCGCAAGGCTTTGGCGGGCGCTTCGATGCCGTATCCGCCGCCATCGCTTTGGCCGCCGCCGTGGCGCTGTTCCGTTTCAAAGTCGGCGTGATGCCGCTGCTCGGCGCCTGCGCGGTCGCCGGGCTGGTGGCCAGCCAGTTGTTCCCCTGATTCAACCAAGGATCCCGCATGAACGCACACCCCCAGCCCCTTCCTTTTGACGCCGAAACCTTGAGCGGCCTCTCCGCCAAGCTGCTGAACAGCCACTACCAGAACAACTACGGCGGCGCGGTCAAGCGCCTCAACGCCATCCGAGAACAGTTAGCCGGCACCACCTTTGCCACCGCGCCGGGCTTTGCACTCAACGGCCTGAAGCGAGAAGAGCTGATCGCCACCAACTCCATGCTGCTGCACGAGCTGTACTTCGCCAGCCTGGGCGGCGACGGGCAGGCCATGGAGCCCGCGTGCGCCCTGGCCCTGAGCGCCAGCTTCGGCAGCGTCGAACGCTGGCGCGAAGAATTCACCGCCTGCGCCAAAGCCCTGGGCGGTGGCTCGGGCTGGATGCTGCTGGTGTTCCAGCCGCGCGAAGGCACGCTGGTCAACCAGTGGGCCGCCGACCACACGCACACGCTGGCCGGCGGCATCCCCATCCTCGCGCTGGACATGTACGAACACGCCTACCACCTGGACTTTGGGGCCGCTGCAGGGGCCTATGTGGACGCCTTCATGGCCCACATCAACTGGGCGGCGGTTTACGCGCGCTACCAGCACGCAGTGCACGCTGCGAGCGAGGCCCACGGTGCGACCGGCGAAGACATCGGCGACGCACTGGTGATCGACGTGCGCCGCGCCGGCGTGTACGAGAATGCGGCCACGGTGATCACCGGCGCCCGCTGGCGCGGCCCCGCCCCCGTGGGCAAATGGGCCGCCGAGCTGCCCACCGACCGCGCCGTGATCGTGTATTGCGTCTACGGGCACGAAGTGAGCCGATCCACCGCGATGCGCCTGCGCGCCGCTGGCCTCAACGCGCGCTACCTGAAAGGGGGCATCGACGGCTGGCAGGCCGCTGGCTTCCCGACCCAAGCCAAAGGAGAAACCCCATGAAATGGATCACCCGCGAGCGCCCGAAGATCGACCGTATCGCCTGTCCGTGGCTGATCAGCCGCTTCATCGACCCGGCCGCTGAGTTCCTTTACGTGCCTGCTGCCGATGTGCTGAAAGTCGCCGCCGAGACCGGCGCCACGCCCTACGACATCCCGGGTGTGGAAATGACGCACGTGGGCGAGCTGTGCAGTTTCGACGCCTTTCTCAGCAAACATGCGTTGCACGACCCAGCGCTGCAACAGCTCGCCACCATCGTGCGCGGCGCCGACACCTCGCGCCTGGACCTAGCGCCACAGTCGGCCGGGCTGTATGCCGTGTCGCTCGGTCTGTCACAGGTTTTCAAGAACGATCACGACATGCTGCGCCACGGCGTGGTGGTGTATGACGCGCTCTACGCCTGGTGCAAAACCTGCCAGGCCGAGACACACAACTGGCCGCCGCAAATGGCCTGACCGCGCTGCTAGATGCGCCGAAGCCAGTTGCTTGTCGCTGTGGGTTTGTCCGTGGGGCTGCACGCCCTGGGCGCAATCATGGCCGTCCAGTACGTGTTGGACCGCAAGCCCAAGGCGCTCCCGCCAGTGGAGCAAGTGATCCGTCTGGAGATGGTGCAGATTCAGCCGCCGCGCCCGCCAGCGGTAGAGCCGCCAGAGCGCCCCGACCAGACCCCGTCCCAGGCCACTGCAGCGACGCCGGTTCCGGAGAGCACCGCCGCTCGCCAGGCGCCTCCGCAAACCGTGGCGCAGGCGCCAGCCACAGACCGCCCGGGGGCCTACATGGACGCGCCGCCCGCCCCCAGCGCCCAGGAATGGGCCTTGGCCGCCACCTACACGCTGAAGAACAGCAAGCGCTACCGCCACAACTGGGGGCAGCAGGTGCGCAGCATGATGGGCACGGCCGTCGAAGGCCCTGACCAGGGCGCCGTGCGCTTTCGCATCGAGATGGCGCCCGACGGCAGGCTGGCACGGCTCGACACCCTGTGGACCACCTCAGAATCGGTCGAACAGCGCGCTCGAAAGGCCGTGGAACAGATGCCGCCCTTGCCGCCCACGCCCAACGGCAAGCCCCTGATCTTCGAGAAGACCATCGTCTTCGACGCCTTCACCGCCGACGCCCCGCCGCTGTACAAGAGCGACTGCGAACCCGACCCGGTGCAGCACGGCAACCGGTTCGTGTGGGACGGCCGCTCACCCAAGGTGGTGGCGGAGCAGGCCGTGGCAGAAAAACTGGACCCGGTGGCCTATGCGGACTGCCTCAAGCAACTGCCGCAAGACTCCATCGAAGCCGAGGCCGCCAGCGACGAACGGCAGCTGAAGCAATGGGCATCGCCTACGCTTGGGCGGTAAGGTCAGCCACCTACCAAGCCGAGGGCAGCCAGCCGTCTACCGCCTACAACCAGACCGCAGCCAAATTGGCGCCACCATTGAACAGTCACGGCCAGTTAAGCCTGCGGCCGAAATTGTCGGACGTTGCAGTAGCAAGGCAAGCATGGGCTTCTCAAACGCAGAGTTTTCTTCCGGCGACTTGGGTCTTTCCGGTAGCACATGTTGCGCTGTGGAGCCCAAGTGACTGCTAGATAGCAAGAAGCTGACTGTCGACGTGTCCGACTCGGACGACCGAGATCAGCCTAAGGACTAAACCGCTCGCGCGGTAGTCTCCGAGCTGAGATGGTTGGTTGCCCAACCTGCTCGCCTTCAACGTGGGCGTGGAAATCGGTCAGCTGCTGGCCCTGGCCGTCATCTTGATCGCCATGAGCTACTGGCGCCGCACCCCTGCGCGGTTGGTGAACGTCTCCGGGTAGTGGGGCAGATGCAGGATCTGGTCGTAGCGTTTGTTCCGTGCCAGGTTGGATCCGAACTCATCCTTGAGCATGGCTGTGGGGATTGCCAGGCCGGTCGATGTCAGCGCCTTGAACAAGGAGCTGCGCCGAGATGGCACATTGAAGTCGCCCATCACAAAGATGTCCGGCTCATCCCAGCTGCGCCTTCCTGCGGCCAGCAGCGCTTGCTTGTCACTCACCCAGTCGGCAATCCCCTGCACCCGCGTGATCTCGGCGCTCCATCCGCAAGGAAAGCCCGGGGTCATCCGGCTTCTTGATCCGTGCTGCGGCACCGGTGCCGCACTGGCCGACATCAAGCAGTCGCTGGTGTATGTTCAGTCCTACTCCGCAGGGCAGAGCCTCGTTGAGACCTATGGGGTCGAGTTCGACAAGGAACGGGCTTGGCAGGCCAAGGACCTGCTCTACCGCGTCCTGCATGCCGACGTGCATGACACCGTGATCAAGGCACGCTCGGTGGGCCTGCTGTTCCTGAACCCGCCATATGGGTTTGGCGTGAGCGACAACGCCAACCTTGACCGCAACAACCTGGACACCCACGAAAAAGCCGAGCGGCTGGAGCGCACCTTCCTCAAGAAGACGGCTCCCATGCTGATGCCCGGCGGTGTGCTGGTCTACATCGTTCCGTTCTACGCGATCGACGAAGAGATCAGAACCTATCTGGCTCGCAACTTTCGCCAGGTTCACTTCTTCATGGCACCCGAGCAGGCGTACAAGCAATGCGTCATCTTTGGCGTCAAGGTCAAGCCCGGACACCCGGACAAGGAAACCCTGGCCATGTTGACACGGGCGCAGGCCGGCGAGCTGGCCGACCAGGTGCTGCCCACCGAGTGGTGTGAGCAACCGTACACGGTGCCCACCGCAACGGAGGGGGAAATGGACTTTCGGGCGGTGCGTATCGATGGCGATCAACTGGCCGAGGAACTCAAGCACTTCGAGGGCAACCTGCTGTGGACCGGTTTCGAGCGGCACTTCAGGCAGAGCAGGGTAGGTCACCGCCGGCCACTGCGTGATCTCAGCCGTTGGCACCTGGCCCTGGCCCTGGCCGCTGGGCAGGTCACCGGGCTGGTCCGGTCACCCGCAGGCCGTGCCCTTCTGATCAAGGGCGACACGTTCAAGAAGAAGGACCGAAGCGTCAGCGTCGAGACCGATGAGAAGGGCAACGTCTCCCAGACGATCACCATGATCGACCGGTTCGTTCCCGTGATCACGGCCATCGAGTTCACGCCCGGTCCCGATCTGGGACGGATTGTTCGAATCAGCTGAAGGGAGCAACACCATGGAAGACCTGCAGAGCAGGCCAAGTGACAAAGAAGGCCGGAGCGACATCGATCAAGTCGACCTCACCCCCAGCTGGGGTGAAGTCGGTCGGATCGTGCATCGCCTGGCCATGAGTGGTGAGCGCCGGGCGCTCGAAGCGATCTGGCCAGACGTACAACGGGCCCCGAAACATCTCCTCGGCCACAATCACACGCACCTGGGAGTCCAGGTAGATCACCCAGAAGCACTCGTGGGCCAGGCCCGCGAGATTCAGTCGAAGGTAATCCCGCACGGCCTGAGGGCTAGTGAGGTAGGGCTTGTCCCGCACCTGCTCGTACATGGCCCGCGTGATCAGTTCACGCGCGCACAGCAACTGGTACTCGTATCCGGTGAGGCACCATTGATCTGCCCAGGCGCCCCTGCCCTGCTCCACCGCTGATCGGGCTTCTTGCTGAAGCATGGGCAGGTCCAGTTCGTTGGGAATGGACGGGTACCGGTCACTCCACGGTAGTGATCGCCAGGTCATCTGCACAGTTCGTTATTGGCTGCGTTGTTGTTGACACCTGATGTCAGCTTGCTGCTTTATTGTGGCCGCCGCATCAACCGATAGACCACCGGCACCACCAGCAGCGAGAGCAGCGGCGCGCTGATCATGCCGCCGATCATGGGTGCGGCAATGCGCTGCATCACCTCGCTGCCGGTGCCCATGCCCCAGAACAGTGGGAGCAAGCCGGCCACGATGGTGGCCACGGTCATGGCTTTGGGCCGCACGCGCAGCACCGCACCTTCCCGAATGGCTTCCAGCAGCGAAGGCTCATCCACGCGGCCAGCATCCACGCGCTCCTGCCAAGCGTGCTTGAGGTAGATCAGCATGATCACGCCGAACTCGGCCGCCACACCGGCCAGCGCGATGAAACCCACCACGCTGGCCACGGACAGGTTGTGCCCCAGCAACCACAGGAACCACACCCCACCCACCAGAGCGAAGGGCAGCGTGGCCATGATCAGCAGCGCTTCGTCGAAGCGGCGGAAGATCAGGTACAGCAAAACAAAGATGATGAGCAGCGTGAAAGGAACCACCAGCTTGAGCTTGGCGGTGGCGCGCTCCAGAAATTCGAACTGGCCGGACCACGACACCGAATCCCCCGCCGGCAGTGTCACCTGCTCGGCCACCGCGCGCTGCATGTCCAGCACCGCGCCGCGCAGGTCACGCCCACGAATGTCCACATACACAAAACCGGCCAGTCGTGCGTTCTCGCTGCGCAGCATGGGTGGCCCTTCGGCGATGCGCAGGTCGGCCACGTCGGACAGCACCAGGCGCTGTCCACCGGGTGCCACGATGGGCAGCGCGCGCAGATCGGGCAGCGAATCGCGCAACTCGCGCGGATAGCGCAGGTTGATCGGGAAGCGCTGCAGACCCTCCACCGTTTCGCCGATGTTCATCCCGCCCACGCTGCCGGCCACGATGTCCTGCACGTCGGCGATGTTCAGGCCGAAACGTGCGGCATCGGCGCGGCGGATGTCCACGTCGATGTAGCGCCCGCCGGTGAGGCGTTCGGCCAGTGCGCTGCTCACGCCGGGCACGGTCTTCACGGCCTTCTCGATCTCGCCGGTGAGGCGGTCGATGGTGGCAATGTCCGGACCGGCCACCTTCACGCCCACCGGGCTCTTGATGCCGGTGGCCAGCATGTCGATGCGGTTGCGGATGGGCGGCACCCAGATGTTGGAGAGACCCGGCACGCGCACGGTGCGATCCAGCTCCTCCACCAGCGCTTCGGGCGTGAGGCCGGTACGCCATTCGCTGCGCGGCTTGAACTGGATGGTGGTCTCGAACATCTCCAGCGGCGCCGGGTCGGTGGCGGTGTCGGCCCGGCCAGCCTTGCCGTACACGCTCTGCACTTCAGGGATGGTCTTGATGAGGCGGTAGGGCTGCTGCAGCAGTTCGCCCGCCTTGGCCACCGACAGGCCGGGCAGCGCGGTGGGCATGTAAAGCAGGTCGCCCTCGTCCAGCGGCGGCATGAACTCGCTGCCGATGTGTTTGAGCGGCCACAGGCTTGCCACCAGCACCAGCGCGGCCACGCCCAGCGTGAGCCAGGGCGCCTTCAGCACTGCGTCCAGCACCGGCCGGTACAACGCCATCAGCGCCCGGTTCAACGGGTTGGCGGTCTCGGCCGGAATGCGCCCGCGGATCAGGTAGCCCATGAGCACCGGGATCAAGGTGACGGCCAGGCCAGCCGAGGCCGCCATGGCGTAGGTCTTGGTGAAGGCTAGGGGCGCGAACAGCCTCCCCTCCTGTGCC